>NZ_JAZOUG010000354.1:0-7835 GCF_045657965.1 Treponema sp. | reverse complement strand
CGACGGAGGTCACCCTTGCGCTGAGGACCGTCGAGAATCATCTGGTCGCCAGTGTAAGCATGGATTGTGCTCATGATACCACTCTGAATTGGGAAAGCGTCGTTGAGAGCTTTTGCCATTGGAGCGAGACAGTTTGTTGTACAGCTGGCTGCAGAAATGATATTGTCACCCTTTTTGAGAGTTTTGTGGTTTACGTTGTAAACAATTGTTGGGAGGTCGTTTCCAGCTGGAGCTGAGATTACAACCTTTTTAGCACCTGCATTGATGTGTGCCTGGCTCTTTTCTTTTGATACGTAGAAACCTGTACACTCGAGAACTACGTCAACACCGATTTTTCCCCATGGAAGATCAGCAGCGTTAGGCATTTTGTAAATGACGATTTTTTTACCGTCTACTACGATGTAGTTATCTTCGCCTTCACCGTCATGAGCTTCTACAGTGTGTTTTCCTTCACCGATGCGGCCAGCGTATCCACCCTGTGCTGTATCATACTTCAAGAGGTGAGCGAGCATTTTTGGGCTTGTCAAATCGTTGATAGCGACAACCTCGTAACCTTCTGCACCGAACATCTGGCGGAATGCCAAACGACCAATACGGCCGAAACCGTTAATAGCAACCTTTACTGCCATTTTTATCTCCTAAAAATAAAGATTCAAAATTGTTAATTATAAAATACCGAATTTTCGTAAAATAGTCTATATTTTCACACAAACAAGTCGTTTATTTCCTTTTTGTACATTTCCGCGATTTTATAGCGCATCATCTCAAGCTTTGCAGAAAGTTCTACACCGGCTTCAAATGATTTTGGAATAAGCGCAAATTTATAAATCTTTTCGCAGATTCTGAATCCGTTCGCTGATTTTATTTTATCATTGATGATTCCTTCGAAAAGACTGCGGATTTCCGGTAAAACAAGTAGATTTTCGTAACTTGTATAAACAATGTTATTCTCATTTGCATACGAAATAAGATTCTCTTTAGCCGGCACAATAAGTGCGCCAAGGTATTTTTTATCCTGACCGACTACCATTACACTTTCGATAAAATCGCTTGCCAGAAGAGAAGCTTCTATCACACTCGGCTCAATATTCTCGCCGTCAAGAAGCACGATTGTATCTTTTGCACGGCCCGTGATTTTAATTTCATTGTCATGGCTCATAATTCCAAGGTCACCTGTGTTAAGCCAGCCGTCTTTATCGATTACCCTCTCGGTTAAATCCGGCCGTTTGTAATAACCTTTCATTACCTGAGGAGAGCGGACAACAATAAGCCCCTGCTTTCCCGGAGGAAGCGGATTCATACTCTTTATGATTCCATGCTCTTCTTCTACAATCCGTAATTCAAAAGTCGGGAAAACCACACCTACAACACCCGGCCGCGGATGGCGGTAATCACGGAAAGAAATAACAGGAGCTGTTTCACTCATGCCATAGCCTTCAAGCAGATTCAAACCGATTGCACGGTAAAAATTGTCGATTTCCTTTTGAAGGGCACCGCCTCCGGAAATTGCAATTGAAATACGCCCGCCCATTTTTGCCCGGATTTTTTTAAAGACAAGCACATCACCAAGTTTATGAAACGGCCAGAGAAGAATCCATGGCAAAAAGCCGGTCAAAGTATCGAAAAATCTGCAGCGTTTTTTTGAAGAAAGCTGAGGCAGATTTCCAAAAACATAATCGCGCATAAGTGCATACCGGGAACCGACACCGATAAAGAAATTAAACAGCCTTAAAGTTATTCCGCCTGTCTTTTTCATAGTCCGTATAACACCCGTTGCAAGCGCTTCCCATAAACGCGGAACACCGCAAATCCACTGCGGCCGTATAACTGCCATATCCGGAAGCAGAACAGGAGCTGCAGGTTTTGAATAAGCAAGACCACACTTCATATGTACGGCAACATACTGAATAAGACGTTCAAACACATGCCACACAGGAAGAATCGTCATCCACCAGTCACCTTCTTTACAGTTTATAAAATCATGAATTACAGAAAGCTGAGAAATATAATTGTTATGTGTAAGCATAACACCTTTTGGAGTACCAGTAGTTCCCGAAGTAAAAATCATCGTTGCAACATCATCAGGATTAGTCTTTTCCATTTCATCTTCGATTTCTTTTTTTCTTAGTTCCGGATTTTCTGAAACAATTTTCCTTCCCTTTTCCAGTAAATCTGCAAAATAATAAAATAAAAGCCCTGCTTCACCGGCTTTAGTTTCAGTTTCAGAGCTCATTTTATCAAAAAGAATTACAGTCTTTAAAAGCGGAACTTCATCTTTTTTTTCAAGAATTTTTAAAAGCTGTTTTTCATTTTCAAAAATTCCATACACACAGTCAGCATAACTTGTGATAAAACGCATTTCTGTGCCCATTGAATCACAGCCGCGGGGAACATCTGCGGCTCCAAGACAAAGAATTGAATAGTCTGCAATAAACCATTCGCGCCTGTTGTCACTCATAAGTGCAATGTTATCCCCGCGCTTTACACCAATTGACAGAAGAGCCTGCGCAAAGGCAATCACAGAATCATAAAATTCTTCATATGTGTAATACTGATAGACACCGTTTTTATCCTTAGAAGCCTGAAGATAAACAGAAGGACACTGACTTACCCGCTCTTTTAGTAAAAGCGGAAGATTTTTTGGAAGAGTGCGTTTTGTAAATTTCATATAGAAAAATTATCGCACGAACCACAGAAATTGGCAAATTTTATTGCTGTTAAGTCCTGTTTAGCCAGAAAAGTGTTAAATTTTGTCGCTTGAAGATTCTTTGTGTTTATTACAGAAATATCCGCCGTCTTCAAGATAACGCCGGCGGGTACGGATAAGCTCGATAAGCTCGTGATACATATTAAAGTCGATTTCAAGTGCCATCGGAAGCAGGAAGAATTCAGTTTCATCACAGTAACGCTCGATAAATTTAGGATCAGTGACAAAGCCAAGTGAAATCATGTTGGAAATGCGGTCAGCACACTTTAAAATTTTTGCCTTCTGACTGCCGTTATTGATTATGCGGCGGAGAAACTGCTGCTTGTTCTCGTCTTCACGCCTTGTTACTTCGAGAACCAAATCCAAAACCTGCTGACCTTCTGAATCAGCGTTGATAATTTCGTTTTTATCAAAATCCGGAATATCTTCGACAGTATCATGAACAAGGGCTGCTTTAAGCAGAACGGAGTCGATATAACCGTAGTCAATGAGAATGCCGAGTGTATCAATCTGATGACGGAACATATTTCCGCCTGCATGACGGCTCTTACCGATAAGTCCGGTTGAAAGCTGCATGTACGGAGCAAGGATAATATGCTTGAGCTGTTGCATGTGCTCCTTATCCATCTGCTCCGGTTTTTCGGTTTTCATCTCATATTTTGACGGCATAAGCTCCCTCCGTTTATTTCAATGCTTCGATATATGTTCCAAGCTTTTCGATACGGCGTTTTGTTTCGGCAAGTTTTTCGCGTTCTGCCTGAACTACTTCGGCCGGTGCGTGCTCGGCGAATTTGCCGCCCAGCTTGGCTTCGGTTCTTTCTGCATCCTTCTGATTTTTTTCCAAATCTTTCTGGAAGTGAAGAAGAAGCTGATCTTTATTGATGTTTTCGTCGAGGATGATGAATGCTTCAAAGCCTGTTCCGACAGTACCGATTGATTTTCCAGGTTTTGATTCGACGAATTCAACCTTTGAAAGACCTGCAAGAAGCTGAATCATTTCGACCTTTTCGCGGCAGACTTCGGCATTGCTTCCTTTTTCGATTAAAACTGCAAGATTGATTTTGTCGGCTGGGTTTACACCGCACTCGTTACGCAAGCCCCGGACTGAGCGGATTAAATCCTGCAAAGCACCAAAGCGTGCAGTGATTTTTGCATCTTCCCGGCCTTCTGTAAACTCAGGGTACGGAGCGGTAACAAGGAGGTCAGAATATGTTTCGTTAGACATAACCTTCTGTCCGCCGGCTTTTTTGCGGTTTTCGATAATTTCAGCAAGAGGAAGTTTTGAGTAAATCTCTTCTGTTACGAACGGAATGAACGGATGCAAAAGCCGCAAAGATTCTTCGAGAACGTTTAAGAGAACTGAAACTGCCCTGTCTTTTTCGGCATCGTCTCCGTGCCAGAATGAAAGCTTGGTTGCCTCTACATACCAGTCACAGAAATTGTTCCAGAAATATTCGTAAACTGCACTTGCAGCATCGTTGTAGCGGTATGAATCCAGTGCTTCGCGCGCATTTTTTGCAGCGGCATTGAGTTCGGTGAAAATCCATTTGTCGAGCTCGTTCAAATCTGAATCTTTTACAGGAACTAAATTGCGTCCTTCAAGGTTTCCAAGAATGTAGCGGCTTGCGTTCCATACTTTGTTACAAAAACGACTTCCCATTTTGAATGAATCGTTGTCAACGAGAACGTCCTGTCCCTGAGCTGCAAGATAAGCAAGAGTGAATTTGAGCGCGTCACTTCCGTACTGTTCGATGATTTCAAGAGGATCAAGACCGTTTCCGAGCGATTTAGACATTTTTCGTCCCTGCTTGTCGCGCACAAGACCGTGAATGTAAATATCGTGGAAAGGAGCTTTTCCGGTGAACTCAAGACCTGCCATAATCATGCGGCTTACCCAGAAGAAGATAATGTCGTATGCAGTTACAAGAGCTGTTGTCGGGTAGAATTTCTGTAAATCTTCTGTATTCTGCGGCCAGCCCAAAGTTGAGAACGGCCAGAGCCATGAAGAGAACCATGTATCGAGAACGTCCGGGTCCTGTTTTACATTTGTGCTTCCACACTTAGGACATTTTGTAACATCTTCACGGCTTACGATTGTTTCGCCACATTCGCAGTACCATGCAGGAATTCTGTGTCCCCACCAGATCTGGCGGCTTACACACCAGTCACGGATATTTTCCATCCAGTGTGTGTATGTATTTTCCCATTTTCTAGGATAAAACACGATTTCTTCGTCGCGCCATGCTTTGAGTGCTTTTTCTGCAAGTGGCTTCATTTTTACGAACCACTGATAGCTCAAATACGGCTCAACGACTGTCTTACAGCGGTAGCAGTGACCGACTGAGTGAGTCATCTTTTCTTCGCCCTTGAAAAGACCGGATTCTGTCAAATCTTCGATTACAAGTTTTCGTGCCTGTTCGCATTTAAGGCCGCGGTATTTTTCTGGAACATTGTCGTTTAAAGTTCCGTCCGGATTCAAAAGATTGATTACTTCAAGATTGTGACGCAAGCCCACTTCCCAGTCGTTCGGGTCGTGTGCCGGAGTGATTTTAACCATACCGGTTCCGAATTCTTTATCAACGTAAGAATCAGCGATGATCGGGATTTCTTTACCTGTAAGAGGAAGTTTGAGCATTTTGCCGACGAGTCCCTTGTATCGCTCGTCGTCAGGGTTTACGGCAACGGCTGTATCACCGAAGAATGTTTCCGGTCGGGTTGTTGCAACTTCGATTTTACCGCTTCCGTCTGCATATTCGTAGAAAAGGTGATACATTGCACCCTGAGTGTCAACGTGGTCAACTTCGTCATCAGCAAGAGCAGTTCCACAGCGAGGACACCAGTTTACGAGACGCTGACCTTTGTACATGAGGCCGCGCTCATACAATGTAACGAAAACATCGCGGACAGCCTTTGAAAGGCCTTCGTCATAAGTAAAGCGCTCGCGGCTCCAGTCAACTGAGTTACCGAGCTTTTTCTGCTGTTTTACGATTGTGTCATGATGGTCGTGGGTAACTTCCCATGTACGCTCGATGAATTTTTCACGGCCCAAATCGTTACGAGACTTGCCTTCCTTTTTGAGGGCTCGCTCAACGACATTCTGAGTTGCAATACCTGCATGGTCAGTTCCCGGAATCCACAAAGTATCATCGCCCTTCATCCGGTGATAGCGGACTACGATATCCTGCAGAGTATTGTTAAGACCGTGGCCCATGTGAAGAACGCCTGTTACATTTGGCGGCGGAATGACGACCGTATATTTAATGTTGGATGATTTCTGTGAATGTACCGGAGAATCAGCGTCGCTCGCAGGTTTGAAGTAGCCCTTCTCGACCCACTGACCGTAAATTCTGTCCTCAAAATCTTTGGGATTATAAGCCTTTTCCAATTCAATAGCGTGCATAAAAAAACGACCTCTTTAAAATAGTGAAACCTATTATAGTAAATCGAGGTCTTTTCTTCAATGTGACTATTCTAATTTATCAGCGTAATCAAGCAATTTACGGAATGCGCTGGCATCTTTCTTTAATTCGCGTGAACCGCGCGTAATTTTACAGAGTGAAATGTGGAATTTTTTTGCAATTTCGCGCTGAGTCGTTCCCTTATCGATTTCACGCACCAGAAGCCAGCGTTTTGCAAAATCGTTCAGCTCGGCCGGCGTAAAGAGGCATCCGAA
This sequence comes from Treponema sp., assembly GCF_045657965.1. Classification (GTDB taxonomy): domain Bacteria; phylum Spirochaetota; class Spirochaetia; order Treponematales; family Treponemataceae; genus Treponema_D. The sequence continues at coordinate 1,455 of NZ_JAZOUG010000354.1, read as the reverse complement.
AAAGTCATAAATAAAATGCGCATCGTTTGTTTTTGAGAGGAGATTGCACATTTCCTTGAGTGCATTCTCCAAGTCTGGCGGGTTGAGTTCTTCGTTATTTTCGCTCATACATCATCCTATTCTTAAAAGTAGCGTTCCTCAAAATCAGGAACAGGAATCGGCCGTGAAAAATAGAACCCCTGAAACAAATCACATCCAACCTCAGAAAGAAAATCAATCTGAGAAACGGTTTCTACACCTTCTGTAACAACTTTCATTCCAAGTGCTTTAGCAAGAATTATAATTTTTTCGAGAATCAGACGGCTTTTTTCATCATTCTGAGACTTTTGTAAAAATCCCATATCAATTTTGAGGACATCAACACAAATATCTTTAAGCATATTCAGACTTGAATAACCGCTTCCAAAATCATCCATCTCGACAAGAAAACCATAATCCCTCAGTCTGTCCAGAAGTTTTCCCTGGTTATTTAAATCCATAATTACGGCTGTTTCAGTGATTTCAAGATTCAGTCTTGACGGTGGAATCTGGTATTTTTCAACAAGAGATGTAAGCACTTCATATAAATCGAGCGTATAAAAATCTTTTGGAGAAATATTTACTGAAATATATAAATCATCGCGTCCCTGCTTGTGCCATTCAGCAAGTTTTTTACAGGCACATTCCCAGACATATTTATCAACATCTGAAATTATATTAATTTTTTCGATAATTTCGATAAAATCTCCAGGAGGAATAACACCGCGCTCAGGATGACGCCAGCGGACAAGAGCTTCAGCACCCACAACCCTAAGTTCTTTTGTAAACTGAGGCTGAAGATACATTTCAACTTCACCGTATTCCAGCGCTTTTGGAAGTTCATTCATAAGCATCTGCATCTGAATTACTTCATTGCGAAGATTTTCATCATAATATGCAAAACAGTTTTTGTAGTCATTTTTGATTGTTTTTATGGCAAGAAAAGCCCTGTCACACATTACAGACACAGGAGTTGTCACATCATCAATTGCATACAGGCCCATATGACCGATTACAGTGTAGGAAATATTATTCATATAGGACATATTCATCTGAAACGCACCAAGCCAGGCTTCTTCATGAAAATGCCTGCGTGGTACCAGCATTACAAAATGATCGTTATAAAGGCGGCCATACAAATCATCAGAAGAACAGTACTTTCGGAATGAATCAGCAATACGTATAAGAATATCATCACCGGCATGCTTTCCGTACAAATCATTGATTAGTTTGAAATTCACTAAATCAGTAACAATGAGATAGTATGGAGTAAACCGGTCATATTTAAGGCGGTGCTCAACTTTTTCAAAAAAGTATTCCTTGTTATAGACATTAGTCAAAGGATCCAGAGTTCTTAAACGTTTCTGCTCTAAAATCTGCCGTTTTTCATCAGAAATATCTTCGATAAGTATGTACCGGCCGATAATGTATTCATTT
>NZ_JAZOUG010000353.1:0-3914 GCF_045657965.1 Treponema sp. | reverse complement strand
CATATAACCACGACCGTATCACGTTCCTTTCTTAATTTAATTCATCTTACATACCAGACATAACTGGTCCTGTGTATTCTTCATTTTCTTTTTCTTCATTATTTGCATCTTCATACTGGCTGTTGTATGCAGATGTTGACTTATAAATTTCATTTTCATTGTTCCTTTCTTTTTCTTTCTTGTGTTCATATATAGCTAAAGCTGTGCCAATTGCAAGACCTGCAATTACGCCCATTGTAACATCAGGTTCTTCCTCTTCATCATCTTTTCGCTTGCCACCTATTGCACCAAGAGTTGACAAAGCAGAACAGACAGTACCGACGTTATTGAGGACACGAGCATTCCTATTCCTAACTGAATTTGAACTTTTCGTCTGGTTAACATTCTTGCTGCGTCGTCCGCTTTCATTGTTAACCACTCTATCTTTTCCAATGAAGCGTTCGTAATCTCGTCGATTCTGTTCCCAACCTGTATTTCTTGGTGCTTCATTTCTTCCAGTGTACTTTCCGTTTTCTTCAGATAAGTCTCCAAGAATTTTTCCATCCTCATCAATGATTCTTTGCTCATTGATTCTTGACTCTCCGACCAGACATTCATTATTTCTTCCATTCTTCTTGCTGTCAGAAGTCTGGTGAACAATTCCATTATCTTCGGATAAAGTTCCGTATTCATACTCAGAAGTTCCACCATTGTATCCCAATCCTTTTCCTGAATCGGAACCATCACTGGCATTGAACTCTGACTGAGGTTCTGTATATTCTGCGAATTCTTTTCTACCAGATTCGCTATCATAGTATTTTTTCTTGTTGTAGAGCATTGCTCTGAGTTGTAATTCATATTCCATATTCTCCTTTAAATATTTTTCTTCGTGTAATTTTATGTCACGACATTTCTTTCCATCAGGACAAGTGAAAGTAATATATTTTCTTTCCTTTGTCCAGGTAACTTTGTAACCTTGTTTATTCATTTCTTTAAAGAAATCATTTTTGTTACCAGATTTTTTCATAGCATTATCAATTTCAGACATCAATCTGAACTTCCAACTGTCACCTTTTTCAGCTGCACGATACTCTCTTGTTGACAACTTATCACCACTTTTAGTGTAAGGTTCAAGAACAGAAAGTCCGTGACTTTTACAAATATCATCGTTAAGTCCACGCAACTTTTTGACAGTATCTGGTGGTTGACGAAGCTTTTTTCCGTTTTCAAAACTTACAGAATTGATAACGAAATGATTATGCAGATGGTCAGCATCGCTATGAGTTGCAACCAGAACTTCATATCCTGGCCACGCTTTTTCAGCAAACTCAAGACCAATTTTGTGAACATCTTCAGCAGATATTTTTTCGTCTGGCGAGAACGATTGCACATACTGATAGAAATTCATTCCATCAGTTTTCTTGTAACTTTCTTTTGTAAACATAAATTCAGTAAAAGCATTTTCACCATCACAATTAACTCCACCTACAAGTCTTCGGTTGCTGTCTTCATCATAAACTTTTTTATCCTGAACACAGTAATTTATGACACCTTTCATTGCACTGATTGTCTGTTTACTTTCTTTAATATATTGAAAAGTTGCCATCAGTTTTTACCAACAAGCAACAACAATTGCTCATAAATTTTTCGTTGCAACGAGATAACTTCATCGAAGTTATATGAACTAACCACGCCAGAATTTATCTTCATAGCAATCTGATTTATGTTATTACCGATTCTTTTTAACTCCAGCAACAATGGTTTTGTATCTTCAGTAACAGAGATTTTACTCTTTGAAGAAACTGAAATTATGTACTCGGTAAGATTCAATTTTGCCTTACTCGCTTTCTTTTCAATCATTGATTTTTCCGACTCAGTAAGCCGAATTGTCAGCGTCTTATCACGCTTTCTCTTTTCACCCATATATATTCTCCTTTCATAGTGGGTTCGGGCTACCGCCCGTGAATTTTGCGACCGGATATCCGGACGCTCTGCTTGCCCCAGCTAAAGCTGGGTAACTTATCGAAACTCCTGAACTGTGCATAGATTTCACTGGATTTTCCGACCTTTTCTCGACGCCTTTATCTTTGTTTTAAGCGTATCAATTTTTTGCACCCTCTCCTGCAATTCCGAGTGCAATTTTCACCTCCTCGTTTTTTGATTTGCACTCCATGATTCGTTCCTACAAGAGAAAGTTTGTATGACTTCCTCGTGGAATGCGTTTTGTCTGTCTCACCCAACATCGTTCCTACGCTGCTCCCTGTAGATTTCTATTCACACTACAAGGGCGTACAGCGCGTTTTGTGGGAGTGGTAGGCTTGCCGATCCTCTTTCGAGGGTGCTTTCACATCTTTCTCCTGCGGCACAGAATTTCTTCTGTTGTCATCGCTCAATCCACTCGGTCCCACATATCCTGTTGGCCAGACTATTCAATTGTCAAGGTACACGGAAGTTTTGCCTTCCATATATTCCCCGACACAAGAAATACGGTTTATTCCAAGAAAATAAAAAATTTTAAATTTTTTTTGCAACAAAAAAGACCCTTGAGAAATTAATCTCAAGGGTCTGAAAAAATATTAAGTTCAATTACATATTTTGTCTTGCAATTTCATCTCTGATTTTTTCTTCCATCTTCTTTTTCTTTTTTGAAATTGCGCTTTGTGATTCGTAACCTAACTCCGAAGCAATTTCTTCCTGAGTTTTCTTCTGTTGCAATAATTTAAAAATCTTTTTCTCTTCATCATTTAAAACACTCAAGAAAATTTTCTCCCAATCACTCATTGTTTGAGTTTCAACAATTTCTTCAACCGAAGAACCACCATCGTTCAACAAATTACTATGGTTTTCCTGTAACTCATCGAGAGATAAATTCGAACCAGCTTTTGTTCTTGTATGTTGTGTTCTTCTGATGTGGTCAATCTTATCATGGTTCTCCAAAACTTTTTCATTGAAATCTTCATCAGCTGACATTTTCTTTTGTAATTTATACATCTCTAAAAGTTCAAATGCGGCAGGTAAGCATGCCATTCTTCTCTGTAACATACCATCAGCAAATATATCGTGAACCTTTTTCATTTCATCTGGTGTCAATGCAAAAATATTTTCCTTACCAATTTCTTTAGCATACTCGTTACCAATCTTATATATTTTATCAGCATTAACGAGCATAACAGTTTTGTAGATTTTTTTCATTTTGTTCTCTCTGATAAGTCGCATAACACTACTCAAAATCACTTTTTCTAAACTCTCATCCATAATTTTGATAGGTGCATCATCAGAGAAATTTTCAAGCGACGATTTGCCAATAGATTCAGATAGTTGTTCTTTCCAAGCATCCTCGTAAAATGTTTTTGCTTTTTTATGTAACACCTGTTCTTCATCAGTCAGAGTACTCATATCCAAAACTTGTCCTTTAGAAAGATAGTCCATATTTTTTCTTACTTCTTTCAATCGGTTCGTAAGTTCTAACATATCAAAATCCCTGTAAAGCATAAATTTCATTAAACTAATTTTTATGTTCATTTTCAAACTCCTTTTAGTAAACATTTTAATTTTTGCTTAAGTAATTTTGATTATATCATACTCATTGTACTATTTTAAGGACTTTCAATCGTAAAAAAGAAAACTACTAATAATTTTCAAATAATTCATTTATCGAGATATTAACATATTTGCGATATAAAATCATAAATTTAGTTATTTATAATTCCATTCTCTCAAATCCTAATTCTTCGATAACATTCCGTTTTTCATCATCCAATTTTGGAACCGCCCAGCAGAGCAAGTGTTTAGGTCGTGTGCATGCCACATATGCCATTCGGGTTGCTTCTTGTTTATCATTTATCCAGTTTTCCCAGTAACCTGCTTTCCCTAAAGCTGTTGGTGTTGATACTAACAAAACTGCCTCATAACTACATCCTTTTACTGCATGAATC
>NZ_JAZOUG010000352.1:0-6496 GCF_045657965.1 Treponema sp. | reverse complement strand
TACCGAGCCAGACAATGACATATAATTTTCTATTTTCTGTAATTCTACCACAAAATTTTTATTTCTTCTGTGATTTTGTCACACTGGCTTTTTCTTCGTCTTTTTTCCTGCCGTCGGCTGCTTTTTAGTTTTATTGGCAGGAGCCGCTTTCTTTTCTTCTTTATTGAAGCTGGCTTTCAGATAAAAATTCTCTATCGGCTCGTAGCCAAGAGGGGCAACCAGTTCGTTCCAGTTTTCCGGAAGCTTGATTTCTGTTGTAACAAATCCTCCTCCCGGCATTACCTGGAATTTGTTACGGTTTTCGTCCCCGGTAACAAGGAATGCCGTGTCACCTTTGTTCATTGTGGCAATTGTCATTATTTTTTCGTCACCCACAACCGGTTTTAACCATTCCGGCGTCGGTGTGAGGGCAGCCTGCTCATCTTCATCTTTTAAAAGCATTTCATACTGCTCTTCAAAAGAACGGCGGGTGTACTGTTTGCTGCCGGTATTTGCCCAGTAGTGAGCATAAGTGCGAAGGGCAAGCGGACGGCGGGCAGTTTCTATGAGAGCATCTTCAAGAGCTGATTTTGTTTTGTATTCTTTTGCAAGGTCGCGGGCAACATACTCAGTGATGAATATTGTGCGCGGAACCTGCGGTTTTGTGTTTCCAAGTCCGTTCTGCTGCTTTTCCGTAATGTCAAACGCCATTATCTCCATGATTTTCTGCGCATCGTCAGTTGCCGGAGTAACATTGTTTCCCCACGCAAGAGCACTTCCGGCAGTAATCGTGTTTGCATTTATGTCGTACCCCTGCTGAACATGATACGGCTTCCAGCCTAACTTTACGCACGCTTCATCATCTTCTGAGAACGTAAACGGAGTAAGATAGCCGAAAGTTCCCATGCGGTTTTCTTTTACGTAATAGCCGCCTATGTTCAGCAGGGCAAGGTCAATAAACCGACCCAAAGCTTTGTTCACTTTTTCACTTATCATGCCCTGTTCGTTATCTATTCCTAACTGACGGGCAAGAGGCCCGTTAAGCCAGGCAAACGGAGTCCAGCCGTGAGTAGAAGCAAGCGGTTTACGCCATTCACCGTCGTTCATTCCGGCAACAAAGGCAATGCAGACAGGCATAAACTCTTTGGGAACGCCCGCCATTACAGCATTTGCGGCCACAGTGTACACGGTACATTCACGGTATGCAAGGGCAAAAGTGCCGAGAACATCATCTGCTTTATACGGTGTAAACGCCAGATATTCCTGGATTTTTTCGTCAGTCGGCGGCACCACAGGAAGTCCGTCGGTCCAGTTATTTATAGAAAGAAACTCCTGCACTTCATCATAATTTCCGTAATAAATGATTTCGTCAGCAGGTCGTTTTCCTTCAGGGGCGTATTTTGCAATTTCATCTTTTGTAATCTGAGTTGTGAGGGCGGTTTTAATCTGCGGCCAGAGCACTTCCCGCGCATTTTTCTTAAGTTCTTCGTTTGAATGAGATGCAAATGCACCGGGATACTCTGCCGTACGAAGGACAGGAACGCCGCGGTTTACGCCGGTTGAATGAACCTGCGCCACAAAAGTAGGAGCGGCAACCGTAACAGTAGGAATTCCTATATACTCTGCAGCAATGGAATCCCCTGTCTCTTTTGTAGTACAAAGTCCGCAGCCGCAGTTTCCGACAATCACGGCATCAACTTTAAGTTCCTTGAGCCGTGCCTGAAAGGCTTTTGTTTTTTCAGTCTGCGCAAAAACAGAATAAGGACCTGCCTGCCCGACATCATCAAACATATAAATCTTTGCAGTGGGGAATTCCCTATCAATGCATTTTTTAAGCTCGTTGTGTGTGGTTACCGCCATAAAAGAGCCGCCGACCAGTGCAATTGTTTTTCCTTTGAGAGTGTCAAGCCGCTTTGTCTGACTAATCATGGGCATATCGTGATATCCGACCGGAGAGACAATAGCATAGTTTTCCCGTCCGTCATCAGCATACTGCGGAACAAAGCACACGCCGTCCACACATTCGTCCGGATTTGTACTGTATTTTGTGGCAGCAAAGAGCGTGGCTGTAAGTGCTGCCAGTGCCACTGCTGAAAGAATTTTCTTTTTCATAAGCATCTCCTTATTTTTCTTACATTTCAAACGATAACGTATTCTTAGTGTTAAAACATTAAGTATAAATTAAACGAACATTAAAGAATTTTCAGAAATAAATTTAAGATTGCTCAATTATATGATTTTCAGTAAAATGTAGTCAGTTTTAATCAAAATCGAGGTTAAAAAAATGACTAAACTGCGCGGTGCATTGACTGCTATGATCACTCCGATGAATGCTGACGGTTCTGTTGATTACGAAGGATTCAGAACTAACGTCAAATTTCAGCTGGAGCAGGGAATTGACGGGCTGGTTCCACTTGGAACTACAGCAGAAACTCCAACTCTTGACGAAGCTCCTGGTTCAGAAGAAGACAAACTTATTGAGATCGTCATGGAAGAAGTCAAATCATTCGAGAAAAAAACAGGCAAAAAAATTCCTGTAATTCTTGGAGCAGGAAGCAATAACACTAAAGATGCAGTCAAATACTGCGAACGCGCAAAAAAAGCAGGAGCTGATGCGGCACTTGTAGTCACTCCTTACTACAACAAACCATCAAAAGAAGGAATTTTCCGTCACTTTGAAGCAGTTTCAAAGGTCGGCATTCCAATCATTGTATACAACATTCAGGGACGCACAGGATTGAATATTCCGACCGATCTTCTCGAGCGGATTGCAGAACTGCCGAACATCTCAGGTGTAAAAGAAGCAAGCGGCAACATCAATCAGATGATGGATGTAATTGCCCAGATTAAATCAAAAAAGCCTGATTTTGCTGTTTTAAGCGGAGATGACGGCCTTACACTACCTTTAATTTCAGTCGGCGGCGACGGAATTATTTCTGTTGTTTCAAATCTTGCTCCTGCTCTTGTCACAGAAATGACAAACAAAGCGTTGAACGGTAACATCGAGGAAGCACGAAAGATTCATTATCGTCTGCTTCCGTTCTTCAAGGCAGCCTTTGTCGACGGAAACCCGACTTCAATCAAGTACGCAATGAACTTCAAAAAAATGCCGGCTGGTCCTTGCCGCCTGCCTCTGGTAGAAGTCACAGACGAAGCAAAAAAAGTAATTGAAAACGCACTTAAAGAGTGTGCACTGTAAGGAGAAAATTATATGTCGGAAAAGATAAATGTTGGTGTTTTGGGCGCTACTGGAATGGTCGGTCAGCGCTATATCAAGCTTTTGGAAAATCATCCCTGGTTCAAGGTAACTTATGTTGCAGCATCCCCACGTTCGGCTGGAAAGGCTTACAAAGAAGCTGTCGCTAACCGCTGGCTTATCGGCGCAAACATTCCTGCAGACGTTAAAGATTTAATCGTTCAGGATGCAAACGATGCTAAGGCAGCATTAGGAAAGTGCCGCTTTGTATTCAGCGCCCTTGAAATGGGAAAAGACGAAATCAAGGCTCTGGAAGCAGCTTATGCTGCAGAAGGAATCCCGGTTGTTTCTAACGCAAGTGCAAACCGCTGGACAGAAGATGTTCCGATGCTCATTCCTGAAATCAACTTTTCACACCTCGACGTAATTGCAGAGCAGAAAAAGCATCACGGCTGGGACAAGGGCTTTATTGCAGTAAAACCGAACTGCTCGCTGCAGACATACATGATGCCGCTTTACGCTTTGCAGCAGGCAGGCTATCCTGTAAAACGCATGATTGTCACAACTTTGCAGGCAGTTTCGGGAGCAGGATATCCTGGCGTTCCTTCTTTTGATATGATTGACAATATCGTTCCGTACATCGGCGGCGAAGAAGAAAAAACCGAAAAAGAATGTCTCAAGATTTTGGGAAGCGTAAAAGACGGAAAAATCGAAAATGCAGCTGGTCCTGTTGTTTCTTCAACCTGTACACGCGTTCCTGTAATCGACGGACACACAGCAAGCGTAAACCTTGAGTTCGATTTGCCGGAAGACAAAAAGCCTTCGCTTGAGCAGATTCTCAAAGTATGGGAGAACTTCACTTCTCTTCCACAGGAACTCAAGCTTCCGAGTGCCCCTGAGCATCCGATTGTTTACCGCGAAGAAGAAAACCGTCCGCAGCCAAACCGCGACCGTGACACCGAAAAAGGCATGGCATGTGTACTCGGCCGCCTGCGCAAATGCAATGTATTCGACGTTAAGTTCGTTGCATTGAGCCACAACACAAAACGCGGAGCTGCATTGGGTGGTATTTTGAACGCAGAGCTTTTAAAAGCTAAAGGTTATTTTGATTAACATGTAGCGACAGAAATACATGGAGTTTTATCTGTGATTTTTAAGAAACTCCATGTATTCATCCTCACGCAGCGGCTTAGAATAGAAATAGCCCTGCACCTGATCGCATTTAATTTTTTTAAGAAAGTCCCGCTGTTCCTGAGTTTCAACACCTTCAAAAATTGTTTCCTTTTTTAGATTTTTTCCTAAACCAACAAGCGTTTCAATAAAGTTTTCTGATTCTACATCAAGCGTTCCGTTTTTTTCATCTTTTGCAAACAGGAACGAACGGTCAAATTTTAAAATATTTGCAGGAATAGAAGAAAGCATATTCAAGGATGACTCACCGGAACCAAAATCATCTATTGCAACCCTGAGTCCTTCTTTTTGAAGCAGAATTGTAATATCCCTGAGAAGATTTTTATCTAAGGAAGCCCTTTCCAGAAGTTCAACTTCTATCAAATTAACCGGTATATCATATTTTTTCAGAAGATTTGTAAATTCATAAACAAATTTATCTGGTTTATCATGATTACGTGATACATTAACTGAAATCGGAACTACAGGAGAATTATTATCTATACATTTTTTCAAGAACTTAAAAACCTGTTCATATACATAGAAATCAAGTTTTATGACAAAATTGTTCTTTTCAAAAAGCGGAATAAAATCATTTGGTGCAACAAAACCAAGTTCGCTGCTCTGCCATCGAACCAAAGCTTCAGCGCCAACAACTTTTTCTGTTGCTAAATCAATTTTTGGCTGATACATAACAAAAAATTCGTTATTTAAAAGGGCCTCTTCCATATGAGTTTCGATAAAATTATCTTCATTCCACTGCTGAAGTAATTTTTCGTCATAGATTGCATATTGATAAAGTGCATTTTCTTTAATCGTATTCTTTGCGAAATTTGCCTGAGTAATTAATGACTGAGCTGTTACATCTTTTTCATTTTTTTGCGGAAGATAAAACGAAATACCGAATTTTGGGGTCAACGGGATTTCATTTTTACGAACTTCTCCTGTAAATTTTACCAGAGCCTGTTTAAAAAAGGCCATTGCTTTATGTACAGACTCAATTTTCAGGAAAATATAAAAATGATCAGCATAACCACGGCTTAACAAAGAATCAAAACTTTTACAGCTTTCGTATAAAATTCTTGAATAAGTATAAAGAATTTTATTTGCTTTTGCTTCACCAAAATTCTGATTAATAAATTTAAAACCATGCATATCAGATTCAATCATCATAAATTTTAAATTCGGATAATGATGCAAAAGCTTGTTTACTTCTTTTTCGAAGAATGAATGCGTCCAGAGATGTGTTACAGAATCAATATTCGTGGAGAGTATTTGATGACGCTCTAAAACAGAATGAATCCATATTTCAAGTAAGAATATAAGTCCCAGAACTATTGCAATAATTTCAAGAATAAAATTCTGAAAAGAAGCCTGTGCTTTTCTTAGATTTGTGAACTCTGAAACAGGAACGGAATATCCAAGAAGCCATGGTGCAGTTTTACACTCTCTAGTAAAAAGATAAACAGGATTATCATTAGTGTCATTTGTTTCTATTACGTTATAACTTTCATTACCAGCCTTCAGAACTTTTTCATTAAACATCCATGGAGTAAAGGTCCAGTTAATCCATTTTGAATCATAATGAAAAATGAACCGCCTGTTTTTATCACAAATTACAAATCTTTTATTTTTATCAGGTGAAATTTCTTCAAAATAATTTCGTATATCTTCAATGTAGGCGACTGCAATTAAAGCACCTATAATCTGATTATCTTCATTAAAGACAGGTCTAGCAAATACCAGACTTAATTTTCCGTCATGCTTAGCATCAAGAACTGAACTTACAAAAAAATCTGTATTACCGGACATAATTTCATAAAAATACGCCCTGTCTGTTACATCGTATTCATCACCTGCAGAATTCCAGGTATGCCCATCCTTATTTGCATATACGACCATGTGAAACGGAGGTAAAACTTTTTCTTTTTCTTTTAAGAGGTAATCTGTTATTTCTTTTATTGAAAGTGTTTTATAGGCAATTTTTGCATAAAAAATATCAAGACGGGATTCAATCTGCTTTAATTTAGATTCAACCGCAAGTTCATAGTCATCTATTGATGAATCGCACTGTTCAATAAATTGAGCTTCAATATTCCCCTGAAGACGTTTTAAAAGAGTTTTTGTAAGAATGAAACCAAGAATAAGAAT
>NZ_JAZOUG010000351.1:0-7438 GCF_045657965.1 Treponema sp. | reverse complement strand
GAAAGTTTTTCCATTCAGTTCGGCTTTTTAAGAATTTTTCTTTATCCATAATTTCCTCCTGATGATTTTAATTCTAGTATTTCTTACTATCATTTAACGATAGCTGATTATTTAAAATTAAGGCCTGAATTAATTCTTTTTATCACATTATCTGTTTCTTTTTCTGACAGCCCCAAGTCATGGCTCATTACTTCTATATATCCAACATCTTCAAAACTGAATAACTCTTCTACAAAAGCTTTTAAGACAGTCAATCGCAGTTTATACATTTCAACAACGAGATTGATTAAATCTTCTGTCAGATCTTCAGCTTTTAGCAGCTGCAACTTATGTTCCCATATAATGCATCTTTTCCTATTCTTACAATAAAAAATCAAGAGTCCTTTCTTGAACTGCTTTTCAATGTTTCTTATTGATAAATTGGAAAACATCGGCATCTTTTTTACATATCCGCTGATTAGTTGTGGTACTTTAAAGCCGCAAAAATCTATATTACCAAACGAAACAAGATAAGCGTTCATGCACAAATACATACAGTGTTTTTGTACTTTTTTCTTTTTCTTCCGCCTACTCATCTTCGACTGCCTGTCTTGCAAATTAGTCACCCATTCTATCAATTAGTGCTATGACTTTTATAACATCATTCTCACTTGGGTAAATTCCGATAAGACAGTTTGGAATCTTCTTGTTAGAAATCTTATGCCAATTAATCTCTTTACATATTTCTACAATGCATTGTTTTTCGTCCACCTGTTTTAACAATCCTTCAAAATGATTTGAAACATTTCTATTTGATTTATTAAAATCTTTAATCAAGCACAATTCTGGAAATTTGAATTCCTGCAGATGATTCTTAAAACTTTCAAATGAATCGTATTGCTTTGTGTCTATCTGCCAGAAATTATTCCCACTTCTCTCAAGCCGATGCTTAATAATGATTGATCCTTCATTATTTTCTTTGCCGTAACAGAGAGTGACTTCTGCAAAATCATACGGTTTTCTTGTTTTATTACCGTGAAAAATGATTGTTTCAGGAGTGTTGTCCGTACCATCAGTATCAAGCAAAGTCCAATTTATAGCATTAAGAAGATTTGATTTTCCAAATTTTGGCGGGCCGGCTACAATATTCAAGTGAGGTGAAAAATCCACATGTACCCGGTTGTAGAAATTCTTATAGCCTTCAATATCCATATATTTCAGAAAAATCTTATTCATTTCCATTGCTCTTTCCATAAAGAAATCTTGTCATCATTAGATAAATGCATACAAACGGAATGGTACTTCCGACAGCAATTACTGCGTTATTGAAAAACGATTCTTCAAAGCATAATTTTTCAAACATCATATCTTTTACCATTCCGCTTCCGAAATGACATAAACATACAACCAGACTACCAACCAGATAATTTCTGATTTTTTTAATTTCAAAAGCAATGTCTTTGTTCAATTCGACTGTTGTAACCAAATTATCATTTTCAATAACGGCTTGTTTATCAGAAATAATTCCAGCATTTTCTTTGTATGCTATATTCTGCTTCTGTACATTTAACTTATCTTGATTGAATTTATTACTTACTTCAATTTTTCTTTTTACTCCATTTTCCAGAAATAAAATAAGGAAGTACAACAAAAGCCAAAAATAGATAAGGAATCCAATAAGGAAGGCTTCTTTGTTAGGCAATCGGTCTGTAAGTCGTTTGTAGAGTTGAACACAAAAAAGCTGTTCCTGAATATTGTTTGCTAACAAAGAGAAACGGACAGAATGGATTTGCAAAATTAAAACCTCTATCGTCAGGTATGGAATATTATACGAAAAAATCTCACAGACATGATTGACACATTTTCGCGGATTTAAAAAGCAGAAAATAAAACAAACTGCAAATATACTTCCTATCAATATTTCTTCCATGAGCTTCGGAAATGGCAATAATAGCAAAACAAACAAAAAGACCAGCGAATTTTCAATAATCAGTTTCTTATTCATATTTGCCTCCCAGACAGTAATACTCAAAGCATTTTATTTCAAAATGCTTTGAGTTATAAACTACAATTTCAGTTTCTTTGCTATAGCTTGAATGTCTTTTTTGTAAAGCCAAATACCCATTACTGGATTCTGCTGATAATAGGCTCTGCCGGAGAGAAAACCAACGATAGAAGTATTTTTCTGATCTTCAATTATGTAAATAACATCACCACTTTCCATGAACGGCTTATTGTTTATTACGGATTTACCACCTTCATCAGAAGTGACTTTTGTACCAGTAGAAGTGAATTTTGATTTTGGAATTGTAATGCGGGTTATGTAGCCACCGAGTAAAGTTTCTTCAATTACAATAAAGTCACCATTTAAAGTTACAGTGCAAGGCGTTTTATCAGCTGTCTTTAGTGTAAAAGACTGAGCGAAGACTGCTGTTGCTATAAACAGCAAAACCAACAAAGAAATAAGTTTTTTCATAATTCCTCCTATCGCTACTTTTTAGCAGCAATGTTTCAGTGTTAGTTCACTTATAACACATGCTACTATCATTTCGCGATAGTGGAGGAAAGGATTTTTTTATTTACTTTTTAGATGCTTTTTTGTATGCATTTATAATACATGTAACATAATCATGCCCAGAATCTTCACCGCCTTTTCTAGAAGGATGAAATGCATCAATAAGAATCATATTATCTTTTTTATATACATCTGCATTCCATTGGCCTGATATAGTGGGAATAGCTTTATCTGTTATTTTAAAATCTTCCTTGAAGAATTGAAAAGTATAACCAAAAATAATTACATCTGGTTTATATATATCAATTTGTTCAAACAGGATTTTTTTCCATATAGCATAGCAAGTCCGTATATGGTCATTAGGGCTTATCGTATTTGCTGGCATCTTACTGATATTTATATAAGCAGTTTTCTTTAATTCTTCTGCCATTTCTGAATTATTCTCTATATAGTCCAATTCTTTCCATTTTAAATTATTTCGTATGGCATAGTTAATTTGAATCATAAGCTTCCACATATCTTGGTCTTTCCAAACATTTGTGTTTTTAAAGTGTTCTGTAAAGTACCAATCTCCACCACGAGCTTTTCCTGTTGAGGTGAAATCATCATAAGGTTCTTTCAAAATCCACATAATTTTAGGATTTGAACTTATATATGCTTTTATATCAGCAACTCCATCATAAATAGGCATAAGCAAGGGTTTTTGCTTTATTAGATTATTTTCTTTAGCATGGTTGAAAATTTTATCATGCATTTCTGTTTGCCGTTTTGTAAGTTCCTTTTCATTCATATTACAAGTATATCATACATTTAGAAGTGCATAATGAAAAGTTTTCTAATTTCCACTATCACCAAATGATAGTAAGTCATGCTATAATATCCGTATGAAAATGGAAAAGAACATGCCTGAACGCACATTGAATAAAAAAATGCTTGAACGTCTCATTATCATTCACAACGCAATTAAGGCTGGAATGTATCCGGATGTTCCAAGGCTCCAAAAGCTATACTGTGAACAGACTGGTTATAGTAAGGTTGGAGAAGCAACAATTTACCGTGATATTGATTTGCTCCGAACATATTTTCATGCGCCACTCGAGTTTGACAGGGAGAAAGGCGGGTATTATTATTTTGATGAAAAATGGGATTTTGTCCTGAATAATATTTCCACGGAAGATGTGTTTTATCTTTCTGCCGCCAAGACTCTTCTTTCAAGTTTTGAGGGAAGCCCGATTTACAACTCGATTTCTGATGCTATCAACTTCGTAACAGATACACAGGGATTTGGAAAAAGTTCACTTTTAAAACGAATTGCTGTTGCTCCAGCCCCAAAAATCAATATAGATGAAATCGTTTGGAAAAAACTTCTTGAAGCAATCCGCAATAATTATGTTGTTGAATTTGACTATAACGGTCGCTGGAACACAGAAACATCTCACAGAAAAGTTGCTCCCTATCAGTTTCTTTTTGATGACGGTTCATGTTTCATTTTTGGATATTCTTATGAACGAAATGCAGAGCGGATTTTTTCTTTAAGCAGAATCAAAAATCTTGAAGTTACTTCAGAACACTTTGATTTACCGGAAAATTTTGATTTCTCATCTCGTTGTGGTGGCGGTAAGTTCGGAATCTTTATGAGCGATAAAGCTGTAGATTTTGTAATTGATTTATATAACGACGCCAGAGAAATCGTCAAAGAAAGGATTTTAGCAGATAATCAGAAAGTCACGAATTTTGAAGAAGAAGAGAGAACTCGTGTAGAGTTTTCTTCAACTCAAACTCTCAGAGTGATGGAATGGATTCTATCGCAAGGCTCTCATGCCGTTCCTATTTCTCCAGATTGGTTTGTTGATAACTGGAAATTGACGGTAGAAACTATGATGAAACGAGTTAATGGGATTTTTGATTGAGAATGTTAATAACATCAAACTCTAAATCATCTCTTGACTGCACAAGTATTCTGCATTATATTCTAACTATAAGGATATCGCACCTTTGACTGCGAAATTTATACGGCCGAGGCAGTTTTTATTGCTTCGGCGCTTTTTTTTATGGCAGACTTAGAAATCTACGAAATCGATTCAGCTTATATTGAATATCTTTCTGCATTTGAAGAGCATCTTTTCAGGAACAAAAAGGTAACTCAAGACTTCTCTCGAAAATATATTGGAATTATACTTGAAATTGAAGGATTCAAATATTTTGCGCCCCTTTCATCTTTTAAACCCAAACACAAACGACTTTGCGAAACTGACGATTTTATCAAGATTGGTGTCTATGCCGTTATCAATTTGAATAATATGTTTCCTGCTCCTATAAATATCTGTAAACCTGTTCTTATTTCTGACATAAAGAACGAGCATTATAAAAACCTTATAAGAGCCGAATACCGTATCATTAAACAGAAATCTGAACAAATTGTAAGCAATGCAAGAATAGTTTATGACCATAAGCTTATAAATGACGGAAAATCAAAGCTAAGCCAACGGTGCAATAATTTTAAATTGCTTGAAGAAAAATGCAGAGAGTACAAAAGTAAATAGCAAATTGCGACAGCAATTTACCTTACATCGGGGCGTTGCGGGGTGTCCCCGCTAGAAGGGGTAGCGTAAGACCGCTTGCGGGCTGGAGCGAGGGGAAGGCTTTCCCCTTTGTATTTTTCAGTGTAATTCCACCGGTTTCAATTCCGGCTGACAACCTTGCGACAATCAAAGAATATACAAAGAAGATTGCAGAAAGCCTGCACGTTTGCGGTTTGATGAACATGCAGTACGCAATTGAAAATGGAAAGGTTTATGTAATTGAAGCTAACCCTCGTGCAAGCCGCACTGTGCCTCTCGTATCAAAGGTTTGTGACACTCAGATGGCCCGCCTTGCAACTCGAATGATGCTTGGTGAATCTTTGGAAAGCCTCGGCCTCAAAGACAAGAAGATTCCTTACTACGGAGCAAAAGAGGCAGTATTGCCATGGGCTCGCTTCCCTGGCGTTGACCCAATCCTCGGACCTGAAATGCGTTCTACAGGTGAAGTTCTTGGTTTGGCTGAAAACTTCCCACTGGCATTCTATAAATCACAGGAAGCTGCAGGAAGTGAACTTCCACATGCACCGGCTGCCTGGGAAAATAAAAAGGTTTTGATTTCTTTGAGCAACAAGGAAGGCCAGAAAGATCAGGTTCTTGAAATCGGAAAGACTTTGAAGAATCTTGGCTTCACACTGGTTGGAACTCAGGGCACAGCAGACTTCTACAACGCAAACGGAATTAAGTGCGATGTGGTTAATAAAATCGGAGCAGGCCGCCCGGATGTAAATGACCTGATCATGAATAAGGATGTCTGTCTGGTAATCAACACACCAAAGGCAAAGCGCAACTACGCTGAAGACCGCAAGACAATCCGCAAGGCTTGTTTGAAGTATAAGGTTTCTTATATAACGACTATTGCCGGGGCGCTGGCTGCGGTTAAGGGAATTGATGCTACCAAGAACGGCAATGCTGGTGTAGGCGGAGTAAAATCTCTGCAGGAATACCATGCGTTGATTCGCTAACGCTCATCAAGCATACGAGTTTTAATTTGCTCGCGAGGCTCGCATTTTTGCTTCGCAAAAAACATTAAAACTCGCGCTAACTTGAACGCTGGTTCTGCCTTTTGGGCCTTCGCAACATAGTTGCTCGGAGACTCGCTAAAAACAGTCCACCGGACTGTTTTTGCCCTGCTCCGCAGTGCCGCTTCCTAGGACCGGCGATTTTTATTTATTCATTTTATCTAATGCTTTGTTTAAAATCCTACGCACATCATTAACAACTTCTTCGGTAATTTGCAAAATGAATAATATGATGGTACACTTTTAAGTTGAAAGTATTTAATGATTGGACTTTCAATTCATTCATGGTAGATATTTTTATGAAAAATAAAATTATTTTTGTGAGTTTGAACATATCATATCCTGCTTTTTGGAAAGGTACAGGAAGAGAGAATCTTTACGAATGTACAAGAAAATATTGGCGGGTGAACAAAAAGAAAGCTTGTGAAGCCGATTACATTGCTGGTGTATATAAAGGAGATATAGTTTCAATTTACAAAATAAAGAAAGACTCCTGGAATCTGGTAAAAGAGCAGCCCCTATTGTTGAAAGAAAAGGAGGTTTTAGAACATCCTGAATATAAAAGTAGATATTCTGTCGAAAGTGAAAATGGTGAAAAAGAAGCGCTTGAGCTGAAAAGAAAATATCTGACATTCAGACTTTATGGAAGTGTCGGATATAATTATTGATGAGATGGAAAAATAAGATATGTTCTGTAAGTATTGTGGAAACCAAATTCTTGAGAATTCTAACTTTTGTTCAAAATGTGGAAATAAACTTACTATCACTAAAAGCCCATTACTTAATCCCAAGTTGACAGAAAATAGTGGGCTTCTTTGAAATCAAAAAATAATAATTTCTCTTATCGGCATTTTGCTCTTAGCGGAACTTGCTTTATGTTGTTTTCAGATATATAAAGTGACAGATTCCTCAGAAATGTTGAGTTATTTTCAAGAAGAAGCGGCAAGTGCACAATATATGGCAGATTCTTATTACTCCACAAAAACAAAAGCACAGGAAAGAATTTCTGGCAAAGATTTTGGACGGGCTATACGAGATGCAGAAGCAAATCAAGCTTGGGAATATGTAAGTTTTGCTGAAAAAGAGCTGAGAAAAAATATTATTTTGTTGGTTCTTTTTATCATTGTTTTTTTAGTAACCGTGTTGGCTTTGATAAAAACAACAAGAAAATTTAAATAAAATTAGTGGAGAGATTATGTTTTGTAGAAATTGCGGAAATAAATTAAAAGTCTCCGCAATAAAACCTAAAAGAACGCACCATCAAAGTGCGTTCTTTTTCATAAGCCAACTTACTTTTAAATCACTATTATAATCCCTCTGCCTCTTTAACGATGTCTCCTACT
>NZ_JAZOUG010000350.1:0-17378 GCF_045657965.1 Treponema sp. | reverse complement strand
CTTCCTAAGACCGCTTGGCCTCCGACTTCTCAACACCTTCCCAGCGTGTAAAAGCCGGAGGATATGCATTTGGATCAGTTATGAAAGAAAGTTCGGCACCTTCGGCAAGTTCAAGAGTTGAATTTTCGATTAAATCTATAGGACCTGTAAGCCAGGTTCCCTTTTCAACGATTAATTTTCCGCCGCCATTTTTAGCAAGTTCTTCAAAAGCGGCTTTGAAAGAATTTGTATTATCAAAAACTCCGTCTCCGTTTCCACCAAAATCCGTTAATTTAATTTCTGTCATAAAATCCTCATTAAACACCTTTTTGATGGTAATATTTTATACATTTTGCATCAAAAAAAAAGAGTATAATAAGATATGATTTTGCATTTTTGCGATTAAAATATTGCTTTCAAAAGAATTTCTTTGTCTTTTTCAGACATTGTGTAGCCGTGCTTTTCCTGAACCTTTTCATCATAATCAGAAACAGTACCGTCTTTGTTTATGATTTTTGTGCCGTACTGCCTCCAGCCGTACAGTGCACTTCCTTTTTCAGGGTAAACAGCCCGGGTTCCGTTTTCGTCCGTCCAGAGAGCTTTATCGTAAAGACAGGAAATACGGCAGTTTATAAGGGCAATTGAATCCCAGCGGTCAACAGAATCCGGCTTTCCTGTGCCCTGAGAGCGGCCGATATATATTTTTGCATTTTTGCCGCGGTCTTCCGCTGAAAATTCACAGTTAATAAAGACAAATCCGGGTTTTGCATTTAATGCACGGCTTTGAAGAACATAAGCAGGCCTGTCAGAGCCACGGTTATCGCTTCTGGTATGAAGGGCGCAGTTTTCAAAAACGGCAGTATCGCAATACCCCCAGATAAAATCAACATCGCCGGTTACAAAACAGTTTTTAAAGTGAGAAAAACCTTTTACATGAATTGTGTCCTGCCGGCTGATAAAGTTCATGCCTTCACAGAAAAGTTTGCCTTTCTGACAGTGAAAGCAGATTGCTTCAGCCTGATTTCCAAGGGAAGCATCATCACAGGTTTTAATGTGAGTGTTTTCGATTGTGAAATTTTTAAGGGTGACAGAAGTACAGTTTTCTCCGAAAGTAAGAACTGCACGATTTTCTGTATCTTTATGGAAAGCTTCACAGTTTTCGGCACGGAGCGCACAATTTTCTGCTTTGCCGGAAACGCTTTCGATTACAAGAGGATTCGGAAGGTTATAAAAAATGCGCTCATGCTCAAGGCCTTTGTGCTCTCCGTCTTCAAGAAGAATATGAACCGCCTCTTGTGAAGAAGGGATTTGAGAAATAACCTGTGCCAAAGAATCATTTGTTGTAAGAAGAAAGTCCATATTACATCCTGATTTGGGGATTGGGGCTTGCCCCAGAAGAAGGGGGTGTCGGCGCAATGAAATGCGACGCAGGGGGAAGGCTTTCCCCCCTTAAATTAAATTTTTGCCAGTTCAACAATCCACTTTGCTGTGGCTTCTATTCCTGCAGTGGTGCTGTTAATCATCATGTCGTAGTTTTTGCGGTCACCCCAGATATTTTCTGTGAAAGTGTTGTAATGATTGGCACGACGTTTGTCAATCTGAATGATTGTTTTTTTAGCACAAGATTCTGTTTCTTTGTAAATTTCTTCGATTCGTTTTACTTTTGCATCGATGTCGGCATAAATAAAGACATTGAGAAGCTCATTATTATCAATCTGATCTGAAGTTGAAAGAATGTAATCTGCACAGCGCCCCACAATTACACACGGCTCTTTTGTAAGACCGAGAATTATTTTACGCTCTGCATTAAAAATCTGGTCTGCAAGCGGAAGATTTGCCTGAGCAACCGGCTGGCCTACTCCACCGGCTGAAGTGCCAGCATAACTTGTTCCCAAAAGAAGATTATAAAGCCAGCCTGACGAAAGATTCTGCTCAGTTTTTTTGATAAAATCTGCAGAAAGGCCGCTTTCTTTTGCTGCCATATCGATAATTTCTTTGTCGTAAAATTTGTAACCGAGCTGTTCTGCAACCATTTTTGCAATTAAACGGCCGCCTGAACCATACTCACGGCTGATTGTAATATATTTTTTCATAATATTGCCCCCTTTATCTGTCATCCCGGACACAGCCGGAAGGTCTAGATTTATCACTCAAGTTATTATATCATAGAATTTGAAAAACGGGGGATAAAAAATGACTGGCTACGAAAAAATCGCCGTTCTTTTAACGGAACTCGGTTCAGAAACAAGCGAAAAAATAATCGCGCTTCTTCATCTCACACCCGAACAAATGAACAAAATCAGCAAAAATATAATGTCTTTGGGCGCATACAATCCCCGCAACCTTCTCCATGTACAGCGCGAAACTGCCGTTCTTGAAGAAGTCAAAAAATATGGTGAAATGCGCGGAATTTACCGTGAAGTTTCTCCAAATTCAGGCGGCTTCTTAATGGTAGATGATAATCTTGAAAATCTTAAAAAAGAAATTCCAAAAAGCCCTGAAGATGTTGCAAATGTTCTGCGCGGCTGGCTCGACAGTTAATTTTTTTCAATCACTACCAGATTCCGCTCCCGCTCTTCCTGTTCGCCTGAATTTTCTGTAAGGAAAGGCACGCTAAGCGGAAAAATTTCATATTCCGGTCTTTGAGGAAGATTTTCCATTTCTTCGGTAATTTTTTCATGTTTTGCTTTATAAGCACACAAACAGCCGTCATCTTTTAAAATCCGCAGGAGAACTTTCATCATCTTTTTTTCAAGCGGACGGAACGCACGGAATACACATAAATCAAACCGTTTCTGCTCAAGCCGTTCTGCCTGATTTTCTTCAACAGTTACATTTTTAAGATTAAGAACTTCTGCACAATGATTCAAAAAGCCGCAGCGTTTTGTCATACGCTCAACCAGAGTAAAGTGAAACTGAGGAAAAGCTGCAGCAAGCGGAATACCGGGTAAGCCTGCCCCGCTCCCAATATCTGCCAGTTCGACAGAACCGGTGAGCGCTGAATTGTTTTCAGAAAAACCAAACCGCGCTGAAAGCTGTCTGCAAATTTGTGGAAGAGCAGAAAGACTGTCCAGAATATGCCGGACAGCAATTTCATCATGGTCATCGGTGTTAATTAAATCAAATTTTGCGTTGTATTCCTGAAGCAATGAAATGTAATTTTCCAATTTTTCTTCAAGTTCACCAAGAGAAAGTATTTTTATATCCGAAAATTCACCTTTATCAAATCCAAGTTTAACAAGACCGTCATGCAAAATCATTTTTTACTCCATTTCTTTTAAAGCATCCAGAATTTTCTGTCTGTTTTCTGATTTTGAAGAACTGTGTTCCAATTTAATCTCAATATCACACAAATTCTGATAAATTTTCTGCCTTTCCACATAAAAATTATGAAAAATCGAACGGACTTCCTGCACATTTTTAGGATTTTCCTTTGCTATATAAGCCGGAAGATTTTTCATTGAACCGATTCCATCATAAGAAATCTCACGTACAATTCTGTCAGCAGCAGTTTTTTCATCAGCATTCAAAAAAATGAATTTACCGGTTTTATGAAGTTCATCTAAAGCCGCCGGATTGTTACAGATTCCACCACCGGTTGCAATTATTGCCATTGTTTCAGATTTTATTTTTTCGGCTAAGTTTTTGCAGGCCTGTTTTTCAGCTTCAAGGAATGCTTCTTTTCCTGATTCTGTATAAATTTCGCGCGGTGTTTTTCCTGTAAGCTGGGTTACTTCATCATCAGTATCATAAAAAGGACATTCAAAATGCTTTGCCAGCAATTTTCCCTGCGTTGATTTTCCGCAATGTTTAATCCCCATTAGAATAATCGAACTCATATAAAAGATTATAGTTATTCCTTCAAAAAAATGATAGAATCGTTGCCATGAATTTGTATGCACTTTTAGGAATTTCCTTTATTCCTTCAATAGTTTTTTTTACACTTGCAGTTTTTCTAAATCAAAATCTAAAAATTAAATACTGTGTACTTTCCTGTATTCTTGCCTTAATTACTGTCATTCCAACATCATTAATTCAGTTTTATGTACTCAGTCTGCCAATTTTTAACGGTTATACCTTTGCCTCAGTAATGATAACAGCAGTTTTATTCAACGGCCTTATCGAAGAATCAATGAAAATGCTGTTTATGTGTATGATTCCTCAAAAAAAGCAGATTTTAAGTAGTTTTTTCTGCAGTGTTGTCTTATACGGCCTTGTAACCGGTGGTTTTGAATCTGTTATATATATAGTTAATAAATTTCAGGAAATTCAGGGTCAAGGCGGAAAAGAAATTGTAGTCCAGCTTCTTTTAAACAGAATTTTCTCTGCTCAGGCAATTCACCTGTTCTGTGCAGGATTAAGCGGCCTTTATATCTGGAATTTCCGTCATCAAAAAAAGAACCCGGTTCCTTTTATTTATGCAGTTTTACTTCACGGAATCTATAATTTCTTTATAAGTTTCTCATCAATGTACCGCTGGCTTGCAATTATCGCAATTCTTTTTGCTGCCGTAGAATGCCGCATTTTTTATGTTTCAGCAAAAAAGGATTCTCTTGAAAATAATGTATAATTTGTTAAAATAATATTAAATGAAGAAAAAATATTTAAAATCAAAGATTTTTCTTGTATTTTTTATATTTCTCATCGGAACCGGAGTTTTTGTTTTAGTTTCCGGCCGTAATTCACAAAATGCACGCATTATTAATTTTGAACATAAAACCTTAAACGAAGGCTGGTATTACTACAACAAATACGGTGAACCCGTTTCAATCCCAAAATTACCGGCAAAAATTCCTTCAGAAAATTCAAAATCTGTCATTTATCACGAAATATCCCCCTTTCAGAATGAAGACACAAATATCTGTTTTTATTCAGAACACCAGAATATTACTGTAAGGCTTAACGGGGACGTTATTTATTCATTTAACAGCCAGGCAAATCCCAAAAATTTTATTTCATATCGGGCTGTTCATAATTTTATAAAACTTCCAAAAATTTCAGAAGATTCCGTTTTAAGCATCGAAACTGAATCTTTAATAAAATCGAGTAATGGATATTTTGAACAGATTCTTTTTGGAACCAGTATACAAGTTCTCTTTTCAATCATAACAAACCATATTGACAATTTCCTTCTTGGAATAATGTTTATCGTAACATCAATTTTTCTTTTAGGAACAAATTATCTGTTTACCCGTAATAACAGCAAAGACTACACTCTTTTTTATCTGGCTCTGCTTACTTTTACAATTGGTCTGTGGCAGCTTGATGATTCAACTCTTCTCCTGTTTTTTACAGGATATCTCCCGTTACTCTGGTGTTTTAAATATTTAACTCAACTTTTTATGCCGCTTTTTACTTATTTATTTATAAAAAGTATCATCATAAAGCCGAATAAAAAGTTCATGAATATTATTTTCTGGATAATAATTGCGCTTGTTTCAACACAAACTTTCTTACAGTTAACCGGAATTAAACACTTAACAAATACAATTTTTGCATCTCATTTTATATATTTAACACTCTGTATTTATACACTCAAATCCCTTTCCAAAGAAGACTGGCTTAAAACAAGCCGTTTAAAATATCTGTTTCTTTTTTCAATGATAATTTCTATATTCATATTCGGATATACAGCCCTTACTTTAATCACAAACAAATTTTTCAGTTCAACAATGAGTTTCGGACTTGCATTAATTTTTTTATCAATGATTCTTCTCACTTATCAGAAAGAACTTAAACTTTTTGAATCCATAAATAAAACTGAAACATATAAAAATCTTGCTTTCATAGACATTGCAACAGGAGCAAATAATAAAACTGCCTGGTACACGCTTATCGACAATTTTAATGAATCAAGTCCACAGGGCGAATACTGTCTGATTATTTTTGATATGAACAATCTAAAAAAACTCAACGATGAGCTCGGTCATTTAGTCGGCGATAAAGTAATAAAAAATTTCTGTACATGCCTTTTAAACATTATTGGTGAAAAGGGAGAAGTTTACAGAATTGGCGGCGATGAATTTGTCTGTCTTTTTTACAATATTTACCGTGAAGCAATTATGACAATTCTTTATCAGTTTGATGAAGCCGTAAAAAATCAAACAGAAGAACCTAAATTTTCTGCTGCTTATGGATTAGAATTCTTTAAACCTCATAACACAGCAGATTTCCAGACAGCCCTCAACCGTGCTGATGAAAAAATGTATCAGACTAAGTCAGAAATGAAACTAGCAAGAAAATAATTATTTTACTTCAAAAACAATCGCTTCGTTTGCTGGAATCGGTTTACTGAAATAATATCCCTGAATTTTATCTGCACCAAATTCTAACAGACGGTTATACTGCCATTCTTCTTCAACGCCTTCGATTATCATATCTTTATCCAAATCATGCATCAAATGAATAATATTCTTAATAAAAGAATCTTTACCGTCAACCAAATATGTATCGACCAAAGATTTATCCAATTTAATCACATCAACAGGAATATATGTTAAATAGCCAAGCGAAGAATATCCTGTTCCGAAATCATCCATGAGCAGGCGAATTCCAAGCACTTTGAACCGTTTGAAGATTTCATCGGCAAGAGTACTCTTTTCAAGGAAAACGCCTTCGGTTATTTCAATTTCAAGGTAATGTGCCGGAACATCATATTTTTTAAGCAATTCTTCCAGAAAATCAACATAACCATAATCATTTAGCTGATTGCTGGAATAATTGACGGAAACTGGATGCAACTCCTTACCTTCATCACGCCACAACGCAAGCTGTTTGATTACAAGCTCCGTAGTGATTCTGCCAATTCGCCAAATCCAGCCGCTTCTTTCTGCCACAGGAATAAACTGACCGGGATAAATTCCAGGCTCTTTCATTCGCACAAGGGCTTCATATCCGCTGACTTTTTTTGTCTTGGTGTCGATTTGCGGCTGATAGAGCATGAAAAATCCATCATTGTCAAAAGCATGCTGCAATTTTTCTTTTATGACGGCTTCTTCCCGAACCTTTTTCTTCATTTGCTCGTCATAAATAACGATTCCGTTTTTACCACGCTCTTTTGCTTCGTACATCGCACTTTCTGCATTGATAATATGCTGCTCAGGAAGAGTAACTCCATCAGAGCAGGAAGCGCCTATGCTCGCCGTAATTCCCAATGATTCGTCACCCAAAGGAATTGGCGAACGAATTCCATCCAAAATCTTTTTTACAGACTCACATTCGGCAGTTAAAACCTCGTTTGGAATGAAGATAAGATATTCATCACCGCCAAACCTTGCAATCTTCCAGCCATTTTCTTCTGATATGCCTTTTAAAAGGGCTGTGAGGTACTGCAAAATACTGTCTGCCATAGAGTGACCGTAATTTTCGTTCAGGCTCTTGAATCCATCAATATCAATTATAAGAACAGAATAGCTGTCTTTTTCTGTCAATGTGTTACGAAGAGTGTCTGTTATTGTTCTTCGATTTAAAATATCTAAAAACTCATCATATTCAGCCTGATATAAAAGCTGTTCCTGATATTTTTCAAGGTTATCATGCGAAAGCTGAAGGTCTCTTAACATCAGTTTAGAAGAACGTGAACCTAAATGAGAAGAAAGAACAAGAAAAACAAGAGCCAGAACAATCAAAACTGCCGACGGAAGAATTTTTCCATAATAATGCAGGAATGTATCCGGCTGATTATAAAAAATCGTATCAGAAGGCAGCAGTGAAAAATCCAGATTATATTTTTTCATCAAAGAATAATCAAAATCACAGCGGCTTGGTGTCTGCTCAATAAAGGGAAGTTTTGTTATTTCAGCACCATTAAGAATCTTGTAAAGAACATTGCCTGCCATAAAGCACTGCTCCTCAAAATCCATATAAATTCCGCCCAAAATTCCTTTTCCTTCGCCGCCGATGTAATTTCTGAATATTGGAACATCTGTATGCTGCACAATAGTATTTGTACGGGAAAGCATAGAATAAACTTTTCCAGATTTATCTGTATAGCATGTCATATAAAAAAGCATTGAATCATTTGGTAATGACTCAAGCAAAAATATCAGATTTCCCTGGGTTAAGACAGATGTATCAACATCTATAAGAGCATAATCTTTGTATTCTTTGCAAAGTTCTTTAAAAGTTTCAAAATCATTTTTTCCGACATCTGACTGATCATGAAGGGCTACAAGTTTCTTTCGGTTGGGAAACAATTTCACTGCAAGTTTCATCGTTTCATTCAGATAACCATTTTCATAGAAGCCTATCATATAAGGACTTTGTAATGCCTGTTCTACCAGTTCCATACTGTTAATGCTGAAAAAAACTACCGGCATTTTGGGAAATAACTCATCCTGATAATCAAGAACAAATTTTAAAGCGGCATCATCACCAACAAGCAGAGCTTCATATTTAGAATGATTCTGAAGCTTATTTTTTAAGTAATCATGAAAAGCATAAACATCATTTATGGAGAGAAAAGAATCCCGATCCATATAAACTACATCATATTCAATTCCCTTTGGATAAAGGCTTTTCTCAAGACCGCGAATCTGTGCACCATTTGTAAAATAAAACGGATTATATGAACTTAAAAACAAAACCCTGTGCCGGACTTCAACCGGTGCCTGAGGTTCTAAATTATTATTTTTACTGGTATTTATAGACTTTACAAGAAAAATGAATGCACACAGAAAGAGAATAATACTAAGACCTATTAAATTATTTCTGAAAAAAACAAAGTAGTGCCGCTTGTTCATTAGAAATTCCTCTTGTTCATAAAACTTATGACTATTTCAATTATCTTATAGAATTTACAATTTAACAAGTTTTTTTTGATTTATCAGTCTAAGAATATTCAGGAAGATTTTATCTTAAATTCCTTTTTGCCCATGCACGGGGAGACATTCCGGTATTCTTTTTGAACACACTTGAAAAATAATTCTGGTTTTGAAAACCAAGCCTGTTTGCAATTTCTCCGAGTTTTAAGCTCTCTACCTGAAGCAAAGTTTTTGCCTGCTCAATTTTTAATTTTTCGTGCAGAGTCTGAATTGTAAAACCTGTTAATTCTTTAGCCCTTCTTACAAGGTGACTTTTGCTTACAGACAGTTCGGCTGCCATTTTATCTAAATCTGTCATTTCATTTAAATGCTCTACAAGATAATTTGTAATCTGCATTGCATTTATACCATTTCTGGTTTCATTTGAATTATTTGAGGAAAGATGAAGAATTCCAACAAGCTGTTCATTTGATAAAAGCATTGATTTTTCTTTTGTTCTTCCTTCACGGACATAAACAGCATTAAGTGCATTAGAAAGAAGTGTTCTTACGGTATCATAAATGGAAATATTCGGATTGCTTATTTCAAGAAATGCATAACCAAAATATTTATCATTATGATGAAGAATTTCTGTTATAAATGAATATCTTCTGCCCTGCGGGAAAAACTGTTTTGGAAAACAGGAAGGATCAGAAACTTTAAAAGGCAGTTTTTCCTGAATAAACTGAGACGGTTCAGGAAGAATTAAATCCAGATTCGCTGCCCCCAGATCAGTTGTCATATTTTCACTCAAACAAAGAATTATCCCGGGAATTCCCATTTCCCCGAGCTGATAGCGTAAAACATCAAGAATCTGCTTGCCTGTTGTGGCAGAAGCAAAATTTATTGCAATCTGAGACAGATTGTTCATAAGATAAGTGTCTTTGCGTGGAGCTATTGTGTCATACTCTATAAAAACAGAAGCAAGTGTCCGTAATTGGTGAAAAACATCTTCCATATGTGTATTCTGATTAAAATCATCATTAATAAGGGGAAGAATTATTTTTCTGATTGATGTTATGCTTTGCTGTAAATTGCTGTTTACCAGAGTAGAATCTTTCCGCATATTCTGTAAAAGATTCTGAAACCACCTTAACATCCGGCTTGGCTTAGGCTGCTCATAAATATCTTCAAAAATTGCATCAACAAGTTCAATTAATTCATTTTCCTGCTGATGTAAAAAAATTACCCGTAATTTTTCAAACAGATATGTTCGTAATTCACCTTCAGAAGTATTTTCCAGAGAAAGATTTGAAATTCGATGAGAATCGTCTGACGCCTGAACAACGCTCTGTTCAAAACAGCCGCAAGACTGACGTAAAACAATTGAAGTTGGAACAAGCCTTGTTTCAAAATTTTCACTTGGAGCCATAATTCTATCAATTAAAAGCTCTACGGAAGCATATCCGCGCTTAAAGTATTCAAGATTCATTGTAGTAACTGGAGAACGTGCAAAAACTCCGCTGTACTGATTATTAAATCCTGTTACTGATATATCTTTAGGTACACAAATACCATGTTTGTCTAACTGTTCAATAACCTCAGCAGCAATTAAATCACTTGGTGTTACAATACATTCAATTTCACTTTTATTATTTATATTGAATCTTTCAACCAGAGAATTAACAGCAAGTGCAATATCAACACTATTCATTGATTTTGTGAGAAAGACAGAACCTGGTATTTCTTTTAAATCATATTTTTTTAAGTCTTTCCTGAAACATTCTAAGCGGCTTAAATGAGGTGAAGAAGTTTCACAGCCAATAAAAGCAAATTTTGTATACTGATGAACACTCACAAGATGATTCATCATAAGTGAAATAGAATATTCATTATCGATACGAATTGAAGGCACACCGGGAATATCAAGATAACCTATATCAACCATAGGAAGAGGCTTTAAACTAATGAAAGTTCTTTTAACAGTTTCTTCATCCAATAATTCACAAAGCGAAGACGCCCATGTAATAAGCCCGTCAACTAACGGAGCTTTCATAAATTTAAAGGTTTTTAAATAGTGAGAAATAAAATCAATATCATCAAAAAAGGAATACTTTATAGCACCTGCAAAATTAATAAAATTTAAATCATAATCATTCGCAGCCTTTAACATGCCGGCAATATATTCCTGTCCTATAAATGAACGGAAATCCGCAATACCGGCAAAACCAAAAGTTATTCTATGGCCACGATTTTTTTCTGAGGTTAAAAAAGCTCGTCGTTTTGATATTCCATGATTCATATCAATTAATTATAAATAATTTTATCATATTTCACAATTTTTGTTTACATGATAAAATATTCACAAAATTTCTCCTGCATAGGAAATATGGAGCAAAAAATGAAAAAATTCATGGACAAAAACTTCCTTCTTGAGACAAAAACTGCTCAGAAGTTGTTTGAGGCTTGCAAAAACGAGCCTCTCTGGGACTATCACTGTCACCTTATCCCTGCACAGATTGCTGAGAACAAAAAATTCAAGAACCTCACAGAAATCTGGCTCGGTGGCGACCACTACAAATGGCGACAGATGCGCACCTACGGCGTAACCGAAGACTACATCACAGGCGACAAACCTGATTACGAAAAATTCCTCAAATGGGCAGAAACAATCGAGCACCTCATCGGAAACCCGCTCTATCACTGGACACACCTTGAGCTTCAGCGATATTTCGGAATCGACGAGCCGCTCACAGTAAAATCAGCTCCACGCATCTGGGAAAAAGCAAACGAAATGTTGCAGAGCGACGAGCTTTCAGTAAAAGGAATCTTCGAGAAATTCCATGTTTACGCTGTCGGTACAACTGACGATCCAATTGATTCTTTGGAATACCACAAGGCAATCGCAGCAGGAACCGCCCCAATCGGAAAAATCAGCACAAAAGTCCGCCCATCATACCGACCGGACAAAGCAATCAACATCAATCTTCCAACATACAAAGACTACATCGCAAAATTGAGCGAAGTTTCTGGAATCACAATCAAAACTTCTGACGACGTAATCAAAGCCCTCATCAATCGCCTCGACTTCTTCATCGAAAACGGCTGCCGTGCTTCTGACCATGCTCTTGAGTACCCGCCATGCAAAATCGACACAGATGCAAACATCGATGCAGTTGTTGCACGTGCTCTTAACGGCGAAGTTATCTCAGAAGCAGAAGCTGAAGCTTACAAAACAAAACTTCTCGTTGCTCTCGGACGCGCTTACGAGCAGAAAGGAATCGTTCAGCAGTGGCACATGAACGCAATCCGCGACAACAACAAGGCTATGTTCAAAAAACTCGGTCCTGATACAGGTTTCGACGGAAGCCACGACAAACCGATGGCAGAAAACCTAGCAGGTCTCATGAACTTCATCGAAGAAAAGGGCGGCATGCCAAAAACAATCCTTTACACATTGAACCCGAAAGATTACTACTCAATCGGAACAATCATGGGCTGTTTCCAGGGCGGCGGAATCAAAGGCAAAATTCAGCTCGGTTCAGGATGGTGGTTCTGCGATCACAGAGACGGCATGGAACAGCAGATTAAGGTTCTCGGAAACCTCGGCATGATTCCTGCATTCGTTGGTATGCTCACAGACTCACGCTCATTCCTTTCTTACTCACGTCACGAATACTTCCGACGCATTCTCTGTAATGTAATCGGCGGCTGGGTTGAAAACGGCGAATATCCTGCAGATATGGATACTTTAATTCAGATTGTCAAAGACATTTCATTCGGAAACGCAGTTCAGTATTTCGGAAAATAAACCTAAAAAAGCGAACGACCGTTAGTAAAACTAACGGTCGTTTTTTAGATTTTCTTATATTTATATTTTTGCACATTTTCTTTATTTATTTCTACCGGACCAACAATTAGAATAAATTCGCCCCATGTTTCAACAAGATAATCAAGCGTATTTTCATTTTCGACACCAATTGCTTTGTAATCTATCTTGTAATGACCTTCGGTTATCTGAGTTTCAAGCCCCCAAATTCCATGGCGAGAATTCCCGTAACTTGCAATCCTTGTTGGTTCATAATATATATCTAAATCCTTAAAAGCTATAAACTTATATCCTCGAAAAGTTTTCCGATATAAAGACTTACAAAGTTCGACCAAAGCTTCTTCTTCTGTTTTTGCCAAATATGCATCATATTTATCACCAGCAACCCCCGTACCCATCTTTTTTATTTTTCCATATTCGGTAGTTGTCACACAACCAACCAAAAATAATATAAAAATGAAAAAAAATATATAAATTGCTTTTCTCATAAAAAATTCCTTTTTATCCAATAAAACCAACTTTTTTTCAAAAAGTTTTGTTTCATCGACTATACATTAAAAGTGTTTTATTTGTCAAAGCAAAAGAAAGTTTTCCTCAATTAAACTAATCATATGAATGTATATCAATCGGATTTTATCGCCAATCTTATTTATTACCGTGAGCAAAAAGGATATACACAAGCAACTTTAGCGGCAGTAAGCAATTGCTCAAAAGGAAATATCGGTGGAATTGAAGCTGGAAAATCATTGCCTTCATTCGAGACGATTCTAAAAATCGCATATGCATTGGAAATTCACCCCGCTGACTTGTTTCTGCGAAACACAAGCAAAAATCACGCGGAAGTTTATGATTTTTTTGAAACAAAATTTTTCCCTACGCTGCAGAATATGATTGATACACAGTTCAGAAAATAAAAAAAGCACTGACCTTTGCCAGTGCTTTTCAAAATCCTAGTAGTTTCCCTTATAAATTACCCGTACCTGTTTATACAAGCCTTCACCTTCACTCATTGTTTCAATATCTGAAAAATCATTAAGTGTAGTATGAATCAGGCGGCGTTCAAACGGGTTCATTGGCTCAAGAAGAATTGAAGTTCTCTTTGTGCGGACTTTGTCAGCTGTTGTATAAGCAAGGTGAACAAGATTTTCTTCACGACGAACACGATAATTTTCTGTATCCAGAATTACACGAACTTCTTCTCGTCCTAAATGACCAGCGTACACATTTGCAAGCAGCTGAAGTGCATCGAGGTTCTTTCCTTTTCGCCCAATAAGAATTGAAGAGCTTTCAGAAGAAAGTTTAAGACCAATTTTCTTTTCTTCACGGAACGCAATTTCAACTTTTGCTTCATAGCCCATTTTTGAAATAATTTCTGATACAAAAGCTGTAAGTTTCTGTTCAAATTCATCCTGCGGAATTGGATTTCCCATTACCCGTTTAGCAGTTTCTACAGGCGAAGATGTTCCTTCATCGTACTTTACTCCTGGAGTTGCTTCATCTGTGTGAACACGGATTTTGACATAGCCAGATTTAAACAATGTCTTTTTCTGCACTTCAAGAATTTCAACATCAAACTGATCACTTTCAATACCAAGTTCAATTGTTGCCTTTTCAATAGCGTCTTTTTCTGTCTTACCTTCAAATTCGTAAGTCATTTTATTTACTCCTATTTATTTTTCATCATTTTATTGATTAAAATTTGCTGTCCAAGCTGGAAAATATTGCTGACAGTCCAGTACAAAAGCAATCCCGCAGGTGCATTATAGAACAGGAAGAAGAACATAATCGGCATACCGTACATCATCATCTTCATTTGCCCATTACTTTGTCCTGCAGCAGCAGTACCTCCGTTCTGTGTAATTTTTCCGAATAAAAGCTGAGAAATTACATAAATTACCGGTAAAATTCGAATCTGGTTCCAGCCCAGGAAAGGAAGACCAGTTTCAAAAATTGGACCAACATGATCACCCTGAGAAAGATCATCAATCCAGCCTTTAATAAACGAAGCCCCACGGAATTCAAAATAATTATTAAACAGATTGTACATTGCAAAAAGAATTACAAACTGGAAAATCATCGGTAAACAGCCGCTCATAGGATTATAGCCGATTTCCTTGTACATTTTTGCAGTTTCAATCTGCATTTTCTGTGGATCGTTTTTATATCTTGCCTGAATTTCCTTCATCTTTGGCTGGAATTTCTGCATTTTCTGTGTACCTTCCAGACTCTTTTTAGTAATCGGGAAAAGACAGATTTTCAAGATAATTGTAACAATAATAATTGAAACACCCCAGTTATGAACCACTTTGTTAATATTTTCAAGCAGGAATTTAAGTATGACCTCAAGCCAGTATAAAAATCCTGAAGTCTGTAAACTCTCATCAAAATGAACACCGGTTAACGACCATTCGTTTTTATCTTCAGATACATATTTTTTTAGTTCAGATTCATTACGAGGACCAGCATAAATATAATAACTATCGGTAGTTTCTATTTTGTCAATGGCCTTTCGAGTCATTTTTAACTGAGCATTTGTCGATTCACCTGCTTCAATCTGCGTATCATAAACAACCTTTGAATCCATTGAAGTTTTATTTTCCGGATAAATAATGAATTCAAAATACTTTCCAGCCAAAGCACTCCAAACCCATTCCCGGTCATAAGTTTTTGTCTGTTTTGTACCGAACCGTGTTTTTTTGGATTTTTCGCCATTAAATGAAACAAGTTCACGATATTCATACCGGTCAGCTTTTGGATTGTATTTTGGACCAATCTGTGGAGCTGTTCTAAGAGTATATGCAGCTCCTCCCATATCAAGACCTTTAAAGTTTTCGCCGCCAGCAATAGTAATGTCGAGTTTGAAAGTATAATCATTAGGCTTAAAGGTATAAGTTTTAACAAGAGTGAACTGACTTTCAGTTCCATCAACATTCTTATATGTATATTTTTTGAAGAAGCCGATTGTATTTTCATTTAACATCCGTGCTTCAAAAATATCATTGATAATTGAATGATTTGCACCGCCAAGTGAAAGTGAAAAGGCACGATTTTTTTCAGTTACATTTTCACTTAATTCAACACCTTTGTCAGTTGCTGCATCACGGTTTTTAAGATTCCCGCGTTCATCCTTCTCGATTAACTCGTAACTGATAATATCACCGCCACGATTCGTGAAAGTGACTTTTACATTATTTGTTGTAATTGTAAAATTTTCTTCGGTTAATGTTTCTTCCTGTGAAGATGAAGAAATTGAAGCTGTTTCTGAAAGTTCTGAATTTACTGCATTTTCAGAAAGTAGATTTTCGGTTGATTCTGTTTTTTCAGCTGGATTTTCAATAGTTTCTGCCTGAGAAACTTCCTGCTGATTTTGATTCTGCTGCGGTGGGAACAGAAAAGTCTGTGCCGCAAAAAAACCGACCAGAACCACCGTAGAAAGACCAATGGCCCATACAGTGTTTTTTTCCATTTTTTTATCCTTTTATTACGGAACCGGATCGTATCCGCCTGAGTGAAAAGGAGTACATTTCAGGATTCGTTTTGTTGAAAGATACATGCCTTTAACGGCACCATGCTTTTTTAACGCTTCCAAAGCATAAGCGGAACATGTGGGATAAAATCGACAGCACGCTGGCTTTAGCGGTGAAATGAACTTCCTGTAAAAGCGAACGGGCAGACATAAAACAAACACAAAAAACTGCTTCATTCCTTGATAAGCCCTGCTTTTTCACATAATGTACGAAATTGAACACACCGCGTGCTGAACGAGTCTTTCTCGGATGAAGGATAAACCAGAAACAGTATATCATATCCGGTGTTCAGGTGTGCTTTTAAATTACGATAAGTTTCTCGACTAAACCGTTTTGCACGGTTTCGCTCAATCGCATTTCCAAAACCTCGTGGAAGTGGAAATCCTATACGGTTAAAGCCAAGCGCATTTGGAAGATAGAAAAGCTTTGCCCCAAAAACGCTTGTCTTTTTACCATTTTTGAACAGATTTTTAAATTCAGCGGGGCTTTTTATATGTTCTTTTCGACTAAAACCTGCTGACTTCATAAAATCCGCCTCTTCAATTAGTATTTCTTGCCTTCGTCACAAACAGAGAGCTTTTTGCGGCCCTTTGCTCTTCGACGAGCGAGAACCATGCGACCACCGCGTGTTGCCATACGAGCGCGGAATCCAAATTTTCTGTTTCGTTTAACTTTACTTGGCTGGTATGTTCGTTTCATAGAACATTCTCCTTATTGTTGGGGACTTTGCCCTAAAATTTTGATAAAAATTGAGCAATAAAATTCTTCTTCCTTAAAAGAATTTTTGGGTAGTGGCAAATAGAATAGCAAATTTATTTATCATTGGTCAACATATCAGCCTTCAATCTGTCTAGAATTTTCTGTAAATTTTCTGGCATTTCCTTTTTTTCTGAAAGAATTTCTGCCTTTTTATTAATTCCATTCGCTTCATCAAATTTTCTTATGATTTCATCCTCATTTTCGATTTTAGATTTCATTTCATCACGAACTTTTTCTTCAGAAATCTGATTGTGCAGTTGAACATTTGTGCCGCGAAGCCTGAATGCCAGTGAAGAAATTTTTACTTCAGGAACTCCCCTTTTTAATCCATTCAAAATATACTTTTGATAAAGTTTCATCGTTTGAATCCAGCCTGGATGATCACTTTCTATCAGAAGAATTTCATTTTTTAAATCAATTACACGACTATGAGAATAAAGATTTTCTCCAAGATTATTGCCGTTTATAGCATTTGATTTTATGGAAGTTATTACATATTTCCATGATTTGAGCAGTTTATTATTTTTTTCAAGTTCTGCCTTT
>NZ_JAZOUG010000349.1:0-7506 GCF_045657965.1 Treponema sp. | reverse complement strand
TCTTCAGAAACAGCAGGAGTTTCTTCTGCCGGAGATTCTTCTGTAACTTGAGGAGTCTCATCCCCTTCAGAAAGAACAGCTGAACCGTTTGCATTTTCATCAAGACTTCCTGCCCGTTTTGTCACTTTAACCTGAACATTTGAATTCGGCTTAATTCTCAATGCTTCAGCTGATTCAGGAGAAAGAAGAATTGCAACACCTTCACTCGGATCAATTGAACCAAGAATCAAAACATCAACAGAACTGCCGGTGGCGGGGTTTGTAACTGTTACACTGTCTCCCGGCAAATAACCGACAGTTCGGGCAAAAAGGCCGCGCGGCATTGTACCGCTTTCTGCGACTACTGCCCGGCCATCAAGAGAAGGGCGGGCGGCTGCAAACAAAGTAGCAACTGTAAAAATTGTCAGAATAAAGAATGTTATTTTTTTCATAGTTCCCCTCTTCTATTTATTTCTTATCTGATTGTTTATTTTATATGCAACAAATCCGGCAAAATCTGTTAAACCGGCTTCATTATTATTCTTCAGACCTGCTTTCTCAGGAGCGGCACTGCCTTCAAAAATCTGAATACCGGTATCAACTTCATAGCCTTTCCATTTTACATTTTTAATATTTTCTAAAAGAAAAGCTTCTGGATTTGACGAATCACTTGTATTATAAAAAAGTTCAATTCTTACAAGAACTTCCATTCCACCGATACGGTTTTCATCAAGTGAAGCACGGAGAGCACCTTTGTTTTTTTCTTCAGTATCGCTGATCCAGACTGGAGAGCTTGAAACAATATTGCCTGTATCAAAAAAATAGTCTGTTATGTTCTGCTCAAACAGATAAGATGTAGACCAGACTTTCTCCTGACCAGGATTATTCTGAATAATCTGAATCGAAAGAGATTTTGAAAATGCTGCAGAAGCACTTAAAGCAAATAAAGCATAAAAAATTAATTTTACCCACCGTTTATTCATAAAAACCCCGACAGATTTTTTCTC
Source organism: Treponema sp. (assembly GCF_045657965.1). Taxonomy (GTDB): domain Bacteria; phylum Spirochaetota; class Spirochaetia; order Treponematales; family Treponemataceae; genus Treponema_D. The sequence goes on along the minus strand of NZ_JAZOUG010000349.1, from coordinate 6,520 downwards.
TGTCTTTATGAATATCGGAATTTAAAAACGGAAGTTTAGAAAGAAAAATAAGAGGGAGGCTCTATCTCAATTACACGCGTTTTTCCGTCTTTTTCAGGAATTGAAAGGCTGCTCGAACACAAGAGCAGATTTTTGATTTTCAGGTATTTTTTAGCGAGTTTGTTTAATTTGAAATTCCCATGCTTATCATCACCGCAAATTGGAGAACCTGCCGAAGCAAGATGGATTCGAATCTGATGCATGCGGCCGGTTCCAAGTTTCAGATGGATTTTTGAAAATGTGAGCGGAATAAGCTTAGAAGTCTTTTCTTCCGGATTATCAGAAAAAACCGGTATTTCGATTGTTTTTACATTCTGAACTTCAAACTGTGTAACTGCAGTCTGCTCACGCTGAGTTTTACCGTTTTTCTTAAAAACGCTGTCTGAAATTGTGCCGGATTTTTGTTTTTTCCCATTAATGACAGGCTCGCCAAAACAGATTGCCGTATATTCTTTCTGAACCTGCTTTGAGGCAATTAAATCTATCCATTTTGATGCAGCCTTTGAATTTTTTGCGACAACCATAAGGCCGCAGGTTTCTTTATCAAGACGATGTACAAGATGCACTTTAAAACCAGCCTGTTTTGAAAATTCTTCATCAAGAGGATGAGCAATTCCCTGCCCGCCCTGAACAGCAACGCCTGCAGGTTTATTTATTACAAAAATTTCATCATCTTCAAAAAGAACAGGTATCTTATTCATGCGGACATAATACTGAAAAAACTGAAAATTGTCACACGAATAATATAATCAGTGGAAATCTGTGGATAAATAACTTATAATTTCTCTATGCGTAAAATTTTCTTTTTGATCTGCGGATTTTTTTTCACTTTTTCTGCTTTTTCTGAAATCATCACTTCTGAAAAATTTAACTATTCAATTGACTTTCCGGAAGGCTACCAGATTCTTGATATGGAAGAAGACGAAACAACTGTCATTTTTAAGAATAAATACCTTGAAGCACATGCACTCATCAAAGTCTGGCCTGATTCAAAATTTTCTTCATCAATGGAGGCTTTAAAAGACACTCTTTCCCGTATAAAAGCTACTTCCGAATATTCTGAATGTATATGGCGAAGGCAGAAATGTTCGATTGCTTCCTTTGAGAGCCAGCTTCTTTTAGAAGACGGGAAAGCATCTTCAGGATGGGCAGCATGCATTCCCCTTCCACAAAAAAAGGGATATCTTTCCATTCTTTCCTACTCCCCGAAAGATGTTTTTGAAGACCTTGCTCAGATTCACGTTTCACTTTTAGATTCAGTTTTAATTGATGCAGGCAGTTTCCGTGAGCCGGGCCTGATTACAGCAGCTTTTTATCCAAGGAAATCTCCCAAAAAAATAAATTTTACAATTAACAACCACAGTATCTCAACTCAGATTGACTCAATTGATTCTGAAGCCAGCCAGTTCGTAATTGACCGGGAATTTGCAGTATTTTCTTTCTATGCTTCACACAATCTTCCTGAAATGTTTGACGCATGGGTCCGCTTTTACCGTCTTTTAGCCCGCGATTCGATGGAACGGGTAAAAAAAGTTTCGTTTGACATCTACACAGCATTAAAAGAAGACTGCGAAAAAAAAGATACTTCAAATCCAGAGGCTGCTCTTGCGCAGACTCTTCTTTACTGGGCTCAGGATTTTAAATATGAACGGAAATCTTCAACAGCTGATAAAGCAGACATTGAAAGTATTCCTGCAATTCTTGAAGGCGGCTCAAGCGACTGTGACGGAAGGTCTCTTCTTTTAATGTGCATTTTAAAAAACTGTTCAATTGACAGCTGCATGTTTATTTCGGCACAGTACAGCCATGCACTTTTGGGAGTCTGTCTTCCGGGAAAGCAGGGACAGACAATTCATGTAGCTGATGAAAACAATGGCAAAGACTATCTTGTCGGAGAAACCACAGCAAAAGATCTCACGCTGGGACTAATGCCGGCTTCAATGGCCGACCGCAAAAACTGGCTGAGCGTTGAATTGCCGTAAAACAAGTTTTGTGCTATAGTCGTTCATACATTTTCGGGCTATAGCGCAGCTGGTTAGCGTGCTTGTCTGGGGGGCAAGAGGTCTCGGATTCGAATTCCGATAGCCCGACTTTGAGCGGATTTTGTCATAAACTGAAATCCGCTTTTTTTATTTATAATCTGTGCTAATCTGTGAAAATCTGTGGATAAAATTTCCTAAAATCAGTATAATTTTTAATGCTATGTTAGACAAAGTTTTATCCGTAATTTTCGGCTCGCAGAACGAGCGTGATGTAAAAAAATTAATTCCAATCGTAAAAGCAATCAACGATAAAGAAGAATGGGCAAAGTCATTGCCTGCAGAAGATTTTCCAAAGCAGACTCAAATTTTTAAAGAACGTCTTTCAAAGGGCGAAACTCTTGACGATATTCTCCCGGAAGCTTTTGCACTCTGCCGTGAGGCTGCCTTCCGTGTCCGTGGCGAGCGCGCTTATGACGTTCAGCTTATGGGTTCAATCAACCTGCATCAGGGTAAAATCACCGAAATGAAAACCGGTGAAGGTAAAACTCTCGTTGCTGTTGCTCCGGCTTACCTCAACTCTTTGAGTGGGCTTGGCGTTCATGTCGTCACAGTAAACGATTACCTTGCTGAACGCGATGCAAACACAATGCGTCCGGTATTCTCATATCTCGGCGTTACTGTCGGAACCATTCTGTCTAACATGGATAACGCAGTCCGAAAGGAAAACTATAACTGCGACATCACTTACGGAACAAACAACGAATTCGGTTTCGACTACCTGCGCGACAACATGCAGATTGAAATGAGCCGCAAAGTTCAGCGCGGTTTCAACTACTGTATCGTCGACGAAATTGACTCTATCTTGATTGATGAAGCACGAACACCGCTCATCATCTCTGGTGCCGGAGAAGACGACACCTTCAAATTCTATGAAGTCGATAAATATGTAGAGCTCTTCGAAGAAGCTGAAAAAGACCCGAAAACAGACGACTACTACGATGAAGTCGATATGACGCCGGAAGAGCGTGCAGCCCTTAAAGGCGACTACAAAATCGATGAAAAATCAAAGCGAGTTTCGTTCACCGATAAAGGTATGAACAAAATCGACTCAATCCTTCATCAGCACAACTTGATTGCACCGGAATCAACTGTTTTCGACGAAGAGAACTTTGAATACGTCCACTACTTCACTCAGGCAATCCGCGCACACAAACTTTACAACAAAGATGACGAATACGTTATCCGCGACGGAAAGGTTGAGATTGTCGACGAATTCACAGGCCGTATCCTTGAAGGCCGACGCTATTCAGACGGCTTGCATCAGGCTATCGAAGCAAAAGAGCATGTAAAAATCGCCCAGAGAAACCGCACGATGGCAACCGTCACATTCCAGAACTTCTTCCGAATGTACACAAAACTTTCCGGTATGACAGGTACTGCCGCAACAGAAGCCGTCGAATTCCAGAAAATCTATAAACTCGATTGTGTCGTCATTCCGACAAACCTTCCTGTTGCCCGTGTTGACGAACAGGATGAAGTCTACCTCAACGAAGAAGACAAATGGAACGCAATCGTAAAGGAAATCCGCGAGGCCCACACAAAAGGTCAGCCTGTTCTGGTCGGTACTGTCTCAGTCGAAAAATCAGAACATCTTTCTGCCCTTCTTACAAAGAACGGAATCCGTCATGAAGTATTGAACGCAAAGAACCACGCACGAGAGGCTCTTATTATCGCTGAAGCAGGTGCAAAAGGCGCAGTCACTGTTGCAACAAACATGGCAGGTCGTGGTACTGATATCAAGCTCGGCGGAAGCTATGAACAGCGCGCATTGAGCAAAGTCGGAACAGAAGCAACACCGGAAGAATATCAGGCAGCAGTCAAAGTCGAAAAAGAAAAATGGCTCAAAGACTATGAAGAAGTAAAAGCACTCGGCGGTCTTTACGTCATCGGCTCTGAACGCCATGAATCACGCCGTATCGACAACCAGCTCCGCGGTCGTTCCGGCCGACAGGGTGACCCGGGACGCTCAAAATTCTTCATTTCTATGGACGACGATTTGATGCGACTCTTCGGCGGCGAACGCATGAAGAACATCATGAGCAGGATCGGTATGGAACCGGGAGAACCAATCTACCATCCGTGGCTCACAAAGGGAATCGAAAAAGCTCAGAAGAAAGTCGAAGAGCGAAACTTTGAAATCCGAAAGAATTTGATTGACTACGACGACGTATTGAACGAGCAGCGCGAATTCATCTATCAGCAGCGCGATTCAATTCTCGAAGACGATAACTTGAGCGAGAGAATCATGGTAACAGCCAAAGATTACCTCGACGAATGGTTCTCTGAATATGCACACTCAAAGAAAGGTGCAGGAATTAAAGAACTTACCGAAAACATCAAGACAAACTTCGGCGTCATGCTTCCTCCGGAAATGCTCGTTGAAGACAAAGTACTCGCTCTCCTGCAGAACGACATCACAGAAAAAGAAACACTGGTCGGTCATGAGCAGTTCAACATGTTCATCCGCTATCAGTACATTCAGGCAATCGACCGTAAATGGCTCGACCAGCTTGAATATCTCGACGGTTTGCGTGAAGCAGTTCACTTGCGCGGTTATGGCCAGCACAACCCGCTCACTGAATACAAAATCGACGGCTTCAACCAGTTCGACGCAATGATCGAAAAAATCCGTATCGAAATTGCAGGCAGAGTCTTCAAAGTACGCATTCAGATTAACCCTGCCCCACAGGCTCCACGCCAGGCAATGCAGGGGAACGCACAGCACTCAGAAGCTCAGAGCATGAGCGAGCAGGCAGCCGCTCAGGGCCGTGGAGCCGCAATGGCACGAAACGCCAAAGACTCAGCAGGCCGCACAATGGCAGGTGCAAGCACCGGTCAGAGCGTTACAGTGGTACGAAGCGGCCCTAAAGTTGGCCGTAACGACCCGTGTCCATGCGGAAGCGGCAAGAAATACAAGAACTGTCACGGCAGATAATGCCTGTTTTTTATGCAGTCAGTACAGGACCTGGAAATCCGGAGTTTGTTACGCTTCAAGCCCTCCGTGTTCTCCGGTCCTGTGAAATTATCTTTTATCCTCAGAGCGAAAAAAACACAATCGCACTTGATACCCTGAAATTTCTTGAATCTGAAATTGAGCTTTCTGAGAAAACACTTGTTCCGTGCACATTTTCCATGACTAGCGACAAAGAAAAATCTGATTCTGAATACGAAAAAATTGCTTCACAGTGTATTCAGTTTTTATGTGACGGTAAAGATGTTGCCATGCTTTCAATTGGGGATGTCTCACTTTACTCAACGGCCCTTCGCACAGCCAGACTCATTAAAAAGGCTGTTTTTGAAGTAAAATTTATTTCAGGCGTTAATTCTTTTTCTGCGGCCGCCTGTTCTGCTTCACTATCACTTTGCGAAAAAGACGAAATGCTTGCGATTATTCCTGCTGATTCTTTTTTCAAAGACGGAAAACTTGAAGAGGCATTAACAAAAGAAGGAACGAAAGTTCTTATGAAAATGGGACGATATTTGAAGGAAATAATTCATCTTCTTGAAGAACTCAATCTGATTCAAAACGCGACTCTCGTACAAAAAGCAAGTCTTAATGACGAAAAGATTTTTCATGGCAAAGAAATCTTTTCAATGACTGAAGCTGATTTTAACAACGCCTATCTTTCTGTTATTATCATTAAATAAAAATGCGGATTAAACTGATTCAGTCTAATCCGCTATGCTTATTTTATTTTCCCATTGTAATTCGGATTGTCTTTGTACAGCTTGTTTCGCTTCCTAAATCCCAGCTGAAGCTTGCTGCGCTATCCGTACCAGAAGGTAATGAACTTGTTTTATCTTCAAATACATTCATGTGGCTGAAGTCAGAATTATCATAAGCCCCGTACCAGAGCCTGCTTACATTATCTACACCGTATGCATTTTTAAGCACAACGGTAAAGTTGTAGTCACTACCCTTCATTACAAAGCCGTTATCTGTTTCTTCTACCGTTACGCTGTCGTTAGTTGAGTCAGTAGAACCTGCAATAGTACCAACGAGCGTGTCGATTGAAGCACCGAGTTTAACTTCCTTTCCACTTGTATTTTCAAGAGCAAATGCAAGTGAAAGATACGGAGTTTCTCCTTCGTACTGGAATGAAGGCGTTACAGTGAGTGCAATGCCAGGATTTTCAGCTTCTGAAATTGTGGTCCAGTTAGAATCAATCGTATAGAACGATTCTGCACTTCCGTTTTCGTTAAGCTTAATCCAGTAATCAGTTCCGCCGACGTTTGCGACAAGCTGGAAGCCGCTCTGAGCAAATGAACTTTCGTACCAGGTAGACTTATCCGGAGTTCCAATAATATCAATTCCGCCGAAATAGCCGTTTGTAAAGGCAGAACCGTCTGCAAGGAGCGAGCCGAATCTGTAAGCAATCGTTGAATCGTAACAAGTTGAAGGCATTTCGTAAGAATATTCAAGTCGGAGGCCAAGCGGT
>NZ_JAZOUG010000348.1:0-28003 GCF_045657965.1 Treponema sp. | reverse complement strand
AACGCCCCTTCAGGGGCTGCGACGGGTCAACCTGCAATAGACTTGAACGTAAGTGAAAGCCGGGACTTAAGTCTCAGCTTGAGAACCGAGCCTTATAGGCTGTGTTCAAACCACCCGTTTGACGGGTGGTTTGTGATTTTTGACTTTAAAATAATGGGGGAATTTTTATGACAATTACAAAGAGCCAGAACGGAACATCTTTTGTTCTTGCCGTTGAAGGTCGTCTTGATACGGCTACAGCCCCGGAACTTGAAAAAGAAATTCAAAGTCTTACTGAGGCTGCAGAACTTATTATTGATTTTTCAAAACTTGATTATATTTCATCGGCTGGTCTGAGGGTTCTTCTTTCAGCACATAAGAATTTTGCAAGAAAGTCAGGGCTTACAATCATCAATGTTAGTGAAACAGTTCTTGAGGTTTTTGATGTTACGGGATTCAGGGATATCCTGAACATTAAATAGTGTCGGACGGCAGAAATGCCGTCTTTTTTTTAGCCCTTTTTAAAAGTCTTTCGTATAAATATATGTAGGTTGAGTGAGACCTTTACAAAACTAAAATTAAATGCCGTAAAATGGCAGGTCATATTAAGGAGAATAAAATTATGACAAACGAAGAAATGAAAATGACACTGGCTCAGAACGGAATTGCACAGGCAGAAATTGAAAAAATTTCAGGCAAATTTGATGCTGAGAAAATTACTGAGATTGTTGAAGGTGCTTCAAATCCAAAAGAGGCGTTCGAGGCACTTCATACTTTCTATCCGGAACTTGAGGTAGAGAAATTGCAGAAGCAGTGCGACTTTGTTATGGAGCAGGTAGAGGCCGCAATGAAGGAGCAGAAGAAGAATGAGCCTGAGGAACTTACAGAGGATGAACTTGAGAATGTTGCAGGCGGCGGATTTTTTAGTTCAATTGGTAACTGGTTTAAGGATAACTGGAAGAAAGTTGCAATTGGTGCGGCAGTTGCGGTTGGGGTAGCACTTGTTTGTACTGGTGTTGGTGCTCTTGCAGGCTTTGCAGTTGCAGCTGATGTAGCACTGTTCCACACAGGAGTTGCAGTTGGCAGTTACATGGCAACTGGAGCTGCATACGGAGCAATTGGTGGTGCTGCATGGGGGACTGTCGTTTCTGCGATTGCAGGCGCAACAGGAAAATACGACTAATTTCTTTAAAACATCATCACACACGGCGGCAGAAATGCCGTCTTTTTTTTTTAATTAGCCTTTTTTGAAATTTGTTCGTATAAATAAATGACGGCGCAAGAGAGCATAGCTCACATAAAGCGCAGGGAGATTTTTATGATATTAACAAATAAATCCGGGCTTTATATTTTATTTGTATCGGTTATGGCATTTTTTGCTTCATGCAGCCAGAAAGACGCTGCACCGGAAGTATTTGTTCATCTGGCAGAAGCAGTTCCGGATGCAATTCTTGAAATCCGCTATTATTCAACCTATAACTTTGTCGGAGACCGTATTGAAGGTTATGAAAAGCCTGCAGCCCTTCTTACAAAAGATGCGGCCGTTGCTCTCAAGGCAGTTAGTGACGATGTAAAAGCTCAGGGGTATCGTCTTAAAATCTATGATGCTTACAGACCGCAGCGCGCCGTGTCTCACTTTGTAAGATGGTCAAAAGACACTGCTGACACACGAATGAAAAAATATTTTTATCCGAATCTTGATAAGTCTGTTCTTTTCGAACAGGGCTACATCGCAGAAAAATCTGGACACAGCCGTGGAAGCACAGTAGATTTAACTTTATTCGACATGAATACAGAAAAAGAACTGGATATGGGCGGAACTTTTGACTGGTTCGGCGAAGAATCACATCCTGATTACAAAGCAATCACTGAAGAACAGTATGCCAACCGCATGATTCTGCGTGGTAGAGAAGGAATAAGTGTGAAGTTAAAGGACGGCTTTAATGCCGTCTTTTTTTTGACAATTTTTTTATTATAAAATAAAATCAAAGATACGCTATGAATGACACAATCAGAATAATCAGTATCGTAGTTCTTTTTGGACTGGCTTTTTTTTGTATGCAGGCCGGTATTTTTCTGCTCTCCGGGCATAAATTCAAAAATAATGCCCGCCGTACACTTATTCTGACTCTGTTTATTACAGGTGTCCTGCTTGTTTTTGATGCTCTGGCATATATTTTCCGTGGTAATCCGACTCCGCTTGGTTACTACATGGTCCGCCTGAGTAATTTCATGGTTTTTTCCCTTAACTGTGTCCTGCCTTTTTTTCTCTGTTTTTACAGCACTGAATTCATAAAATCAGATTTTCTTGAGTTAAAAATCCTGAAAAATCCTGTTTCATCTGTAAAAAACGGAATTCCAGTCCATCTTTTTGTTGTCTTTTATATCTGCCTTTTAGGTGTCATTCTGCTTTTTGTCAGTCAGTTTTTTAATCTTTATTATTACTTTGACGACCATAATTTTTACCACCGAAATGCACTTTATCCTTTGAGTGTTGTTTTCGGCTTTGCACCCGGTCTTATTACTGTGGCCATGCTGCTTCAGCATAAAAAAGTTCTTCAAAAAAATATTTTTATCTCGCTTTTTGTATATGCCTGCTTTCCTTTTGCCGGTATTTTTTTTGCTTTATTTTTTTATGGATTTTCCTGGATTAATATAGGTTATGGTGCCGGTGCTCTGCATCTTTTTTATTCATCAATTAAGCTCATGGAACTTGAGTTTTATCTGGATAAAAGAGAAGGAATCAGACTGAGTCCGAATTATAAACAGATGACTACAGTTCCGGAAATGAAAAGACGGATTGCACGAAGTCATTTATGTCAGGTTATCTGTGCACTTTCCGGCGGCTTTCTGGGACTTCTTATCATTATTTCAATTACAGGAATAAGCATCCCCGAAAAAAAACTGATTATCGATAAACCTTATTCAGAAAATGACCGCTCAAAACCAGTCTGTCTGACTTTTTTAAGGAATACAGAAAAAGTCTGGAATGATGACGGAGATTTAACTCGAATCGGTGCTCAATATGACGGTGTGATTTACAATAACATGAAAGCTACAATTATTACTGACTGGAATGTTACAATCGATATTTCTGAGGACTGTGCAATTGACCCGGGTCCCTGGAACGGAACTTTTTCGATAACACAGATTGGAACAATACCGTCTGCGCAATATGTAATGACGGTCAGAAAGCCTCATGATGAAGATCAGGAAAATATTCATGGTGCTGATTTTTATCAGGTCACTCCGTTAAAAACTTTAGGTTTTGGCTGCATTATGTATTCTCCGGCATATTTTTCGCCTTCGAACTCAAAAATTGTTTTTGCCTATGAAAGTGTTCTTAAGCCATTGTCTTATATTGGTTTTGATGTGGCTCTGGTTTTACTTTCTATTCTTTTCATAGTTTCTATAACAATTTCTTTTACTGAAGGTAAACTTATCCGTATCGAAGAAGAAAACAGAAAACTTGAAGATACTGTAAGGGAGCGTACAAAGGAACTTCAGGAAGAAAAGAACCGTTCTGAAGAACTTCTCTTAAATATTCTTCCAAAAGAAGTTGCAAAACGCCTTGCAGTAGATAAAAACGCAAAAATTGCTGATAAAATTGAAAATGCTTCAGTTCTTTTTGCAGATATTGTAGGCTTTACAAAAATAACGAGTACTCTTGATGCAGACACAGTCGTAGGTGCACTTAATTCGCTTTATTCAAGAATTGATGAACGGGCAAAACGCGAGGGAATTGAAAAAATCAAGACAATCGGGGATTCTTACATGGCAGCTTCCGGTCTTTTTGGAAGCGAAAGTGCAGAAAATAACGCCCTTGCAATCGTTAATTTTGCCCGTGGAATGTTAGAAGATATTGAAGATTTTAATGCAAAAAGCAATTTAAAACTTTTTATGCGAATTGGAATAAACAGCGGAAATCTCATTGCAGGTGTTATCGGAAAGACAAAATTTGTCTACGATATCTGGGGCGATACAGTAAACGTTGCAAGCCGCATGGAAAGTTCCGGTCAGTCTTCGAAAATCCATGTATCAGAAAATACGATGGCACTTATAAAGGACGCAGTTGGGGCTTCTGCACCGGTCGAAATGGAAATCAAAGGCAAAGGGCGAATGAAGACTTACTTTTTGTAAGAAACAACATCATCATTATCAATCTTATCCTGCAATTTTTTCAAAAAAATTAGCCTTTTTCAAAAGACCTTCGTATAAATAAACACAGGAGATTTTTCATTATGAAAACTACAAAACACAACTTTTTAAAACTTGTTATGCTCGCTTCATTTGCGGCATTGATTCTTGCTTCATGTTCTAAATCAAATAAAGCCCTTTCGCTCTGGAACGATGAGGCTCCTGCAAAAAAGGCCTTAATTGAATATGTGGAATCTGTAACAGACAAAAAATCCGCTGATTTTATTCCGGTTGAACGCCGAATCGCAACTTTTGACCTGGACGGAACTCTTTTCTGTGAAACAAATCCTACTTATTTTGACTTTCAGCTTTTTATTCACCGCGTTCTTGACGATTCAAATTATACGCCGACTGAAGAGCAGAAAGCTTTGGCAGAAGAGTTCCGTGCTACAGGAAAAGTTCCGCCTCTTGGAAAAGAATACGAGAGAATGCTTGCTAGTGCCTACGAAGGATTTACCCTCAAAGAATATGATTCTTATGTAAAAGATTTTATGCAGACTTCCCAGCCCGGTTACAAAAATCTCAAAAGGGCAGATGCTTTTTACAGGCCGATGGTAGAAGTCGTAAATTATCTTACAGAAAACGGCTTTTCCGTATATGTTTCAAGCGGCACAAACCGACTCATTTTACGCGCTTTAGTCTGCGATGCCCTTAAACTTCCTCCAAAACAGGTAATCGGTTCAGACAATGTGCTTGTTTCAACAAATCAGGAAGGAAAAGACGGACTTGAATACACCTTCACCAAGGGCGACAAAGTTCTTCTTGGCGGTGTAAACATTATCAAAAATCTTCAGATGAACAAAGTTTCTACAATCGTAAAAGAAATCGGTTATCAGCCTGTCCTCGCTTTTGGAAACAGCTTTACAGATGCCAGCATGGTGAACTACGCAATGTACGACAATGAATATAAATCACTCGGCTTTATGCTCTGCTGCGATGACACAGAACGCGAATACGGCAACCTCAAAAAAGCCGAAAAAATGCTCACTGACTGCAAGGCTAACGGCTGGATTCCGGTTTCAATGAAAAATGACTGGAAAATCATTTACGGTGAAAAAGCAGAAAAAACTAGTGAATAATTCCTAAACTCGTGATAAAATCAATCTGACACTTCTTTCATTTACGACCGGAGAATTCTGGATTGACTGTGACGGAAAAAACTTGAAAAAAAGTCGAAATCATCGTAAAAAAATCATTTTAGCATTAGGGGAAAATATGCAGATTACAGAAGTACGAAATGAGCACAGTGTAACACTCACAATTTCAGGACGAATAGATGTCGAAACTTCAGCAACTCTTGAATCAGAAATTTCAAACTGGCTTACATCTCCAGTCGTTTGGACTCTTATCCTTGATTTATCCGCAGTTGAGTACATATCATCAGCGGGAATTCGCGTGCTCCTTTCAGCACAGAAAAAAATGAAGGAAAAACACGAGCTGATTATCAGAAATCCGAGCCAGTTCTGTAAACAAGTCTTTGAAGTCACCGGTGCGGATATCTTTCTGAAAATTGAATACAAATGAAACGAAAAAAACTCCCCGTAATCACAAAAAAAATTCTTTTTCTCGTAATTGTTTCGGGGTCTTTGCTCTGTTCGCTTGTATTTTCTGCCGGTTATTTTGCATTTACACGGCAGTTTCGAAGGCAATATGATTCTTCAATCCGCTCAATTTCTGCGGCCGCAAGAGAAGTTCTTAATCCCGATGACTTTTCTTCTTATCTTTCCACGCAAAAAAAAGATGAGAACTATGAGACCGTTCACCGCATATTACAGGATTTTGTCGATAAATTTGAACTTAACATGATTTATGTTTCTTCGGTTCTTCCGCCAGACTACACGCACATCACATACATCTACAATCCTGTAAAAAAAGGCGGCAGATACTCAGAATATCCTCTTGGCTACGAAGAAGAGTACGTTCAGGCAGATTATAATGCATCAACTAAGCGGGTTTTCGAAGAAGGAGCGACTATAGTCCGTCACACCATGAAAACACGGAGCGGATCGCACATCACAGCTCAAATTCCTGTTATGGACTCCAGCGGAAAAATTATCGCCGTGCTCGGAGTTCAGAAAAATATCCAGGAATTCGTTGATGCACGCTACTCGTTCGTTAATTTTGTCATTGCTTTGGAATTAGTATTTGCGGTGCTGTTTATAGGACTCTTCATCATTTATTTTAACAAAAAATTTATAAATCCTATCACCTTTATCACGCGTGAGACCGACCATTTTGCTTCTTACGGCGGAAATCCTTCTGACAGACTTCTTGAAGTAAAAAATCAGGACGAAATAGGAATCCTTGCTCATTCGCTTCATCAGATGGAAAAGGATATTTGCCGCAATATTGAAGAACTTACCCGCATTACCGCCGAAAAAGAAAGAATTTCAACAGAACTTTCGGTTGCTTCAAAAATCCAGAGTGACATGCTGAACAAAGAATATCCGCCATTTTCTGACCGCACTGATTTTGACCTTTTTGCATCAATGTCACCTGCAAAGGAAGTCGGCGGCGATTTGTACGATTATCTTCTTCTTGATGACGACCACTTGATGATTACAGTTGGCGATGTTTCAGGAAAGGGAATGCCAGCGGCTCTTTTTATGGGAAAAAGCAAGGTTCTGCTTGATTTTTATGCAATGCTTGGTCTTGGTCCAGAAGAAATTTTTGAAAAGGCAAATAATCAGCTTTGTAAGAACAATGATTCGGGGCTTTTTGTAACATGCTGGCTTGGTATCTTCTGCTTTTCAACCGGCGAACTTCGTTTTGTAAATGCAGGACATCCGGCCCCTGTTTTATATCATGAAGGCGAGTTTTCTTATCTCAAGACAAAGCCGAATTTCGTTCTTGGTGGCATGGAAGATTATCCTTATGTTGAGCACACAATCACGCTTTCAAAGGGTGACCGTATTTTTGTATATTCTGACGGTGTTACTGAAGCTACAAATGGTGAGAATCAGCTTTTTGAGGAAGAGCGGCTTTTGGCTGCCATAAAAAAGACTGAAAATCTGAAGGCACCGGATATCCTGAAATCTGTACGTTCATCAATCGATGAATTTGTGGGAAAAGCCGAACAGTTTGATGACATCACAATGCTTTCATTTGAATGGAAAAGCTGATTATGAAAAATATCTACAATATAATTGCACAGCTTTGCTCTCTCGTAATCAATTCCTGTACTGAAGATTTTTTTGTCCGTTACAGCTGCATCTCTAAAAATGAAAAAACAAGAATCAGCGGAATAATCTGTGAAAAACTGCCGGTTCTGTTTGAAAAAGATACATCAAAAGTTCATAAAATTTCAGATTCTGATTTGAACGAAAGTTTTTTTGATGTTCTTGACTCTTTGATTGAATCAATGAAGGGTGAAAATGATTTTTTTTGCGATTATGTGTCTTATCCAGCTTTTAGACGAAAGCCTTGAAAATCTTTTGCAGCAGAAAATTAAGGATTTTCAGGAAGATGATTTTTCAGTCGTACTGAACACAAACCGCGAAAATACAGGAATTGGCCTTTTACCGCGCTGTTCGTGTGTATGGGAACGCAAACACAGGCTTGCTCACAGCTACAACCGCATGGACAATTTCCTTTTCAATATTCTCTTAATGGAAAATTCGATTTTGGGAGAATTGATTGACAAGCATTTTTTCCTTAAAAAAGACCTGTTCTCTGATTTTTCAAAAAAACGTTTTCTAAAAATTGCCGCAACACCTCTCCGTCTTGAACGTGATTTTGACGTCCTTCCTTACGACGAAAATAAAGTCCAGTATTTTAAGATTGAATATCGCAATGCCGGTTCTTCTGAGGGTGAAGCAGTTTCTGAAGAATCACTTTTTGATTCAGAAAATTCCCTCATCTGGCAGAAAATTCTGGCAGCGGGAAAAAACAACAGCGACATCATCGTGTTCCCGGAAATGCTCGGAAACCCGAAAATGACTGAGTATATCACGGGCAAGTTAAAAGCTCTTTCAGACGAAGAGGCGAAATCAATTCCTTCGCTGATTGTCCTGCCTTCTTTCTGGGAAAAAAACCGGAACTCCGTCACTATCCTTGACAAATTCGGCAATGTCGTCTGCCATCAGAGCAAGCAGAATCCATTCCGGGTAGAGCAGGGAGGAACCGGCTATCTTGAAGGCATTCTTTCAAGCCTTGTGGTGAACATTTTCCATTTTGAAGGAATCGGCCGCTTCGCCGTTCTTATCTGTAAAGATTTTCTTACGACAAAATATATGGAACAGCTTATGCGCTGCTTTAAGCTCACTCTCATTATCGTGCCGTCTTTTTCTACAGGCTCTTACGATTTCCGTCAAAGTTTCGATTTGTGCGCCCATGATGACTGCAATGTAGTCTGGATTAACACCTGCGCCGCTATAGAAAAAGGCAAGGAAGTAAATTTTGAGAATATAGGCTATATCCGAAAGCGAATCAGCCGCAGTGATGATGAAGCACAAAAATTATGTAAAATGCCTATTTGCGAAGGTGCTTTTAAAGGCGAATGTAAACACGACTGTCTTCATTATGAAGTAATTGGGGCGGTGTAAAAATGAAATTCAAATCGATTCAAAAAATCCACGAAGGAAAATTTATTACCCGCTACAACCTTGAATATGAAACTGTAAGCGGAAAATCCAAAATCTACGAGATGATCAGCCGCAACAAAAATATTTCATCGCTTCAGGACTTGCAGAACGGCCGAGTCGATGCAGTTGTTATGATTATGCACGATGAAGCAGGAGAACAGATCCTTTTGAGCCGTGAATTCCGCATGGCGACAGGCGAATGGGTTTACAATTTCCCCGCAGGTCTTATTGATTCAGGAGAAGATGCGGCTTCGGCAGCTGAAAGAGAACTTCGTGAAGAAACCGGACTTAAACTCACTCATATCGATGAAATCTGGCTTGATTCATATTCAGCAGTCGGCTTTTCCAATGAAAGAAACATCGTAATCATAGGAAAAGCAGAGGGTGAAATCAAGCCGAGTGATTCAGAAATGGAAGAAATCGAAGCGTTCTGGTACACAAAGGCAGAAATCCGTGCTCTCTTAAAAGTAGCCCGTTTTGCCGCAAGAACCCAGGCTTACTGCATGCTCTGGAGCCGGAACTAGGAAAATCAAAAAAATCGTACTACTTCCCAAAAATCCAAAAATATAATATATTTTTCTGTCGGGAACATCAGCACAGGTGTTCCGTTTTTTTTGATTTGGAGTACACTATGGCACTTAATTTACAGAAAATGCGCAATATCGGAATCATGGCGCACATTGATGCTGGAAAAACTACTACAACAGAGCGAATTCTTTATTATACAGGTAAAATTCACAAAATCGGCGAAATTGACGACGGCGCTGCTACAATGGACTTTATGAAGCAGGAACAGGATCGCGGAATTACAATCGCTTCGGCCGCAATTACTACTGACTGGAACGGCTACACAATCAACATCATCGACACACCAGGTCACGTTGATTTTACTGCCGAAGTTGAACGCTCTCTCCGCGTTCTGGATGGAGCAGTGGCTGTAATCTGTGCAGTTGACGGGGTTCAGCCACAGACAGAAACAGTATGGAAACAGGCAGATGAATTTTCTGTCCCACGGCTTTGTTTTGTAAACAAAATGGACCGTATCGGTGCTGATTTTTTCTATTCGATTAACGATGTTCACGAAAAATTCGGAGTAAACACAATCGCACTCCAGGTTCCGATGGGGCAGGGCGAAGATTTTGAGGGCGTAATTGACCTTCTTAAAATGAAGGAAATCCGCTGGAATCCGGACGATGAAGGCGAAACTTTCACAGAATCAGACATTTCCGACAAATACAAAGACCTTGCCGAAGAATGGCGTGCAAAACTTATTGATGCAGTTGCTTCTGAAGATGACGAACTCGGCATGATTTACCTTGAAGGCGGTGAAATTACAAACGAGCAGCTTAAAGCCGTAATCCGCCGCGGCACAATCGACCGTACTTTCGTTCCTTGCCTTTGCGGCTCTGCCCGACGCAACAAGGGTGTTCAGCCTTTAATCGATGCCGTAATCGACTATCTTCCCTGTCCGACAGATGTTCCGGCTGCAAAAGGCCTTCACGTTAAAAAAGACCGCGAAGAAGAAGTTGAAATTCCTTGCGATGAAAAGAAAATGCCTCTCGGTCTTGTTTTCAAAATCCAGCAGGACCGCGAAATGGGAGCCCTCTGCTTTGTCCGCGTTTACTCAGGCAAATTCACTGCAGGAAGCCAGGCACTCAACGTCGGAAAGAAAAAACGCGAGCGAATCAACCGCATTTTACGTGTAAATGCAAATCACATGGAGCAGATGGATTCTGTTTCTGCAGGCGACATCGCTGTTTTTGTCGGCCTTAAAATCTCTCAGACGGGTGACACTTTGGGAAGCGAAGGCATGCCTGTTCTTCTTGAAAGCGTAAAATTCCCGGAGCCTGTAATTTCAATTGCAATCGAACCTGAAACTTTGAGCGATAAAGACAAACTAGTTGAAACTCTGGCTGTTATGAGCCGTGAAGACCCGACTTTTACAAGCCACGAAGATGCCGAAACCGGTCAGCTCATTATTTCCGGAATGGGCGAGCTTCATCTTGATGTTCTTGTTACCCGCATGAAGGAAGATTTCGGCGTTAAGGCAAATGTCGGCGCTCCTCAGGTAACTTACCGTGAATCGGTCAAAAACGAAGCTGAAGTTTCTTCTACCTGGGAAAAGAACCTTGCAGGAAAGGACAACACTGCAGGCCTTACAGTTAAAATCTTCAAAAACGAACAGGGAGTGGGAAACACTTATTCCTGCACTGTTCATGATAACAATATTCCTGAAGAAATCTACGATGCTGTTAAGGCAGGATTTGAAAACTCGTTTGCTTCCGGCATAAAATACGGCTATCCGTGTGCAGATGTCGGCGTAACTGTCACAAAAATTGACTATAACGAGCTTACAGGAACTCCATTTGCATTTACAGCCTGTGCTGCTCAGGCTTTTGACGAGGCAGCAGAAAAAGCAGGACCTGAAATCTTAGAGCCTGTCATGAATGTTGATATTTCCTGTCCGCTTGAGTTTGTAGGAGATGCAATCAGCCAGATTACTCAGCGCGGCGGAATGATTCAGGGGCAGGACAGCAAAGCAAGCGGCGAAATCGTTCACTGTATTGCTCCAATGGCAAAAATGTTCGGCTTCTCAACAAATCTCCGCTCGGTCACCCAGGGCCGGGCAAGTTTCAGCATGGAATTTGCTCACTTCCAGGTAAAGCAGGGCGGTCTGAACTCGGCTTACTAAAACTTATTTACCTTTAAGTTCTTTTTTGCGTTCGTACATTCTTGAATCGGCCAGTTCAAAAAGGGTTTTGTAAGATTTTTCCGTAATTTCTTCAAAGCCCGCAAAACCTGACGCTATAACCACTTTTTTTGCTGAACGGTTTTCATCAATTTTGCGGTTAAAATTTGAAATAAAATCACTGCTTTTTTTGTAGTTTTCTCCCATAAGGAAAACTACAAATTCGTCTCCGCCAATACGGTAAACAGGCGTATCTGTAAAATACTGATTTATTATTTTGCAGGCAGATTTTATAAGTTTATCGCCTTCTTCATGCCCTTTTGTGTCGTTTGTAAGTTTTAAATCATTTACATCAAAAATAACGATTCCAAAATCTTTCAGGATTTTATCTTCGATGCGTTTTTCTATACCGAGAATGTCTTCCAGATATGCACATTTGCTTTTTACACCAGTAAGCGGATCTGTATATGCCATAAGCCGAGCAGAAAGAAGTTCCTTTTCCTGAATTCCTTCTACTTCAAAAAGCCGGTTTAGTTCTTCTTTGTGGTTTTCTTTTTCATCTTCAAGGACAAAAGTATGAATTATACATGTTGCTATCATAAAACCCATGCTGTAAAACGGAATAAAAACATAGAGCCTCTGCATGGCAATAAAAACAGTCATGATGATTCCAGAAAGCCATATTGCCCTGTGCCTTCGTTTTATATTTCCATGAGTTTTAAAAGTTTCAATAAACATATAAAATGAAATTATCGTAAAAAAAACTATCTGAACAAATATAAATATGTGTCTTGAAATTTCAGGATGATAAAGCCCGTCGCTGCTGAACCAGAACATAATCGGATAGAAGAAATTTACAATCAGCATTAATGATTCAGCGCATAAAAAAATTATGCCGAAATATTTTAGTATCATGAAAAAAAAGTTTTCATCGTTTACATAAGAAATAACATAGCGGATCCACGAAAAAACTGAATAGGCCATTGTAAAAAAGTAAAGAACTGTATCTGCATATGAAAGAAGCGGAATCTTCTGGTCGTAAATTACACCCCAGAAAGTGTCAGCAATATAATAAAATAAAACGCTGAAAAGAAATTTCCTGTATAAGTGAAAAGAACGTATTGACTGGGAATGTCTTGTTTTATTAAAGACATCGTAATTTATTGTGAGAAGAATAATAACTGCTAAGGCACCTATACTTGAATAATACATGACTTTTCGTCTGTTAATTTTTTCCCTTAATATACTATTAAATATAACATATATCTGCTGATTTTAAAGGAAAATTATTAAAAAAAACTTAGCATTGATTAAATATATCTTAATTTTCTAGCAAAATTATTAAAATTGCGTTATAATTGTTCTTATCTGTAGAAATGTAAAAAAAGGGGTCTTAAAAATGAGTTTTGTCAAACGCTCCATGCTCATGATTGGTGCACCGGTTGCAGTGTTTTTTATAATTACAACAATAATTCTTGGAAGCCTTGTTTCCAATTACACTGAACTTCAGGCATACAGGCTTGTATATTCAAATGTCAGGGAATGTATTCAGTCATTTGAAAAAACTCTTTCACCTCCGTCAAAACTTGTTGATTCGATTGCATGGATTTTTAAAGACGGTTTTTACAAAAAATGGAAGGATACAAACGAAATTTTTGAGAAAATGTCGCTTTCATATTCTGATTTTCCGGGGCTTTACGGCTGTAAGCCGGACGGTACTTTCTATCATGGAGAAAATATAAAAGCTCCTGCTGGTTATAATCCAACTAAAACTGCCTGGTATAAAGGTGCTGTCGATTACGGCGGGGAGATGTTTTATTCTGATGTAGCATTTAATGAGCTTACTCAGGCAGTTGTTGTAACTATTTCACGTGCTATTTTTAAAGATTCCGGAAGCCTGGTAGGTGTTGTTGCCTTTGACTTTCCTATTGATGATTTACAGAATTTTGTCGGTGAAATCCGGAATGATGAACTGGATCAGGCATTTATTCTTTCACCTGAAGGCAATTTTTTCATGCACGGCACATATACCCCGGATGACAATATTCTTTCAGTTGATAACGGGGCGTACAGTGAAGTTGGAGAAAAAATGCTTATGTCTACCGATGATTTTGTTGTCGGAAAGGTTAATGATATAAAATATGTATTCAGAATCGCACCGATTCAGCTTACCGGCTGGTATTATGTGCTTGGAAAAAGTGTAAAAGATGTAAGTTCCTTTTCTACTGCTACAAGAAGGCTTCTTTCCAGTGCATTCTTCTTTCTTTTTGTAGGAATTATGGCAATTACGGCGTTTATTATAAGCCGCATGCGTGCTAAAGAACGGGGAGCCAGTATCCGTCTTATCGGAGAAACTCATAATCTTGCAGTCTCCTCAAAAGAAAATGTGGCTACTGCCCAGGAGCAGAGTACCGCCGTTAAAGAAATTGTTGCCACAATGGAAGATAATACAGCCCTTTCTGAAGATATTTCTCAAAAAATTAAAGATGTTTCCGGTGTTGCAAGCAAAACAAACATCGATGTTTCTGAAGGCGTTTCTTATCTTGAAGAAAATGTCCGTCAGCTTCACGAAATTGCAAAGGCAAATCAGGCAACAATCAATGGAATTAAAAATCTCGGTGATAAAATCGAAAATATCTGGGATATTGTTACACTTATTAACTCTGTTGCAGATCAGGCAAAAATCATCGCTTTCAATGCAGAGCTCGAAGCTTCTACTGCAGGAGCTGCCGGACGTAACTTCCACATTGTTGCAACTGAAATCCGGCGCCTTGCAGACGGAATTATTGACGGTACAAAAGAAATCAAGTCAAAAATTACTGAAATTCAGCAGAGTTCAGACAGTCTTATTCTTGCAAGCGAAAGCGGAACCGAAAAAATTCAGGAAGGTGTTGCAAATGCCAAAAATCTTGAAGAACGGTTCTCAAGTATCAAAAATGCTTCAGAAATTACCGCTGACAGTGCGGGTACAATCACTACAATTATTCAGCAGCAGACTTTAGCAAGTGAGCAGATTCTTCTTACACTCAAGCAGATTTCCTCAGGTGTTGAAAACTTCACAAGTGCAACAGCTCAGATTTCTGTTGCTTCCGAAACGCTTAAATCAATTGCTGAGGATTTAAACAGGTAGGTTCGTGTAAAAAGGGGAGTATTTAAAAATGAGAAAATTTATAATTTCAAGTATTGTGCCGCCGACTATAGTTGCACTTTTTGCGTGTTTGTCTTTTTATCTTGTAAACACCAACATCGTAAAAAAGAACGTAAATGCAACGACAAGTTCTGCAATATATCAGCTTAAAGCCGATGTTCAGTCAATTTTGCAGCCTAACATGGACAAAATGAGTAACTGGCAGTCTATAGTTGAAGAAATTCATGAAGAGTCAGCACTTTTACGTGTTATGAAAGGAATTTCTGCAGATTTACCTGAAGGTTCATTTTTCTATTACGCTACGATTATTTCCCGTTTTAAAAAAGACGGCTTTTTTATTAATAACCTTGGCTGGAAACCTGAAGCTACCTGGGAACCTTCTTCACGCGGATGGTTTAAGGAAGCCGTTGCAAATAATGGAAAATTTACATATATAGATCCTTATCTGGATGACCGGACTGGAAGCGTCTGTGCAACTTTCGCACAGTCAGTAAAGAGTAAGGATGGAAAGCCTCTTGGGGTTGCAGCAATGGATGTTCTTCTTGATGTTCTTTCTGATCTTGTTGCCAATACAAACATTTCTCCGAACAGTAATGTTTATATTCTTCTTTCGGACGGGCGTTATCTTACAAATTCTGATGCTTCAAAACTTATAAATGACAATTATTTTTCAGGTGAAAATGCCGAAAACATTTTAAAAGCCGGCTATAATTTATCAGAATTTCTTGATGGTAGTGAAAAATCATTTATATACAACAGTCATTTCTACGCTGTAAACCGCATCGGGGAATCTCCATGGTTTGTAGTAGTAGACGGTCCTGTTTCTGACTTTAACGCACAGTTTATGCGTCAGCTTATGATTATTCTCTGTATTCTTCTTGTTCTTGGGGTCGGCAGTGCGTTTATCAATATGTGGATTTTAAACAGCGTGCGCCGTAAAGAAAAAATGCTTGCAAATAAGCTTCTTACAGAAACACAGCACCTTGCCCTTGCTTCAAAGGAAAATGCTGATACAAGCCAGAATCAGAATGTTTCCGTAAAAGAAATTGTTGCTACGATGGAAGACAACAACGCACTGTCTGAGAGTATTTCAGAAAAAATAAAAGATGTTTCCGGAGTTGCTTCAAAAACAAACGAAGATGTTGCTGAAGGTGTTTCATATCTCGAAAAGAATGTGCAGCAGCTTCATGAAATTGCACAGGCAAACCTTAATACAATTAACGGAATTAAATCCCTTGGTGACAAAATTTCAAACATCTGGGATATAGTCTCTCTTATCAACTCTGTAGCAGATCAGGCAAAAATTATTGCTTTTAATGCCGAACTTGAAGCAAGCAGTGCAGGAGAAGCCGGACGTAACTTCCATATTGTTGCAACTGAAATCCGGCGGCTTGCAGACGGAATTATTGACGGCACAAAGGAAATTAAAGAGCGCATCACAGAAATTCAGCAGAGTTCTGACAGTCTGATTATTGCCAGCGAAAACGGAACCGAAAAAATAAATGATGGTGTTGAAAATGCAGCTGTTCTTTCCGAGCGTTTTGAAAGTATAAAAAATGCCTCTGAAATAACTGCAAGCAGTTCAAAAGACATTACCACAATTATTCAGCAGCAGGCTTTAGCAAGTGAGCAGATGCTTATCACTCTTAAACAGATTGCAACCGGTGTTGAAAACTTCAGCAGTGCCACTGAAGATATTTCGCGTGCATCTGAAACGCTTAAAAACATTGCAGAAGACTTGAATAAATAAAACGCATAAAGGTAGAAAACAGATGGATTTGTTGAATGCAAAAAATAAAATAAAACGGTTACCTTTCCCGGTTATTGCAGCGATTTTTTCTCTTGTTATTGCTGTAATCCTTTCGGTAAGTTTTTTATTTATCAGTAAGTCTGCAAGAATTAATTTTGAAAAGTCCAGCCACAAAGAATTATCCCAGCTTGCAAAAAACATGAAGCTTGAATTTGAGCTGGGGCTTAATGAGCAGCTTGCTCTTGCAATGCAAATGGCAAAATCTCCTGTAATCATCCGCTATTTTGAAAAACCTTCAGATTCTTCATTAAAAAAAGAAGCGTTTGAAGAAGTCCTTGCCTATCAGAACTCTTTTTTGAGCAGGCTTTCTTTTATGATTAATGATAATGACCTTCGCTATTATGCAAATAACGAATATCTTTATACTCTCGATAAATCCAATTCTTCTAGTGCCTGGTATACAAGTCTTCTTGATACGGACAAGGCTTATGTTTTTAATGTTGATTATGATATCGGCTTAAAGCAGACTTTTATGTGGGTAAACTGCATAGTCAGAAATCAGAATAATAAATTTCTTGGTCTTATTGGAACCGGAATCCCGATTTCCCAGTTTGTAAATTCTCTTTATTCACAGCTGCCGGAAAATTATTCGATGTTTCTTTTTAATGAGGCACTTGAAACTACCGGTTCAACAGACCTGCACCATCTTGAAAAAAAGTCCCGCATTACAGATGTAATTACAGACCTTCGCGAATATGAAGGCAGTCTTTATCAGATTGGACAGTCATTTATTGATACAGAAAACACGGTTTATGCTTTTCAGCCTTTAGAAGAAATCGGCTGGAATATACTTGTTTCAAAGGACTATACTGTCCGTGCCTTCCTTGAAAATGCAATTGTTCCGGCTTCAATCTGTCTTATAGTAATTGTTTTTGTTTTTCTTGGATTTTTTGTTTTTCTTCGTGTGCAGCTGCTTCATTTGAATGACAAGAAAGTCGGAACCAGTATTTTGGAAGAAATTCAGAACCTGGCAGATTCTGCAAAAAATAATACAGAAACAGCACAGAATCAGAGTGCTTCCGTAAAAGAAATAGTTGCCACAATGGAGGATAATAATTCTCTTTCTGAAGATATTTCCGAAAAAATTAAGGATGTTTCTCAAATTGCAGTAAAAACCAGCGGAGATGTTGCGGACGGAGTTTCTTACCTCGAAAAAAATGTACAGCAGCTTCACGAAATTGCACAGGCTAACTTAAACACAATCAGCGGAATAAAAGCTCTCGGTGATAAAATCGAAAACATCTGGGATATCGTAACATTAATTAACAATGTAGCAGACCAGGCAAAAATTATTGCCTTTAATGCCGAACTTGAAGCAAGCAGTGCAGGAGAAGCCGGTCGTAACTTCCACATTGTTGCGACTGAAATCCGGCGCCTTGCAGACGGAATTATTGACGGCACAAAAGAAATCAAAGAGCGGATTACAGAAATCCAGAAAAGTTCTGACAATCTTATTCTTTTCAGCGAAAACGGAACAGAAAAAATTAACGAAGGTGTTGAAAATGCAAAAGGACTTGAAGAGCGCTTTGAAAGTATAAAAAATTCGGCTCAGTCTACTGCAAACAGTTCAAGTGATATTACAACAATTATTCAGCAGCAGGCTGTTGCAAGTGAACAGATGCTTGCAACCCTTAAACAGATTGCTTCTGGTGTTGAAAATTTCAGTAGTGCAACAGCGGATATTTCGCGTGCATCAGAAAAACTAAAAAATATTGCGGAAGATTTGAGCAGGTAAGGAGAAGAATATGGCTAAAAATGAAAACCGCTTTTTGCGTAAGACTTATTCGATTTCCGGGGCAGTAATTCTGGGAGCCGCCATTGCACTCGGTATCGTATATCATGTGCTTTCAGCTCAGGCTTCCATGCGTAATTTAACTCAGAAACTTCGCGAAGAAGTTAATCAGAAGGCAATCATGATGGAAGGTTTTCTAAAACCGGAGATAGCCCTTGCAGAAAAACTTGCTTCTTCTCCGACTGTCATCCGCTTTTTTAAGAATCCGAAAGATAAAAATGAGCGCAAACGTGCCATGGAAGAATTTAAAAGCTTTAACGATGCTTTTTCTTCACACAGTATTTTCTGGGCAAACGATGTAGACAAAGAGTTCTGGAATGCCATGAAGTATTCTTATACGGTCGATCCGGCAAATCCAAGTGATTACTGGTACAACATGACTTTATACGAAACTGATGTTTACAATTTCAACATTAACTACAATCCGGAAATTAATATGACCTGTCTCTGGCTTAACGGGGTTGTCCGTGATGAAAATAAAAAGCCGATTGGTATGACCGGAACAGGTATTGAACTGGATAATTTTATAAACAAATGTTACGAAACACTCGGAAATGACTTTACAATGTATTTCTTTAATAAAGACATGGAAATAACAGCCGCACTGAATCAGCAGCTTCTTGTTGATAAAGTTCATATCGACAGTCTTTACAGTCAGATTACAGATTTTAACGAGCTTATCCTTAATTCAAAAGATTCTGCCACAGAAGGCGGTATTTACAATTTTAAGGCCGGACCTGAAGAACTTGGCGTAATCCGCTATCTGCCAAGCTACGGATGGTATGTGTTTGTTACAGGTCCTTTAAGAGCCGGAAAACAGAAAGGTATTTCTTCGCTTGCGGTTATCATCATAATAATTCAGCTGGTTTTTTCAATCTTTGTGATTTTTATTGCAAAGCTTCACAGCATGATGCATAAAGCGCGGGAAGCAAGTCAGAGCCTTGTTGCTGAAACTCAGAATCTTGCTGTATCAACAAAAGAGACTGCTGCAACTGCCCACGATCAGAGTTCGGCTGTAAAAGAAATCGTTGCCACAATGGAAGAGAATACTGCTCATTCAGAAGATATTTCGCAGAAAATTAAAGCTGTTTCGGGTGTTGCAACACAGACAAATACTTATGTTGCAGAAGGTGTTTCCTTTATCGAAGAAAATATGCGTCAGCTTCAGGAAATTGCCGCTACAAACATGAACACAATTTCAGGAATCCGCATTCTTGGTGATAAAATCGAAAACATCTGGGATATAGTTACTCTTATCAACGCTGTTGCAGATCAGGCAAAAATTATTGCCTTTAATGCCGAACTTGAAGCAAGCAGTGCAGGAGAAGCCGGACGTAACTTCCATATCGTTGCAACTGAAATCCGGCGTCTTGCAGACGGAATTATTGACGGTACAAAAGAAATTAAAGAGCGTATCACAGAAATTCAGCAGAGTTCTGACAGCCTGATTATTGCCAGTGAAAGCGGAACCGAAAAAATTCAGGAAGGCGTTGAAAGTGCGAAGGTTCTTGAAGAACGCTTTACGAGCATAAAAAATGCCTCTGAAATTACTGCAAACAGTGCATCTGAAATAACTACAATCATTCAGCAGCAGGCAGTTGCAAGCGAGCAGGTTTTAACTTCTCTTAAGCAGATAGCTTCCGGTGTTGAAAACTTTACTCTTGCAACTGAGCATATTTCCAAGTCATCACAGAACTTAAAAACGATTGCAACTGAACTTAGTGCAATTAAAGAGTCTGAGACTGCTTCGGAATAAAATTGAGGAGGTCCTATGAACGAAGAAATAATCGAAAAAATTGAGCAGCAGCAGTCAGAAAAAACTGAAGTTATCGAAGAAAAGAAAATGACCACCTGGCTAATTTTTTCCATCGCAAAGAAAAAATTTGCCGTAAAGTCCAGTGATGTACTTGAAATTATCCGCGATGTTGCTGTGTACAAGCTGCCTTTTATGCCGGCATATGTTGAAGGTGTATTAAATCGCCGAGGAGATCCGTTTACGGTTATTAATCCGTGCGTACTCATCCTTGAAAATGAGCCTAAACCGCCTGAAGAGCCGCTTTTTCTTATTTTTAAACGCAGTGATGACCAGCTTTCACTGCATATTTCGGATATTCTTTTCTTTACCGAAATGGAAGAAGGTGATCTCAATCTTATTCCAGGAAGTAATGATGAAGGATATTTTTTAGGAACGCTCGGTTATGGAGGAGAAGAAATTCCTGTACTGAATCCGAACGCTTTTGAACA
Organism: Treponema sp.; assembly: GCF_045657965.1. Lineage (GTDB taxonomy): Bacteria > Spirochaetota > Spirochaetia > Treponematales > Treponemataceae > Treponema_D. The sequence continues at coordinate 7,561 of NZ_JAZOUG010000348.1, read as the reverse complement.
GCTTATAAGGAAAGACCTTGGAAGCGCATAATCATTTTACATGCATTGCATACGACACGATAGATTTTCTCATTCAAAGTAAATATGTAATTTTCGGTATTTATCTTTCCGTCGAAAAGGATGTAAAAAGCATTATCTTTAACCGGGAAACTTTGCCGCATATTCATATAGGAAGCCTTCTTGAAAAAGAATTTGAATGCCGGCCTTTGGAGAACTGTACTGTAGTTCTCGTAATGAAAAAACACAACTTTGAAAGTGATGTTCAGCGGCTTATAGTCGATTATACGCAGACGGCATTTCCTGCAAGCGGTAATCTTGCAATTTCGGTTAACTGCTCGGTTGCAAGTAAAATTATCGACATCAAGAATCTGCACTTAATTCCTCCGGGAATCAGGGCGCGGCAGACAGAGTGCGGTGTGTGTGCAATAGGCTTTTTAGATGACGAGAAAGATAAAAAGCTTTTGAGAAAACAGATTCTTATTTCGCCTGATAACCTGCTTCGAAAATTCTTTTCAGCCGGCTTAATTAAGATAAAATAGGGGAGTGTAAATGAAGGTTATTGTTGCAGCAGGTTCCGCTGTAGTCCGCACAATTTTTGAACAGAATCTCAAGGAATATCCTGATGTAGAAGTTTCGGCTTCCGTCTCAAATGGAAAAAAAATAATTCAGGTATTAGAAAAAGAACATTCAGATGCTGTTATCTGGGTTTTAGATAAAGAAGATCAGCTTGAACTGGAAAATTTTAATATTCTTCAGAATGATTTCCATATTCCGGTTCTTGTACCAGAAAAAATGCCAAAGGTTAATTCCTTTACGAAAGATTTTTTTGACGCTCTTTTAAAAAAACTGAATAAATTAATAAAAAATTCTCCTTCTCAGTCTGCACCAGTTGTGACTGAAAGCAAAAATGCCTCATTTAAGGTTTTGTGTATAGGTGCTTCAACAGGCGGTCCTTCTGCTGTAGTAGAAGTTCTTTCAGGTCTGGGACCTGATTTCCCACTTCCTGTTCTTTATGCCCAGCATATTGAAGTCGGTGCAGATAAAAATCTTGCAGACTGGCTTACTCAGACATGCCGGAATATTCCTGTAACTCTTGCAGAAGATGGAGAAGAAGCTCTGCCTTCACATGTTTACATGGCTCCAGCGGACAAGCATCTTGTTATTGATTATGTAAAAGGTGACGGCCATCCTGTTCTTAAACTTTCTGACGAAGAACCTGAGCGTTTTTTAAGGCCTGCTGTAAATAAACTCTTCCGCTCGGCTTCCCAGTTTTATAAAAAGGAGTGTCTTGCAGTCCTTCTTACCGGAATGGGCATGGATGGTGCTGAAGGCTGTAAAGTAATCTGTGATAATGGGGGCTGGACCATTGCTGAAGATGAGTCTACCTGTGCTGTTTTTGGTATGCCGGCAGCGGCTATTGAGGCCGGCGGGGCAAAAGAAGTTTTGCCGCGTCCGGAGATTTCAAAACGAATTCTGGAGCTGGTGTCAAAATGATGAATGAAAAAGTAGTTTTAACCAAAGACGAATTAGACATATTTATGGAAATCCTCACGGCACGCACCGGCATTGTTCCGAGAGCCAGTCATCTTGACGGCATAAAGTCTTATATAGAAAGCCGGATTGCAGAAAAGCATCTTACTGTTCAGGAATATAAAAATGATCTTATTTCAGACGAAGTTTTTTTTACAGAGCTTGTAAATGAAAGCACTGTTAACGAAACATATTTTTTCCGTGAAGAAAAACAGTTTGCTCTTCTGCGTGACAGAATTTTTCCTATGTGGCGTGCTTTAAAAGGAAATTCTGAACTAAAAATCTGGAGTGCAGCCTGCTCTTCAGGTGAAGAAGCATATTCACTTGCAATTCTTGCAAAATCCTGCTCACTTAATGTTACAGTAACTGCAAGTGACATAAATTCAAATGTCCTTTCCAGATGTTCAAAAGGTCTTTATCCGGCCTCTTCTCTCAGACAGGTTGATGGAGTTTCATTTCATTCTCTGCTTGAAAGTTTCCGGCAGGAAGACGGGAAAATTGCTGTTCCTCAGGAGTTACGTTCTCTTGTAAAAATTCAGAAGATTAATCTTTCTGAAATTGATTCTCCGTCTTACGGTAAAATTCTTCCTCAGAATCAGGATATTGTCTTCCTGCGGAATGTTTTTATATATTTTTCACCGGAACTTCGTTCGCGTATTTTGCGTACTATAGCGGATAAATGTCTTGGAGAAGGCGGAGTTATTTTCGTTTCAATGAGCGAAATTGCACAGATTGACTCTGTAATACTTCCACCGTCTCTTGAAAAAGTTGTTGACGGGAACATTTTCTATTTGCATAAAAAAACAGGGGGCAAAGACAATGGCTAAGGTCTCATCAGATATTACAGAAAGTTTTGCAGCTGAAGTAAAGGAACTTCTGGAAGTTTCAAGAAAAGACATCGTAACCCTAAAAACCACTCAAAATGATGCAGAAACCTTAAGCAGGCTTTTGCGCAGTCTTCATACAATTAAGGGAAATGCCCGGATGCTCGGCTTTTCTACAATCGAAAAGCTTGCTCATGCAGTTGAAGATATTTATAAAAGCGTTAAGGACGGTCAGGTCAAAAACTCAGACCGTCTTGTTAAGTTTGTTTTTGCAGTAACTGATAAAATTACCGATTGTGTTTTATCAATTCTTAAAAAAAATACTGACGAACTGAACATTGAACTTTATCTGCAGAACTGCGATAAGCTTGCTGCCGGAGAATTAATTGATGTAGATGCATTTATTTCTGAAGTTAACCGCGAAAAAGGACTGAGCCTTTATGACGATGATGATGAAGAACTTTCCGAAAATGTAAGTGATATTCAGTCAATCAGAATTAAGCTTTCCCGCGTCAACGAAATTATTACTGCGTTTGACACAATGATTACCCGGGAGTTTCACTTAAAACATCAGCTTGACGAACTTCAGAAATTTGAAGAAAAAACGGACAACCATGAGCTTTCGAAAATCCGCAAGCAGTTTGAATCTGATATTTTTGCTCTTGAAACATCCATTTTCAGTGTTCAGGAACAGGTTTTTGATCTCAGAATGCTTCCAATCAGCATTGTTTTGCGTCCACTGGAAAGCACAATTGCCCTTGAAGCATTAAATCTCAAAAAGAAGGTTAAATGCGACATTCCCGAAACAGACATTGCCATTGATAAAGTAATTCTCGAAGAACTTGGCGATACTCTCATGCATCTTATCCGCAATGCCCTTGATCATGGAATCGAAACTCCTGAAGAGCGTAAAGAAGCCGGAAAAAGCGAGACTGGTACAATCAGCATAACCTGTGTGCGTGAAGCTAAGTACATTGAACTTAGAATTACTGATGACGGCCGAGGTCTTAATTATGAAAAAATCCGCGAAAATGCCTTAAAGCTTTATCCTGAACGCACTGAAGAAATTAAAAATATGAGTGACAGAGAGCTTTCTCAGTTCCTCTTCCAGTCAGGTTTTTCTACAAAAGACGGAGTAACAGAACTTTCAGGCCGTGGCGTTGGTCTTGATGTTGTCTGGTCCAATGTCGAAAAAATCAAGGGCCGTATTAAAATCGAAAGTACTGCCGGAAAGGGAACTTCATTCATCCTTCATTTCCCGCTCAGCCTTTCTACACTTCAGGGACTTTTTGTCTATTCAAACAAAGATAAATACCTCATTCCGTCTCAGCACATTGTTGATATTATTTACCGCAAAAAGAGTGAATACATTACACTTCAGAATCAGAACTATATTAATCTTGAATCTCAGCTCATTCCGTGTTTTTCACTTTCTTCTCTTTTCGATGACCAGAAAGGATTTACTCCTCAGGATGCTGATTCTATTCTCATTGCAGAATATATGGAACAGCGGATCGGAATTATTGTTGAAGAAGTTCAGCAGTATGTGTCACTTGTCGTAAAACCGCTTCCGAAAGCGTTCAGAAATTTCTCGATTCTTCAGGGAATTGTTTTTGATGAACATTATGACATTGTGCCTATCCTCCACGTACCTGATATTCTCAAAAAGTTTAAGTCTCTGCGTGGTTATGACATTAAAAAATACGAAGCAGCAACCAAAAAACGCACAATACGTATTCTTGTTGTTGATGATTCTGAAACTACACGGCAGATTGAAAGATCTATTCTTGAAGGTGCAGGATTTGTTGTTGACACGGCATTTGACGGCTTAGACGGTCTTGAAAAAGCAAAAACAAAACAATATGACCTTATTTTGTCTGATAAGGATATGCCTCGAATGACAGGTCTTGTTCTTCTTGATAACCTTCGCCGAATGGAACAGTACAAAGATGCACCGGTAGTTATTATCACTGCTGACCAGAGTCCGGCTGTCCTTAAAGAATTTGAACAGCTTAGGGCGAGTGCAGTAATTCCGAAAGGAAGTTTTGAACGCGGTAAACTTATCAGCGTGATTAAAGGACTTGTAGGAGAAGAATAATGGCTAAAAAAATACTGATTCTTGAAACATCTGTTACATTGCAGAAGCTTTTTACTACTACACTTGAAGGTGATGATTATTCGATTCAGTTTGCTAATAACGGAAAAGAAGCTGTATATTCTCTTTTTGAATTTCAGCCGGATATTTTTCTTGCAAACTGCGATATTCAGGAACCGCGCAGTTTTGAAATTGTCAGACTCGTACGTTCCATGAAATGTTTTAAAGAATTAACAATCGGAATGTATGCGAATTTCCCGACCCCGCTGGATGAATATTTTGCCTATGACTGCGGGGCGAATTCCTTTGTACGTCTTGACGCAAAAACACTTGTTTTGAGTGTAGATGAACTGGCTTCTCTTTATTCTAAAAAAATCGATAAAATTGCACTTTCTCAAATCAAAAAACATCTTGATGATACTTTCCTGTTTGTTAATGCGTCAAATCTGCTTCATATTAATTCTTACAAAAATTCCATTTATCAGAGACTTATTTCTCTTGTTGACAATATCGAAAGTATTGAAGATATGGTTCGTGATTTTCTTCTGCTTATTGCTGAAGTCTGTGAAGTGCCTGTAGCCGGAATGTACATCGTCGAAAATGACGGACCACACGGCTATTATGTGTGCTCAGAGAATTTAGGCGAAAAAGAACGTTCTGATTTTTTGAGTGTTTGTGCTGCAGATTTTGATAAAGACCGTTCTGATTACAGTGCTGCAAAAGTTACTCCAAAACTGCTTGAAACAAAAGCTGAACTTAACCGTTTTTACAGTACTAAAGTTCAGCTTTCAAGCTATGAAAGCGAAAACTTAAAATCAAGTGATGAAATGAATTACTACGGAACCGTGCATATCGTAAGTGAAGGAAATATTACCAGCGAAAAGCAGGATTTTTTTGAATTCTGTGTAAAAAGTGCCGGTGCTATTTTTGATAAGGCTATAATCGTCAAAAAAAGAATTTACTTTGAAAAGCGGATTCGCCGTGCATTCAGCCGCTTTGTTCCTGAACAGATTATCGACAGTCTTGTAATGCAGTCTGATGATACTGATGAAAGAGTTGGTGTAGGTGAAACCAGGGCTGTTGCAATTCTTTTCAGTGATATCCGTTCATTTACAAATATAAGCGAAAAAAATAAGCCTGATGTTCTGGTTGCATTCCTGAACCGCTATTTTTCAACTATGGTTGAAATTATTAAAAAGCATGGTGGTACAATCGATAAATTTATCGGTGATGCAATAATGGCAGAATTCGGCACACCGGTAAGCTACGAGGATAACTGTAAACGGGCAGTCAGTGCAGCTTATGAAATGCGGGAAGTGCTTCCGTCTATTGATACAGGAGATTTAATCCTTCCAGATGGAATGGAATTTAATATCGGTATTGGTATTCACTACGGCGATGTAATTGTCGGTTCAATCGGTTCAAAAGATAAAACTGATTATTCTGTAATTGGTGATAATGTAAACCTCGCTTCCAGACTTGAAGGACTTACAAAAACATACGGTTCTCAGATTCTCGTCAGTGAAAGTGTACGCGAAAATGCCGGTGAAGATTCGTTCTTTTTCCGTCATATTGATGATGTGCGTGTAAAGGGTAAAAAGAATGCTGTCCCTATTTATGCAGTTGACCGCAGTGAAGAAGAATTTCCTGCTGATTACAAGGACGCTTATACAAAGGGAATGGAATTATATAAACAGGGAATCTGGAATCTTGCAAAAGATTATTTTGCAAGGGCTCTTTCAATTCTAAAAGATGATAAAGCTTCAGAACTTATGCTTTCAAGATGTGAAGAGTTTATTAAGAATCCTCCTGAAAACTGGGATGGAGCGATTGCATTCCTTACAAAATAAAAAAAATGAAAAAAAATATGATTTTTTATAGAAATTCTGTTGACACTTTTATGCGGTTTCTATAAAATATTTATCATCAACTGCGGGGATGGTGGAATTGGTAGACACGCTAGCTTGAGGTGCTAGTGGCGCAAGCTGTGCCTGTTCAAGTCAGGTTCTCCGCACGTTTTAAGAGCTTCCGGTATTTGGAAGCTCTTTTTTTTATTTTGAGGTAAAAAATGATTGCTGTATTTGTGAATTGTGCTACTATCCTTATGGGTTCGCTTGTTGGTCTTCTGTTTGCGAAAAAAATCCCGCAGAAAGTTACTGATTCTATTCAGCTTGCCTGCGGTTTGGTTTCATTTATTATGGGTGTTCAGATGGCATTCAAGTATCAGAATGTTGTTTATCTGGCACTGGCTCTTATTCTGGGCGGCATTGTTGGAACTCTTCTTGATATTGACGGTAAAATCTTAAGTTTTGGACGCTTTTTGGAAAAAGTGTTTATAAAGAAAAACGCTGTTCAACAAAATCCGAATAATGATAATTCTTCTGTTCCGAGTTTTTCAGAAGGAAAACCTCAGAAAAATTTTGCATATGCTTTTTTGAATGCTTCTGTTCTTTTTTGTGTCGGGGCTATGGCAATCGTAGGCAGCTTTAAGGCAGGAATCGAACATGATTATTCAATTATTTTCTTAAAATCAATTCTTGACGGTTTTATTTCTATAGGATTTGCTGTTGCAATGGGAGTTGGAACTGCTTTTTCTGTAATTGCGATTTTTGTATATCAGGGGGCCTTAACTTTACTTTCTGTGTTGATTGCTCCTTATGTAAGTGAGCAGATGATAGCCGAACTGACCGGGAGCGGCGGTGCTTTGATTGTTCTGATAGGTATAAATCTTATGGGATTAAAAAAAGTAAAAACTGCCAATTATCTTCCGGCAGTTTTATTCAGCGTGATTTTTGTGCTTTGTGAACCTTTTGTAAAGAATCTTCTTGGAATGTAAGAATATCGTAAATGTTAAAATTTATTGAGAGAATGAACAAATTTTCCGCTTGAATTCAATAGCAATCTGGTTTATAATCTATTTATAATTATAATCCCTAGCCATCAGGAGGAAAAAATGGCAAAAGTTGAGCTTAAAGGCGTTACAAAAGTTTATGATGGTAACGTTCTTGCAGTAGAAAAATCAAACGTAACAATCGAAGACCGCGAGTTCTGTGTATTCGTAGGTCCATCAGGATGTGGTAAATCAACAACATTGCGTATGATTGCAGGTCTG
>NZ_JAZOUG010000347.1:0-8556 GCF_045657965.1 Treponema sp. | reverse complement strand
TTATGTAGCCACTACAAAATTCCTGATTGCATCACCAACAAAGGTTCGCCCTGTTGCTCGTGTAATCTATAAGAAGTCATGCTCAGAAGCATTGGCAATTCTTGATAATATGCCACAGAAAGGTGCACGCTTGATTAAAGGTACTCTTAAATCAGCTGTTGCAAACGCTCTGTTCGCAAACAAGAATCTCGATGAAGATATGCTCTATGTCAAAGAAATTCGTATTGACGAAGGTCCGAGACTCAAGAGAGTTTGGTTCCGCGCTCGCGGTCGTGCTGATCAGCTCTTGAAACGCATGTGTCATATCACCGTCATTGTTGACGAGAAGGCGGGGGAATAAAGTGGGTCAGAAAGTAAATCCGATCGGTTTGCGTCTTGGAATCAACAAGACTTGGCAGTCACGCTGGTATGCTAATCCACGTGAATATGCAGACCTTGTTATTGAGGATATGAAAATCCGCAATATGGTAAAGGCTCTGCCAGAATGTCAGAATGCTGACATTGCAGAAATCGAAATTGTTCGTCATCCGCAGCGTGTTACTATCGTAATTCATACAGCACGCCCAGGTGTTATTATTGGTGTTAAGGGTGCAAATATTGAAAAAATCAGCGCTGAAATCCAGTCTAAACTGACTAAAAAAGTTCAGATTAAGATCAAGGAAATCAAACGTGCTGATATCAATGCTTCTCTTATCGCACAGAATATCGGCCGTCAGCTTGCAGGACGCGGTTCATTCCGTAAGGCTCTCAAACAGTCTTCTGCAAATGCTATGAAAGGCGGAGCACAGGGAATCAAGATCCGATTGTCTGGACGTCTTGGCGGAGCTGATATGAAGCGTTCTGAAGAGCACAAAGAGGGACGAGTTCCACTTCACACTCTTCGCGCTGACATCGACTATGGCACATTTGAAGCACACACAACTTATGGTAAAATCGGTATCAAAGTTTGGGTCTACAATGGCATGAAATATGGCAAAGATCCTCAGGAAGATGCTGGTCAGTTGGTTCGTAAACCACGCCATGATCGCTCTCAGGGAGACGCTGGTGAAAAGCCAAGAAGCAAAAAACCTCGCGACTCAAAATCTTCAGATGCTGGGTCAAAGGAGTAAAGTAAATGCTTAGTCCTAAAAGAGTTATTCACCGTAAGGTACAGCGCGGCAGAATCAAAGGCTGTGCCACACGTGCAAACACTATCGATTTCGGAGAAATTGCTCTCGTAGCAATGGAACCGGTTTGGTTGAGCGCAAAGCATATCGAGGCTGCTCGTGTTGCTATCAACCGTAAACTTGAACGAAAAGGAAATGTTTGGCTTCGTGTTTATCCAGACAAACCGATTACAAAAAAGCCTGCTGATACCCGAATGGGTAAAGGTAAAGGTGCTCCAGAATTCTGGGCAGCTTCTATCAAACCAGGTGTAATCTTGTTTGAAATTGGTGGTATTGATGTTAAGCTTGCTGAGCGTGCTCTTGAGCTTGCTGCTGCAAAGCTTCCTATCAAAACTAAAATTGCTTTCAAACCAACTAAAGACTAAGGAGTAAGAAATGGCTGATACAAAAAAATCAAAAAAGAATGTAAAAGAACTTTCTTACGCTGAGTTGGTTACACAGCGAAATGAACTTAAACAGAAATACATGGATATTCGATTCCAGTCGGTAATCGGCCATGTAGATAACCCTATGCAGAAGCGTACAATGCGCCGCGATATTGCCCGCTTGAACACGCTTATCCGGGCAAAAGAAATTGCCGGAGCAAATAAATAGGAGCTGACCCGTGGCAGAACAGGTTAAGACAAAGGGTGGTAAACGATCTTTCGTTGGTATTGTCACAAGTGATAAAATGGACAAAACCATCGTTGTATCAATTGATACGAAAAAAATGGATACCCTTTACAAAAAATATGTTACACGAACAAAGAAGTGTAAGGCACACGATGAAAAGAACGATGCTCACATTGGTGACACAGTTCGAATAGTAGAATGCAGTCCAATCAGCAAAGATAAGTGCTGGAGACTTGCAGAAATCATCGAAAGAGCTAAATAAGCTTAAGGAGTTAAAGACATGCTTCAGATGCAATCAAATTTGACAGTAGCCGATAACTCCGGAGCTAAAAGAGCTCAGGTAATCAAGGTTCTCGGTGGTTCACACCGCCGATATGCCGGAATCGGTGATGTTGTTGTAGTAGCAATTAAGGAAGCAATTCCTACTTCTACTATTAAAGAAGGTGCAGTAGAAAAGGCAGTTATCGTTCGCGTTGCGAAAGAATACCGCCGTCCTGATGGAACTTATATCCGCTTTGATGACAATGCCTGCGTTATCGTTGATGCAGATAAAAATCCAAAAGGAAAACGAATTTTTGGACCGGTAGCCCGTGAGCTTCGTGATATGGATTGTATGAAAATCGTATCACTTGCGCCGGAAGTTCTGTAAGGAGAATTGAATAATGAACAAGAAATTCAAAATCCATAAGGACGATACCGTCCAGGTAATTGCAGGAAAAGACAAAGGTAAGCGCGGTTCAGTTGTAAGCGTTCTTACTAAAAAAGATGCAGTTATCGTTTCAGGAATCAACATTGTCAAAAAGGCAATGAGAAAACGAAGCCAGCAGGATCAGGGTGGAATCGTAGAAGTCGAAGCTCCACTCCATATCTCAAATGTTGCACTTGTTTGCAAAAAATGTGGTGTAACACGCGCTGGTTATAAAATCGACGGCGACAAAAAGATTCGTGTCTGCCGTAAATGTGGAGAAGCACTGTAATGGATAATTACGTACCACGGCTTAAGAAAGTCTACAAGGACAAAATCGCCCCAGAGCTCTTCAAAGAACTCGGTTACACATCTGTTATGCAGATTCCGGCTATTAAAAAAGTCGTAGTCAGCATGGGTGTTGGCGAAGCTCTCACCAACAAGAAACTCCTTGACGCCGCAGTAGCTGATATTACTCAGATTACTGGACAGCATGCTGTAAAGACTAGAGCGAAAAAGAGTATTGCAAACTTCAAATTGCGTGAGGGCAATGAAGTTGGTGTAATGGTAACATTGCGCGGTAACAATATGTACGAATTCTTGGACCGCCTCATCAATGTAGCATTACCTCGTGTAAAGGATTTCCGCGGAATCAAAGCAACTGGTTTTGACGGACACGGAAATTTCTCTCTTGGTATTACTGAACAGATTATCTTCCCAGAAATTGACTTCGACAAAATTACGAAGATCGCTGGTATGAACATCGCAATCGTAACAAGTGCAAAAACCGATGCTGAGGCTAAAGCACTTCTTACCAAGTTCAACATGCCTTTCAGGAAGTAGTGAGGAATCATGGCTAAGAAATCAATGGTTATCAAGGCAGCCCGCAAACAGAAGTATTCGACACGAGAATATAATCGCTGTCAGATTTGCGGTCGCCCTCGCGGTTATTTGCGCAAGTTTAAGATGTGCCGTATTTGTTTCCGCAAAATGGCAAGTGAAGGCCTTTTGCCAGGCGTAACAAAATCTAGCTGGTAGTGGAGGAATAGAAATGAGTGTATCAGATCCAATAGCAGATATGCTGACAAAGATTCGTAACGCTGTTCAGGTTCGCCACGAGAAAGTTGATGTTCCTACATCAAAACTTAAGTTGGAAATTGTTAAAATCCTGAAAACAGAAGGTTACATTAAGAATTTCAAGAAAGTTCAGGAAGAAGGAAAAAATATCATCCGTATTTTCTTGAAGTATGATGATTCAAATAATCCGGTTATCCACGGTGTAGAAAAAATTTCTACTCCAGGTCGCCGAGTTTATTCTGGTTATAAAGATTTGCCACGCATCTACAATGGCTTGGGAACTTTGATTGTTTCTACTTCTACTGGTGTTACAACTGGTAAAAAAGCCAGCGAAAAGATGGTTGGTGGTGAATTAGTTTGCAAAGTCTGGTAATAGGAGGAAGATATGTCTAAAATTGGTAAGCTTCCTGTTGCTATTCCAGCGGGAGTTACAATCACTGTAAATCCTGGGCTTGTTACTGTAAAAGGCCCAAAAGGTGAACTAAAAGAAAAAATCAACAATCTGGTAACTGTTGAAGTAAATGGTGCCGAATTGCTGGTAAAACCAGTTGATGAATCAAAGAATGCGGGTGCCGCTCACGGCTTGTACCGCAATCTCATTCATAATATGGTCGTTGGTGTTACACAGGGATTCACAAAATCACTTATCATCACTGGTGTAGGTTATCGTGCAGAAGTTAAAGGTAAAGAGCTTGTAATGAACCTCGGATATTCATCTGACTTCATCGCAGTTATCCCTGAAGGACTTACTGTTACAACAGACCCAAGTGGAAAAGTTACTATCACTGGTATTTCAAAACAGCTGGTAGGTGAATTCAGCGCTCAGATTCGTAAATTACGTGCTCCAGAGCCATACAAAGGCAAAGGAATTCGTTACGATGATGAAGTCATCAGACGCAAAGTCGGTAAGACCGGCGTTAAATAAGGCGGGGTAACACAATGTTCGTTAAAAAAATGAATGACAAAGCAAGAACACGCCTGCATCGTAAGGTTCATATCCGTAAGTCAATCTACGGAACTGCTAGCCGTCCACGCATGACTGTGTATCGAAGCAATACGAATCTTTATGCTCAGGTTATTGATGATGATAAGGGACACACCCTTGCTTCAATTTCCACATTGGAAAAAGAATTTGCTGACCTTAAGCCAAATACTGAAGGTGCTGCAAAACTTGGTGAAGCATTTGGAAAACGCTTGCAGGATAAAAAGATTACAACTGTAGTCTTTGACCGCAATGGTTATCTGTACCATGGTGTTGTAAAGGCCCTTGCCGATGGAACCCGCAAAGCAGGTATCATTTTCTAGGAGACTCTATGGAACGCCAGAATAAGTTTGACAAAGATCACAAAGAGCAGAAAGAGTTCGTAGAAAAGCTCGTTCGATTAAACCGTACAGCAAAAACTGTAAAAGGTGGACGCCGAATGTCTTTCTCAGCTCTTACAGTTGTAGGTGATGGAAAAGGCCGCGTTGGATATGGATTTGGTAAAGCTAATGATGTATCTGAAGCAATTAGAAAGAGCATTGACAAAGCAAAGAGAAATTTAATGTTCGTTCCAGTAAAGAACGGAACTTTGCCACATGAAATGCTTGGTAACTATAAGAGTTCTTCAATTCTTCTTAAACCAGCTTGTCCAGGAACTGGAATTATTGCTGGTGGTACAGTTCGTGCCATTATGGATGCAATTGGAGCAACAGATGTTATTTCTAAATCATTGGGATCTTCAAGCCCAGTTAACGTAGTTCGTGCTACATTCAACGCACTTGAAAATCTTATGGATGCTAAAGAAATCGCATCTAACAGAGGTAAATCTCTGCAGGATATGTGGGGTTAATTATGGCTAAGAAAATTAAAGTTACTCTCGTAAAGAGCGTTATTGGTCAGAAACCTGAAAAAAAGGCAACTGTCCGCAGTCTTGGTCTCAAAAAGATTAGCTCTACAGTTGTTCATGAAGCAACACCTGCCATTCTTGGTATGGTAAATTCTGTTGCTCACCTTGTTAAAGTAGAGGAGGCTGAATAATGTCTGATTTTCTTTTGCACGCACCTGAGGGCGCAAACAAAAAGCCGAAGAGAGTAGGACGAGGTTCTTCTTCTGGACTCGGTACAACAGCTGGTAAAGGAAATAAAGGTCAGCAGTCACGTTCTGGAAAGAGCGGACCATATGTAGGCTTTGAAGGTGGACAGATGCCTCTTTATCGCCGCATCGCTCACCGCGGTTTCTCAAACTATCCTTTCAAGAAAGAATATGCTGTAGTTAACCTTGATCTTCTTGAGCAGAGATATTCTGCTGGAGAAACAGTTGACGCTGCATCTCTTAAAGCAAAAGGTTTAGTAAAAGCTTCTGGAGCTTTGATAAAAATCCTCGGAAACGGAGATTTGACAAAAAGCCTTACAGTTAATGTAGATAAAGTTTCTGCTTCTGCAAAAGCTAAAATCGAAAAAGCTGGCGGCTCTGTAAAAGAAGCTGAAGTAAAAACAACTGAATCAAAATAAAAGTTTTAATAGTCTAGGTTCAAACCTAGGCTATTAGTCTTTGGAGAAAGACATGGCAAACAATGCAATTGCAAATATGTTCAGAATTAAAGAATTGCGTGACCGCATTTTCTTTACTTTTGTTATACTCGTAGTTTTCCGTCTCGGATGTGTTCTTACTATTCCGGGAATCAATGCTCAGGTTCTTGTAAATTATTTCAATGAACTTGCAAGACAGAATAAAAATGCGTTTGCCAGTTACATGGACTTTTTTGCCGGTGGTGCGTTCTCTAATTTTTCTGTGTTCATGTTAGGTGTAATGCCTTACATCTCAACACAGATTATTCTGCAGCTTGCCCTGATTATCTTCCCTTCACTCAAAAGAGCTGCAATGGAAGATGGCGGTCAGAGAAAAATTGCTGCATGGACTCGAATTGGTACAGTTTTTGTATGTTTGATTCAGTCACTTGCAGTTACTGTTTATGCTTCAAGCATTCCTGGAGCTATTGCTCTTGAGAATCCGCTTGCATTCAAGCTGCTTGCAATGCTCACTGTTACAACAGGTGCAATGATTACAGTCTGGCTTGGTGATCAAATTACGGCACATGGTATCGGAAATGGAATTTCTATCTTGATTTTTGCAGGTATCGTTGCTCGTTTGCCACATGCTGTTATTGAACTTTATCACAGTGTTCAAAATGGTCTTAATCCAGTATTTGTAATTATCGTTCTTATTATGTTCGCTGCAATTATTGCTTTTGTAGTTTATGAACAGTCAGGTGAACGAAAAATTCCTGTGCACTATGCTAAGCGTGTAGTTGGACGAAAAATGTATGGCGGTCAGAGCACATACATTCCATTTAAAATCAATCCTTCGGGAGTTATTCCAGTAATTTTCGCTTCGTCGTTCCTTACATTCCCGCTGCAGATTGTTTCTAGTCTTGGTAATGGTCAGAATTCAGCCCGATGGATTTCTTCGCTTTCAGCAAAATTGAATCCAACCGGTTTACTTTACAATGTTCTTCTTGTTCTTCTTATCATTTTCTTTGCATACTTCTACACTCAGGTAACCCTGAACCCTACAGAAATCGCAAAGAATATCCGTGAAAACGGTGGTTCTATTCCAGGAATCAGAACAGACAAAACAGAAGAATATATGCAAAGAGTTCTGAATAGACTTGTATTGCCGGGCTCTCTTTATCTTGCTGCAATTGCAGTTTTGCCGACAATCATCCAGAATCTTTTTGGCTTCCCTCAGTCAATTTCCATGCTGATGGGTGGTACCTCGCTTTTGATTTTGGTTGGTGTTGACCTTGATACAATGAGTCAGGTTGAAGCTCTTCTTAAAATGCACCATGCAGATGGTCTTGTTAAGAAAGGCAAATTGAGATCAAGAAATTTGTAAATTTTACAGAATTTCTTGGTTTTCCTATAGAATAAGAATGGGGATTTGTGATATACTCATCGGACTTGGATTGTAGTTCATTGCGAACTGCCATGATTCAAGTAAAGTATATTATCATCCCCAGGGGGACTTTTATGAAAGTACGAACCAGCGTAAAGCCCATCTGTGATAAGTGTAAGGTTATCAAACGAAACGGAATTATCCGTATCATTTGTTCAAATCCAAAGCATAAGCAGAAGCAGGGTTAAGGAGTAACAGATGGCTCGAATTGCGGGAGTTGACCTCCCAAATAAACATGTCTTTGTTGCATTGACCTACATTTACGGTATTGGTCGTTCATCAGCAATGGCAATTTGTGAAAAGACAAAAATCGATCCAAACAAAATGATTAACGATTTGGATCAGGACGAATTGGCTAAAATCCGTACTTTGATTGACGCAGAGTACAAGGTTGAAGGTCATCTTCGCTCAGAAATCGGTCTTAACATTAAGCGCTTGATGGATATTGGTTGTTACCGTGGTCTTCGCCATCGAAAAGGCTTGCCGTGTCGTGGTCAGCGAACACGTACAAATTCACGTACACGCAAAGGTAAGAAGAAGACTGTTG
This sequence comes from Treponema sp., assembly GCF_045657965.1. GTDB lineage: Bacteria > Spirochaetota > Spirochaetia > Treponematales > Treponemataceae > Treponema_D. The sequence continues at coordinate 532 of NZ_JAZOUG010000347.1, read as the reverse complement.
CTAACAAGAAGAAGGCAGTCTAAGTAGGCGAAGGAGTAGTTAATGGCAACTGCAAAAAAACGAAAGGAAAAGAAGAGCGTATACGAGGGAAATGTTTATATCCAGGCTACGTTCAACAATACTATCGTAACTATTACAGATTTGAACGGAAATGCTCTTTCATGGGCATCTTCTGGCGGTCTCGGATTCCGTGGAGCAAAAAAATCAACTCCATTTGCAGCTCAGACTGTTGCTGAAACAGCAGTACAGAAAGCTGTAAGCTATGGACTTCGAGAAGTTCACGTTTATGTAAAAGGTCCTGGAATGGGCCGAGAGAATGCTGTCCGTGCACTTGGTGCTTTGGGATTGAAAGTAAAATCAATCGCAGATACAACACCAATTCCACACAATGGATGTCGTCCTCGCAAAACTCGCCGTATGTAGCATTGTTCACTTGGCAGGGATTTTATGTTCCTGTCTTTGTGAATTTTAGTTGCTTCCAAAAGAAGCATAGTTACTATCAGATAGTTGGAAAGTCAGAGGATATAAATCT
>NZ_JAZOUG010000346.1:0-2813 GCF_045657965.1 Treponema sp. | reverse complement strand
TTATAAAGTAAGTTTTTAATGATTCAAAAAGATAAAAATCATCTCCGTCTGGGGCACAGATTAAATCGTCTTCAAAAATGTACGGGGAAAGCAGTTTTGTTTTTTTTAATGAATGTTCACCTGCAAGTTCATATCCTGCATTTGACGCTTTGTTACCCATTTTTGTGGGCTTAACGTCAAGGTCTGAAATTAAATCAAGATAAGGTAATGGTAGTTCTCTTAAAAAGCCTGGAACATATTGTTCATCAGATCCGGTTGTTTCTCCGTATAAATTTGCTGGAGCTTCAAGTTTTACAGATTTTTCTGTCGTGTTGACGGTAGGAAAAAGCATGTTGTATAGATTACCGTTTTTGTCCCTTGCGATTAGAGCGTAATAATATTCACCATATTTTTTTAAGCTGTCTGTGTACGATGTAAAATTCCCCGGAACTTCTGCTACAGGATGACCTGCTGAAACTGTTGATTTTAATGTAATTGGTTTATTATCCCTGAAAATGGCAATGCTTGATGCATTAAAATCTGAAGGACATTTCCAGGTAATCTGGATTTTGTTAATACCAGTCTTTTTTGCAGATATGGAAGTGCAAAGCGGACGGAAAGTATCGCTTTGTGAGGTGAGAAAAGCAGGTGTATTAAAAATAATTATAAGAAATAAGATTTTTGCAAATTGAGTGAATCGCAATTGCATATATTTATTGTGCAGCAAAACAGGCGGTTTGACAAGATAAAACCAATGAATTATTCTATATAAATGTTTGTATCCGTAGTTTTAGATCCGGGCGGTATCGACAGTGCAAAAGCAATTGCTGCGATTTTAAGCCGTCACAGTTTCAGAAAAATCCAGAAAGCCTGCTGGGAATGTACTCAAATTAATGAAGTGCAGCTTACATCTCTAAAACATGAGATTGATTCTGTAACAGATTATTATGACACTTTGAGAATTTATCAGTTTCCAGTGAATTCAAATTTTGCAGTTACTGAACTGCGTCACAAACAATGGAAAAGAAGTGTTTACGGTGCAAAACAAAATAAACAATAATATGAGGATTTAAAATGTTAGAAGAACTTAAAGAACCTATTTCAACGCTTGAAGAAGATATTAAAAATGTATGGGGGCGTCTTTGACGCGCCTGCTATCGATAAAAAAATAAAAGAAACCGAAGCTCTTACTGCTGCCGAAGATTTCTGGAACGATGCCGAAAAGGCCCAGAAAGTCATGAATGACTTAAAGCTTTTAAAAGGCAGGGTAGAGCCATGGCGCGAGCTTTTACAGCAGATTGATGATATTAAAACTCTTTATGAACTTGGTACTGAGGGGGAAGATTCTGTCGAAGAGGAAATCAGAAATGAACTTTCAGACTGCCAGAAAAAATTTGAAGAACAGAGTATTTTGAATCTTCTTTCAGGTGAAGTTGACAAAAACGGCTGCTTCTTAACAATTCATGCCGGAGCCGGTGGAACAGAAGCCTGCGACTGGGCTTATATGCTTTCCCGTATGTATATCCGCTGGGCAGAACGTCATGGTTACAAGCTTGAGACTGTTGATTTACAGGAAGATGAAGGCGGAATTAAATCAACCACAATTCAGATTACAGGCGATTATGTTTATGGTCATTTAAAAGGTGAAGCAGGCGTTCATCGTCTTGTGCGAATCAGTCCTTTTGATGCAAACGCAAGACGCCATACTTCTTTCAGTTCGGTTTTTATTTTCCCGATTCTTGATGATACAATTAAGGTCGATATCCGCCCTGAAGATTTACGTGTTGATACATACCGTTCAGGCGGAAAGGGCGGTCAGCACGTTAATAAAACTGACTCTGCAGTACGTTTTACTCATATTCCGACCGGAATCGTTGTTCAGTGCGACAGCGAACGAAGCCAGATTATGAACCGTGCTACCTGTATGAACCTCTTACGTGCAAAACTTTATGCTCACTATGAGCAGGAAAGAGCAAAAGAAACTGCAAAATTCGGAGCCGAAAAAAAAGATATTTCCTGGGGAAACCAAATCCGTTCTTATGTGTTTCAGCCATATACAATGGTTAAAGATCACCGTACAAAATTCAGTGTAGGTGACATTCAGAGTGTAATGGACGGTGATATAGACCAGTTTATTGACTCATTCCTTCAGGCTCAGTGGAAAGGTTTACCTGTTGGTGGTGAAGACGAAGACGACGATTTGTAATGAAAAAATCTTTCTGGTTTTGTCTGATTTTCTCTTTTTTGATTTTCTCTTTTCCTGTTTTTGCAGATAACTGGACGCTTGGCATAATGGAATTTTCTTTTAAACAGAATCAGAGTCGGAGTGAAAGTTCTGTAAAGGCAGCTTCTGTCCTTCCACAGCTTATTATCGAGCAGTTTTCAGACGAAAATATCCGTACGATTCCAGCATCAGAGAGCCTTGACCGCAGGTTAAAGGAACTCCAGACTGCACGTCTTGCACTTTTTTTACAGCTCTCTAAAGAATGTAAAGCCCGTGATGCACTTGTTCTTACAACTACAAATCCCCGAACTCTGAATAAATCAATTAAAACAGAAATGGAAAAAATCCATGAAATTGAAAATCAGATTGAGGAAAATCTTGAACAGGTAAAAAAAATAAAAGAAGAATTTGCTCCAAAAATTAAACGGGAACAGGAAAAAGATGAAGATAAAAATAGTGAAGCAGAAAAGGAAAATAATGGATTCTTTTCTTTTCCATTTCCGTTTTTCCATAAAAATGAAAAAGATGAAATTGTGACTGAAAGTGTAGTACTTTACAAAAGTGATTCTACTGCTCTTTTTAAGCCGACTGTTAAAGCTTTAGAGGCGGG
>NZ_JAZOUG010000345.1:0-2059 GCF_045657965.1 Treponema sp. | reverse complement strand
GACTACAGCTCCTGCCGCAACCACTGCATATTCGCCGATTGTAACGCCGGGACAAACTGTAACGTTCATTCCAAGACAGGCATTCTTTTTGATTGAGACTTTTCCGTAGGTGTATTTTGTATGTCGCTCATTAAAGTCGTGATTAATTGTAGCAATGCGAAGGCCGGGAGCAATGCAAACTCCGTCGCCAAACTCTATTCCACCGGAAGCCGACAAAATGGCAGAATGATTAATGAAGACATTTTTTCCAAACTTTACGCGGTTTCCAAAGTCGCAGATAAAAGGTGTGAGAATGCGAACATCATCCAGTTTTCGGTCAAAAAGTTCTTCCAGGTCAGAAACGTAACTTTCGTCATCGGGCATCTTTGCATTTGCAATCGCGCAGAGTTTTCGCGCTCTCATCATTTCGCTAACGGCTTCCTTAAAATAAGGCTCACGAACATCTGTCGGTCCGCCTTTTTCCATAAGTTCATAAACATAGCCTGGGGTGTAGTCCATAGCTTCCTCCTTGGTTTTACATCTTAATTATAAGCGACACATGTCTTTTTATTAAGAACAGGTTATGGTATAATGCCGTTTAAACGACAGATGTTGCAAATATGCCTATTAAACAGGCTTTTCCGGAGGAAAGATGGCTGAAGAGAAACTCGACCCGCGCATTATCCGCACAAAGGAAGCGATTCAGACAGTTTTTAAGCAGCTGGTTTGTGAACTGCCTTATGAAAAAATTACAGTAAAGGCGATTACTGAGGCGGCCAGAATCAACCGCAATACTTTTTATCTTCATTATAATTGTGTGGATGATGTGCTTGCAGAAATTCAGGCAAAGCATTCCAGCGAATACTCTGCTATAGTTTCGGGATTTGACCAGCTTAAGGATACGGATAAACTGGTGCGCTCCTTTTTTGAATACATGGAAGCTCAGGATGATTTTTTCAAGCGTGTGACCTGTGACAGCCGTTTTGACTATATCCGCGAAAGAATGCAGAACCGGGTTACAAAGCAGGCTTCGGAATCTCGTCCTCTGAAAGGAATAGAGCAGAGCGTGCGCAACATTCTTTTGACTTTTAATAACTGCGTAGTTCTGCTTTACCGCCAGTGGGTTGCCGACGGTCGTAAGATTCCTATGGAAGAAATGATTGAGCTTGCGACGACCTTACTGGAAAAAGGGATGAGGGGATTTAGAAATAAGTAAAACAATTTCCTGTTTATAAAAAAACTCATATTGACAATCATCTATGTATCATTTATAGTGCACATTTAGATACTTATCAATATGAGGTTTCCTATGAACGAATCAGAAATCGCTCTTATCTGCAAGGCTTTGGGTGATGAGAACCGCGTCCAGATTATAAAAATGCTGACAGGCGGAGAATTATGTGCCTGTAAAATCCTTGACGCCTTTTATATCACTCAGCCTACTCTTTCTCATCACATGAAGATTCTTACAGAATGTAATCTTGTTTATTCACGAAAAGAAGGTAAGTGGACTTATTATTCAATAAACTGCGAAAAGTTTTCTGAGTTTAAAAGCGCTATAGCTGAGTTTACCTGTAAAAATGATGATTCGAAAAAATCAACCGGCAAGTGCTGCTGCAAGGGTTAGTGATTATGGGAAGTTTTATTCAAAATCAGATTCTTGGAATGCAGTGGCTCCAGGCTCTTATCGGAAAATTACTTTCTGCTGCCGGGCTTGATGTCGAAAGCCGCATTGGCGGAAGTCTTCATTTTTTCCTTTATGATGTAATTAAAATCACAATTCTTTTTTTTGTACTGATATTTTTGATTTCATACATTCAGTCATATTTTCCGCCTGAGCGTAGTAAAAAAATATTGTCACACTGCAAGGGATTTTCTGCCCGCATAATTGCAGCTCTTTTGGGGACGGTAACATCGTTTTGTTCCTGTTCTTCAATTCCGCTTTTTATGGGATTTACGACAGCAGGACTTCCGCTTGGTGTTACCTTCAGCTTTTTGATTTCTTCACCAATGGTTGATTTTGCGTCGCTCATTTTGCTGACCAGTATTTTCGGCTGGAAGATTGCGATTGCCTATGTTA
>NZ_JAZOUG010000344.1:0-9672 GCF_045657965.1 Treponema sp. | reverse complement strand
GGTATTTACACAAAAGCTGCTGATATGGGTGCTGACTTAGTCGGTAAAACAGAAGCTCACATTCCTGAAGATGATCCCCGCAATCCTGCTACAATTGCAGATAACGTAGGTGATAACGTAGGTGATGTTGCAGGTCTTGGTTCAGATTTGCTTGAATCTTATGTTGCTTCAATCGTTGCGGCAATCGCTCTTGCATACAACCTCATCGTAAAAGTAGGCGTTCCAGAAGGTTCTCTGAACGCTCTCTATACATTCCCGCTCGCATTTGCTGCTAGCGGTCTTCTTGCATGTATTTTAGGCGTTGCTTCACTTCTGGTTAAAAATCTTTCAAAATCAAAGAATGTTCACCGTCAGCTCAATTCTGCTACATGGATTGGAGCCGGAATCACTTTGATTGCAGGTATCTGCCTTTCATACTTCCTTTTCAATGGTAAGGGACTTGATTTTGATGCCCTCGGATTTAAAGCAGGCTGGGCTTCTCCTTTCATCGGCGGTGCAGTCGGTGTTGTCGCAGGTATTTTAATCGGTATCGTTGCTGAATATTACACATCTAGTGATTATAATCCTACAAAACGTCTTGCAGAAGCAAGCCGAGAAGGTTCGGCTCTTACAATTACATCTGGTCTTGCGCTCGGTATGAACTCATGTATGATTCCTTGTATCATTTTGGGTCTTGGAATTATCCTTGCTTACTATCTTGCAGGTCTTTACGGCGTTGCAATGAGCGCAATGGGTATGCTTTCGTTCGTATCTCTTACAGTTTCTGTAGATACATATGGTCCGATTTCTGACAATGCCGGTGGTATTGCCGAGATGTCTAAACTTCCTGAAGGTGTCCGTGAAATCACAGATACACTCGATGCAGTCGGAAACACAACTGCTGCAATCGGTAAAGGTTTTGCAATCGGTTCTGGCGGTCTTGCAGCCCTTTCCCTCATGCTTTCTTACATGTATTCAATTCCCGGCGAAAAACTCACAGGCGGTGTTCCTCAGCTTAACATTATGGAGCCGATGACTCTGGCCGGTGCAATTGTTGGCGGTGCAATTCCGTTCCTGTTCAGCGGTATGCTCATTGATGCAGTTGCAAATGCAGCCCGCAAAATGGTAGAAGAAGTCCGCCGTCAGTTCAAAGAAAAGCCTGGAATTCTTGCCGGAACTGAAGATCCTGATTACAAAACATGTATCGGAATTTCAACAAAAGGTTCAATCGGCCAGATGAAGGTTCCTGCTCTTATGGCAGTCGTAATTCCTGTAGTATGCGGTCTTTTGTTCGGCGCAAACTTTGTCGGCGGCATTTTGATTGGTTCTACAATCTGTGCAATCATGATTGCATTGTTCACCGGTAACGCAGGAGGAGCCTGGGACAACGGCAAAAAATACATCGAACAGGGCGGTCTTGCCGGCATCAAAAAAGGCGGAGAAGGCTACGATGTCGTTCATGACGCTGCTGTCGTAGGCGATACAGTCGGTGACCCGCTCAAAGATACAGTAGGCCCATGTATGGACATTTTCATCAAGATTATGTCTACGGTCTCGCTCGTCGCTGTAAGCGTATTCGCTCAGTATAACTTGTGGGCAGTGCTTTTTAACTAAATTTTCTCACAAAGCTCACAGAGAATTTTAACCACAGATTACACAGATGACACAGATTGAGTTTATAATCTGTGTTGTATCTGTGCTAATCTGTGGATTTTTTTTAGAGATTTTAGAAATTTACTGAATTTCCTCTTATGAAAAATAAACGAATTCTTATCGAAAAACTTGTATAAAATTTTCACTGGTTTCATAATAGAAGAATGATAAAAAGTTCTATTCTGAAAAAGGTATCTTTATTTTTAGCCGGTGTCTCTCTTTTTTTTGTTTCCTGTGATACGAATACAGGTCTGGGAGAAGAAGTTGATCTGGAAGCCCCGGTTATTTCGGTTCGGTCTTTAGTGAGTGACGGAAGCGATGCCGTTACAAATTTTGCAGGCGGAGTTTACTGCCATAAATCAGTTTCTTTTACTGGAACTGCCACTGATAATAATCAGGTTACAAGGGTTTATACTCAGATAAAACGCTCTTCAGATTCTTCATTTTCTGATTTTAAGACAGCAGTTATTTCTGGTACTACCTGGAATCTTGATTTTAATTTTGATGAAGAAGGAACTGTCATCTTAAACTTTATTGCATCTGATGCAAGCGGAAATTTCGGTACCAGATCTTCTAAAACTGTTATACTTTTTGTTGATGAAAATGCACCTGTAGGTACTTCCTGGTATATTGACCGTAAAATAAATGGAATTCAGTACAGCCTTCACGAACTTGATTATCTTAAATCTCTTGATTTGAATGAATCAGCAAATATTGATGCTGCTCAGAATATGGCTTTTGCAATCAGTGCAAATTTTAACGATACAATGGGAATTGATGTTGTATCAATCTCAATCTATGACGAGAATGAAAATCAAGTCTGTGAAATTCAAAAAGCGGACGACTCTGCTGTTTATGCGCCTGTATTTGAAATAACTAATGCACTTCTAACACAAGCCAATTCCAGTCTTGCAACAGGAAAGCATTATCTTCAGGTACGCTATTCTGCAAGTGATGTTGTCACTGTTCCTTCAGCAAACACAGTTACAGATGCTGTTATTGATGCCGGATGGTTTATCTGGTGGCCGGAAAGTGATGAACCGCGCTATGAGCTTCAGGAAGATATAGAAGAAAATGCCGGAAATAAAACGATTACCGTCTATGTAAACAGTTCTTTCCCGGTAACGGTTTTTGATGATGATGAACTTGAAAGTGCAGAAGTTACATTTACTTATACTGATGAAAATTCTGCTTCACAGACAGATACAAAAAATGCTTCAGTAAACAGCGGTGAACGTGAAAAGACAATGGTCATAACAACCCCGTCTACACCTCAGACAGCAGAGCTTAAAGTTAAAGCAAAAGGAAATAAGGGAACAACTGACGGCGGACTGTCAGTTTCTGAAACTATTACTGTCAATGTAGTTGATGCAACTTCTCCGATGCTCTTGATTACTTCGCCTAAAAACAATTCTGTGCCGCCTGTAACAATGTCTTCTGACAATACAAGTGCAAAAGTTACAATCTCCGGTACTTCACTTGATGTTTCCGGCTGTAAGTATCTTGAATTTGTATGGGTACCGGATTCAATAGCTTCTACAACGGCAGAAAAGTCAACTGTGGCAAAAGAATTCCTTGAAACACTTACAACTGATTCTGCCCACGACTCATACAAGCCGTCTTCCGGTTCAGCAAAACGCACAGAAATTACTGGTGTAGGTGTATTGTGGTCAGTTTCGCTTTCTTCTTCTTCATTCTCAGGCGGATTTAATACACAGACCTTCTCATTTGATATAGATTTATTTACTGATTTCTCTTCTTCAGGTGATGCATTTACAAATGAAAACAAAACTTCCGGTGATAAATTCTTTGTTGCACGCCTTGTAAGAAGCGGCTCAACCGGCACCTTTGCCGAATACAAGCTTGCAGGAGATTCTTCAAATCCGACTATTTCTCCTGTAACTCCGGGCGGAGACATGGCAATTGTTTCTAGTGAAGAAGAGCTTGTCCTTGAATTTAAGGGTGTAAAAACAAGCGGAATGGCAATGGACACTTCTGCATACGAAATCCGCCGTGTAGATGCAGGTGCAAATGATGGAAAATTTGGTAATTATGACTCTGGTAAAGGATATGCAACAGTTTCAGGAAATTACGATGCTGCAGCCGGAACTTATAAAGCCACTGCGATTTCAAAAGATATTTTGCATGCATGGAAAGAAAGCGGTACAAAACCAACATTTCAGTTCTTTGCAAAAGATTTACTTGGAAATGATGGAAAAGACCAGTACACAATCGTAATCAGTTCACTGCCGGTTTTAAAGAGCGTTACTTCACCTTCATCAACTATGCTTAAAAAAGGTGATGAACTTCTCATAAATGCTGTTTTTGACAATACTGTTTCAGTCAGCGATACTTCAGGTCTTTATGTAAAACTTACAGGCTTCTCTGATTCAACTGTGCGCCAGGCAAAATATAAAAGCGGTTCTGGTTCAACAACACTTGTATTTTCTTACACAATTGCTGACGGAGATTCTTCAGAAAAGGTTCAGGTAAAAAATGATGGCAGTCCAATTGAAGGACTTTCAGAAACAATTGCGACACAGACCGATGGAAACGGGGATTCTGTTGTAAATGAATCAAACCTTCTTCAGACAAAGAAAACCATCACTGTTGATGGTATTGTTCCGACGGCATCAATTTTAATTGAATCATCTCTTGATTCTTCTGAATCTGACTATACAAAGAACGGAACTGTTTATCTTAATTCGGGAAAAACTTTAACTGTAACTCTTACAACTTCAGAAACTGTATTAATTCAGGGAAGCCCGTCTTTTGAGTTTAAAATTGGTACAGAAACTGTTTCGCTTCCGTTTACAGGCTCAACTGCAAACAAAGTTACTTTCAGTAAAAAAATTGCTGAAACTGATGCAGAGGGTGTGCTTACTTACATTCCTGCATCATGTATAGCTGATTCTGATACAATTGTTGATAAAGCAGGAAACAAAATTTCTCTTTCCGGGGCTGCAGCCATTACTTCAAAATATGCTGTAGATATAACCGCACCTGCCGCACCTTCCTTTACAATCAAAGATTCCAGCGGAAACACTGTTGATGGAAGCGGAAGATATGCAAATTATGTTAAATTTTATGTAAATTCAGGTGATGATGCCACCGTAAAAACTACCCAGTATTCACGTGATGCCGGAAATATCTGGCTTCCATCTGACGGAACTTCTTTAACAGAAGGAAGCAGCGGTGAAGTAACAATTGATACATCGTGCAGCCTTACTGCCAGAAGAATTGACTATGCAGGAAATATTTCTGATTATCCTTCTGTAATAGATCTTAAGATAAACAGCACTTTCCCTGCTTATTCAATTGAATGTACAAATCCGGACGGAAATTACAAGGCAGGAAGCAAACTCGTATTCAAAGTTAGTTTTGATGACAAAGTAAACTATTCATCAACTTCCCTTTATTCAGAATCTGCACTTACAGCCGGAACCTGTGCTTACATTCAGTTGAGCGCACTGAATTCTGGCGAAAGCTGTGGAAATGGGGCAAACAGTGGAAGGGCATATCTTTCAGATAAGAACGGAAATGCACTTACAGCTGCTTCTTCTTCATCAACAGATACAGTTTACTTTACCTATGAAGCACAGGATCCGGACCAGTTCACTCTTAAAGTTGCAGCTTCTGATGTTAAATTAAATGGCTTTACTGATTCTTATGGAATTTCTCAGGGAAACAAGTATCTTGATGAGGATTATGAAAGAGAGTCACTTGTCTGTGACGGTGTTGCTCCTAAGGTTGTAAGCATGACACCGGGTGGAACAAAAACAACTGCAAGCGATGGAAATGTTTACTCTCAGGGAAATGTAATTACCTTAAAATTTAGTGAAGAAATTCAAAAATCAAGCGGAAAAATTACTTTGCGTCAAGTTGCAGGATGGGCTATCCCACCTGTTTTGAGTGGTGATGACTTTAGTACTGTTATAAATGCAATTCCTTCTTCATACACAGACAGTATAAGCGCAAAAACTGGAAAATATATTCTCTGTATGGATGAACTTGAAGATATGGAAGATGTTGAAAAGGGTATTCATTATGCAAACGACAATTATCATGGAGCTGGTCAATATGTCGGTCCATATAAAAAATCTTCACAAGGTCTTACTACTTCTGGAGCAAACTTCGTTCCCGATACATCTACAAAATATGTCCTTGATTTTGACTACGGTATTTGGGAAACAACAACTACTCATTATATAGGCCAAACATTCCAATCTGGCTATGCCTCAACAAACAATACTTCTTCAACAAACCGTCTGAAAGTTCTTTCAGGTTCTGAACTTTCTGAAACACGTACCGTAAATCAACTTAGAAATGCATTTGAAGCGGCAGGTTATCATGAGCGGGTTCTTGACGTTACCTCATCGGCTGTAGTGATAGATACTGACAATAAAACTGTTACAATTACATTCCCGGCCGGTCTTTGTGATATTTCAGATGAACTTCCTTACGGAAGAAAGTGGGAACTTGTAATCGAGAAAGAAGCCTTTATGGACTCTACGGGTAATTATTTTGGAGCTGAAGCAAATGGTAATAAAGCAGAAGCTGATGCCGTTCAAAAATCAGGAGTTCAATATACAGTCGGTTCTTCAGTTGAAACAGATTATTCTCAATATGCGGGTTCATGGGATCGTGCTCAAAGTTCTACTACTTCTCCTGTAGTTCTTATTTGTAATGGTGAAAATGAATATTTCTTTTCTGACAAAGTTGCAACTCCTGTAGTTCGAGTTGACCGTTATAGTTACGGACTTGGAATTTATCAGAGTGATGCAAATGGAACTGAAGGAAATCAAATTACTTCAGATGCAGTAAAACCGACAGGGTATGCACGTGTGCGAATTGACTGTGAAACAGATGGGGCGACTGTAAAATACACAAAAGATGTCAGTCATACAACTACTCCAAAAACAACAGGAACTGCTGATCAGATTGATACTTCAAACGGAACTTGTTCTTCTTATATAACGACCACATCTTTACCTTCCAGCCTTTCCTCAACTACTGCAGGTATAAACTATACGAAAGATACTTACTTTGCTGTTGGTAACGGAAAATACAATCAGGGCTTTAAGGGCTTTGTTATTGCTACTGCTACAAAAACTGGTTTTACTAACTCAGATTCTGGTTATGAAGGCGTTTTCCAGACTGTTGCAAGGATATATAACCATACACAGGGAAATGGATGGCGAAGTACAGCTACTTTAGACAAAGGCGACGGCTACAGAGATTTCTCAATTCGTGGAACTACAGGATGGGGTGGTGAGCCTGTAATTTCACCTTTCCCGCTTCGTGATTCACGAAACGGCTCTCCATATTTAAGACGATGTTTCCATGAATATGCTGTTGACAGTAATAGCCTGGACTATTACTGGGTAAGCTACGAAGTCCTTGTTGGTTCTTCTGTATCAGGTTACAGCTACGGAAATACAGGCGGAACATATTGGGGCTATAACTGGTCAAAAAACTGGGGTTATATCGAACCTGGAGAAACCAGCTATATTACGGGTATGCAATGCTGGGAAAGTTACTAAGGTAAAAGGGAGAATAATTATGAAAAAAGTATTTACAAAATATATCGCAGCACTTTCTGTATTTTCTTTCTTGGCAGGATTTTTTGTTTCATGTGGAGATAATTCCGGCTTAGGTGCTGCAATTGATCAGATTGCACCTCAGATTTCTTTGATTTCTCATTCTGATAATGACACTGTTCCTGTGGAATTTACACTTGCAGGAACTGTCTGGGATAACGAAAAAGTTTCTTCCTTTACGATTGATTTTGATGATGCTGACCTGCACTATAAAATCGTTCCGGGCGGAAAATGGTATAAAAAAACATCTGTTCAGGACTGGACTCAGCTTTCTGACACAGAAGCTTCCTGCAATGCAAACGGCTTGACCTGGTACTGGACCCTTCTTGTTGATACAGAAGAGGCAAGTACTGCCTGGACTGAAGATACGTATGAATTTACGGCCGTTGCCCAGGATTTAATCGGAAATTCCGGAAAATCTTCAAAACTTGACTGTTCCCTTATTGTTGATACGGCAAATCCTGATGTTTCTGTATATAAGCCGGATTTATTCAAATCTACCTATGCAAGTGCAGTTTCTTCTATGGAGAGCTACCAGCTTAAGGATGGAAATGTAATTGCAAGGCTTTTAAACGGTGACCTTAAATTTTCCGGCCGTCAGTCAGGTTCGCTTTCTTTTAAAGAACTTTTAATTGAATTTGATGACGGTGATACTTCTAAACTTGCCGGAAATACTTGTCTCCAGACAAATTTAACTGCTTATCCTTCCCTTACTGCTCCGACAGCAACAGCACAGCAGGTAGCAGATACTGTTATGTTATCTGGTGAAACAGAAAAACCGGAAGTTTATTATTCAAAACTTATCACTGAAGATTCCCGTTCATGGGAATTTACTGTAAAAGCAGATGAATGGGTAAGTGAGACAAAAAATCCGTCCCTGCAGACAGGAAAACACTTGATTCGTGTTGTTGCTTCAAGTGTAAGTAATTCATATGCGTGGGAAAAGAAAGTACTCGGATATTTTGTATGGTGGCCTGAAGCAGACACTCCATGGATTACAACCTATGCCGGCGATGATGAAGATAAAGGCTCTTCTGCTTATGAAGTTTACCCTTCGTCAAATTTCAGCGGAACAGCACAGGATGACGATGGAATCAAGTCTCTTTCATATGTGATTGAGAAAAAAGACAATGATACTTTCAAATCTTATTCAAGCGGAAATCTTTCACTTTCAGAAGCCGGGGCAAAATATTCAGCATGGGCTGTAACAACTCCATCTGAAAATGCAAATTACAGAATTACTGTTACTGTTGTAGATTTGTACGGAAAGAGCAGTGCTGTTACAAAATATTTCAAGATACTCGACGTTTCACCGCCAAAAATTGAAATATTAGCACCTTTGAGCGGATCATCTGCCATTGCAAATTCAAACGGAACAATTAACTTTGAAGGTACTGTTTCTGATGACGGAACTGTTACTTCTCTGTATGTGGCTTTCTTAAATTCAAATCCTCTGGTTAACACTGCCGTTCAGAATAAAATAAATTATATGAGCGGAAGTTCGTCTACGGCTTTATGGACTTCAGGAATAGCCGCAGGCTACACCGATTCAGACGGAAATATAATTTATAAAATTGATCTTGGAACACCGGTTGTACAGAATAATAAAAATGTTTATTCTTTCTCAAAATCTTTCAATCTCTTTGATGATTTAAAAATTGACGGTACTTCAAAAACAATTGAAGCCCTTGATTTTGTATTCCGTGCAGAAGATTCTGGCGGAACGAATTCCGTGCAGGTTTTAAGTCTTTCAGGTGATACTGAAGCTCCTGAAGTTGCGATTACAAAACTTGTACTCAAAGAAAATGGAAATGTTAAAAATACCTATAATTTTAAAGATAACGAAACTCCGACACTACCTAAAATTCAAAGCGGATATACTGCAGAACTTTCCGGTACCTGGAGTGATAATTCTACTGCAAACTGGATTGATAAATACAAACTCAAAATCTGTGATCTGGATTTAACCTGGAATGATAACACAATCTCTGCGACAATGAATAAAGCCGGCACCTGGACTGCTTCTGTAACTTCAGACCAGCTTCCTACTGCCAGCGGTATAATTAAGGCAAAACTTACAGATTTCGGCGGAAACTCAAAAACCGCTTCCCAGTCTGTCTTTATTGAAAGCTCTGAAGCCGGTCTTGAAAGCATCGGCTGTGAAAATGATGACGGAGCATACAAAGCTGGAGAAGAAATTCAAATTACGCTTGAATTTACAAAATCCACTGATGTAACTTACACAACTGCACCAACTCTTACTCTTAATAATGGAAAAACTGCTACATATTCAAGCGGTAGCGGTTATGCAAAACATATTTATACCTACACTGTAGCAATCGGAGATGATATTACCCGTCTTGATGTAACAAATATTAATGCAAATGGTGCAGAATGGACTGATACATCCTCTGGTACTCAACTTAAAGCTTCACAAGTT
>NZ_JAZOUG010000343.1:0-19672 GCF_045657965.1 Treponema sp. | reverse complement strand
CTGACCGGTTGTCAGCGGGTGAGAATGAATATATCACACCAATATTTTTCTGTCAACACTTATTTTCTTTTTTTTTGATTTTTTTTTATTTTTTTTCGAAAAAAAGCCGTATCTTTTCGGATACAGCTTTTTCTAAACATTATTCAGGATCAACGGAATTTTGTGAAGCTTTTTTTAGTTTCTCAGTTTTAACTTCAACAGTAGAGCCATTTAAATTAATATTTTTGGTAACTTTAGCATCATAAGTATTAGCTTTCATGATTTCGGTAAAATCAACTCCTGTCGCTTCACTCATAGTATCAAAAACCTGTTTCATAATTACCGGCATAGAACTTGAAACCTGAGAGATTCCGTTTTCTTTTTCACCGGCCGTACCATAAATATTAATCTTATCTATTTGTCCAAGCGGTTTAGCTATTTCAGCTGCCATCTGCGGCATAATTTTAATCATCATTTCGGCCATTGCAGCACCATTATATTTCTTATATGCTTCAGCTTTTTTGTCCATAGCAAGAGCTTCAGCTTCACCTTTTGCCTTGATAGCTTCAGCTTCCGCTTTTCCTTTAGCAGCAATACCCTCTGCTTCGGCCCTAAGTTTTGCAGCAATTCCGGCAGCTTCAGCTTCTGATTTTGCTTTTACAGCGGCAGCTTCCTGTTCAGCAGAGTATTTCTGAGCATCAGCAAGTTTCATTTGAGCAGAAGCCTTCTGTTCCTGCTCATACTTATCCGCCTCTGCATTTTTCTGCCGCTTAATAAGTTCTGCTTCGGCGTTTTTTTCTGCCTTGTATTTTTCAGCATCAGCAACTTTATTCATTGTAGCCTGAAGTTCCTGCTCACGGATTGAAACTTCTTTGCTTTTCAAGTCAGCTTCCCGTTCTGCTTTTGCAATTTGTGCATTAACTGTTGCTGTCTGAATTGTTTTTTCCTGTTCCTGTTTCTGAATCTCATAAGCAGCATCTGCAATAGCATTAGCTGTATCTGATTCTTTTTTAAGATTTGCCTTTTTAATTGCAAGTTCATTTTGCTTTTCGGCAATTTCTGCATCAGCCGCGACACGGGCTTCATTTGCAGCTTTATCAGCTTCGGCCTGAGCAATTGCAATTTCTTTTTCCGCGGTTGCTTTAGCAATTGCAGCGTTCTTTTTTATCATGGACGTGTTATCCATACCCATATCATTAATCAGGCCATGTTCATCAATTACATTCTGAATATTACATGAAAGAATTTCAATTCCAAGAGCTTCCATGTCACGGGCAGCCTTAACCATTACCTGATCGGAAAACTTATCGCGGTCAGTATTAATAGTCTTAAGATCAAGAGTACCGATAATTTCACGCATATTTCCCTGTAAGGAATCTTCAAGTTCAACCGCGATGGCTTCCGGAGTTTTGTTAAGAAAGTTTTTTGCAGCAAGCTGAATTCCATCCGGATCACCTTTTACACGGACTTTTGCAATAGCATCAACTTTTACATTAATAAAATCCTGAGTCGGAATAAAAGTATCTGTTTTAATATCAACGGAAATCTGTCCAAGATATATTTCATCTACACGCTCAAGAAAAGGTATGCGCCAACCAGCCCGTCCTGCAAGAACCCGTGGGATTTTTCTTACACCCGAAATAATTTTTGCAACATCAGGCGGGGCTTTTGTATAACCAACAAAAAACAGAATCAGAATAAAAGCTGCTAAAATTCCAATTCCCCAATAAAAAAAATCTGAATCAATAAAATACATTTTTCCCCCTCGTGCAGACCAAAAATACTTTCCTGCACTAAAAAAAATATAACATATAAAATTTTCTGTCGCAATGAAAGAAAGAAAAATATATAATAGAATAATGAGTAATTTTATCAACGAGAACACGCTTTTTGTTTTGGATTCTTACGGACTGATTTACCGCGAGTACTTTGCTTTTATTTCACGGCCTTTGACTAATTCTAAGGGCGAAAATGTTTCTGCGGTCTTCGGTTTTTTCAGAAATCTGCTTACGATTTTAAAAACTTATTCACCGAAATATCTTGTGGCGGCGATGGACTCAAAGACGGCGACTTTCAGACACGAAATGTATGCCGAGTATAAGGCGACACGCCCGAAAACACCTGAAGATTTGCATGCTCAAATTCCGTGGATTGAAGATATTCTTGAAACGCTTGGAATCCAAGTGATTCGACGGGACGGTTTTGAGGCCGACGATGTAATTGCCACCCTTGCCAAAAAATGTGAGGCGGAAGGCAGAAACTGCGTAATTTTGAGCGCAGACAAAGACTTACAGCAGCTTACGAACAGTCACATTCACTGTATGAAGCCGGATAAAACTCAAATCTGGGCAGGATTAGATGAAGCGGGTGTTGAAAAAGACTGGGGAGTTCCTGCTTCAAAACTGCTCGATTTGCTTTCTCTTATGGGTGATGCTGCAGATAATGTTCCTGGCGTTAAGGGAGTCGGTCAGAAAACTGCGGTAAAACTGCTCGCAGAATACGGAACTCTTGAAGGAATCTATGAGCATGCGTCAGAAATTAAAGGTGCGATTGGCGAAAAAATCCGTGCCGACAAAGACAATGCCTTTTTTTCAAAAAAACTGATTACTCTCTGCACAGAAGTTCCTGATTTATGTGATGTTTCTTCGTGCTGCACGACAACACTGAATTATGCGGCCGCGGCAGATAAAATGGCAGCCCTTGAAATCAGAGCGATTGCGCGTGATTACAGAAATGAAGCGCAGGGAAGCGGAGAGTCTGATTCCGATTTGGGCGGGCTTTTTGCTGTTTCATCAGAGCCACCAGCAGCGAAGCAGTCTTCTCTCTCTGCGAATGAGATTGCTTCGCCTTCGGCTCAGGGTGACGGTGGGGCTATCGTGCCAGTGAAAAATCACGGTGATTACAAGGCGATTACAAATTCTGCAGAACTTTCCAAATATATAGAAGAAATGCTCAGCGCGGAAAAACCGGTTTTTGCTTTTGATACGGAAACTGATTCTCTCGACACGGCGCACGCAAACTTACTCGGATTTTCACTTTCGTACAAAAAAGGAAGCGGAGTTTATGTTCCGATTGCCACAGGCGGTGATTTATTTTCAGAAGCAACCGGCATTCAAAAAAAGGAAGCGGTGGAGCAAATCAGAAAGCTTTTTTACAGCCCGAAATGCACGATTATTCTTCACAACGCAAAATTTGACCTCAAAGTGCTGGAAAGTCAGGGCTTTTTAAAGATTGAGGACTGGATTTCTCCCGTAATGGAGCAGATTGCTTCGCCTGCGGCTCGCAATGACGACGCTGTTGCGAAAATCGCCGATACGATGATTGCAGCATGGCTTTTAGAGCCTGACAGAAGCGGAAAATCGGCTTACTCGCTTGAGTATCTTTCGGAAACGCACCTGCATCTTAAGGGAACTGAATTTGAAGAAATAGTTCCGAAAGGAAAGACTTTTGCGGACGTTCCGCTTGAAGAGGCAGCTAGTTATTCAAGCGAAGATTCTGACTTTACACTCCAGCTTTGGAATGTCTTTGAAAAACGGCTGAATGAAGAAATTTTGAGCGAACTTTTCTGGAATATGGAAATGAAAGTTCTTCCGATTCTTGCTCTTATGGAATCAAACGGAATTCATGTCGATTCACGCTATCTGAACGATTACGCAGTTGAATTAAAAGTCCAGCTTTCCAAAATTGAAAAAGAGATTTATACTCTTGCTGGTCACGAATTCAACATTGCTTCTCCAAAACAGCTTGGCACTGTTCTTTTTGAGGAGAAAAAACTTCCGGTCGGCAAAAAAACAAAGACAGGCTACTCAACCGACACGAGCGTTCTTGAAGAACTGTCAGAGCTTGACCCGCTCCCGGCAAAAATCCTTGAATACAGGGGAAAATCAAAGCTTCTTTCAACTTATGTCGAAACTCTTCCGGAGCAGGCAGATGAAAACGGACGGGTTCACACGACTTTCATGCAGACAGGAACAGCGACAGGCCGTCTTTCTTCAAAAGACCCGAATTTGCAGAATATTCCCGTTCGAAGCGAAGAAGGCCGCAGAATCCGAACGGCTTTCACGGCAGAAAACGGCAAAGTTTTGATTTCGGCAGACTACGCGCAGATTGAGCTTGTCGTCCTTGCGCATTTGTCGGGCGACAAAAATCTTTGCGAGGCTTTCAATAATGAAGTCGACGTTCACAAGTCTACGGCAAGCCTTATTTACGGAGTTCCGATGGAAAGTGTCACAGCCGAAATGAGGCGGAACGCAAAAACACTCAATTTTGGTCTCATGTACGGAATGGGCGCTTTTTCACTTGCAAAAGATTTGGGAATTGGCAGAGGTCAGGCAAAGGATTTTATCGACAATTATTTTGCAGTTTACTCGGGCGTAAAAAATTTCTTTGATGAAAATGTGCGTCACGCAGAAGAAACCGGCTATATCAAGACGATTTTTGACCGCCGCAGAAAGATTTCAGCAATCAACAGTCGCAACAAAATGGAAAAAGAAGGGGCAGTGCGAGTGGCAAAAAACTCGCCGATTCAGGGAAGTGCCGCCGATATCGTTAAAAAAGCGATGATTGATGTGTGCGAGGCTCTCAAATCAACGAAAAACCAGGCAAAACTTCTGCTTCAGGTTCACGACGAGCTGATTTTTGAGTGCCCGGACGATGAAAATGCCATTTCGGACACAATCGCGCTGATTCGTGACAAAATGGAGCATGCAGTCCGCCTGAATGTGCCGCTTCGTGTTTCGATTGAATGTGACAAAAACTGGGGAAAATTCCATTGATAATCTGCGTTACTGGCCAAATGGCGGCGGGAAAGAATTATGTCTGCTCGCTTCTGGAAAAAGAAGGCTTTGTTTCACTCGATTTGGATAAGGTTGCGCACGAGGCGATTTCGCTCTGCACGCCACAGATTGTAGCGGCTTTTGGTGATGAAGCGGAAAAATGCAGGATTTCGCTTTTATATGAAGACGGCTCTTTAAACAGGCGTGCTTTGGGGCAGATTGTTTTTTCTTCTTCTGAACTACTTTCAAAACATGAAAGTATCGTTTATCCGAAAATTGTCGAACTTACGAACAAGTTTATCGAAGAAAATTCCGATAAAACCGTGATTTTGAATGCGACCGTGCTTTATAAAACGCCGGAACTTCTTTCAAAATGCGAAAAAATTCTTTTTGTAAAGGCAAATTTTCTAAAAAGACTAATGCGTGCAAAAAAAAGAGATAAAATGCCACTTAAGCAGATTCTTGCAAGGTTCAAAAGCCAAAAAAAACTGCTGACAGATTACAAAAAAGCTGCCAGCAGATATAACATTTTAATTGAAATAGTCAAAAACTGAAAAAATTATTCGGTTTTAAATACGCTTATTGTTGAAACAAGCTCTTTTGCATTTGCACTCAATTCTTCTGACATGGCAGCAAGTTCTTCTGAAGCTCCTGCATTCTGCTGAACAACGGCATCCAGCTGGCGGACTGCCGAACTTACCTGCTGAGCTCCGGTATTCTGTTCATTGCAGGCTGCAGAAATATCTTCAATAAGCTCTGTAGTACGCTGAATATCAGGAATAACCCCGCCGATTTTATTACCAGCTTCTTCTGCATGAGCAAGGGTTTTTGTTGCAAGCTCGATTATTTCACCGGCAGCACTCTGAGAACGTTCTGCAAGTTTCCTGACTTCTCCTGCAACAACGGCAAATCCTTTTCCGGCATCACCTGCACGGGCTGCTTCAATTGCGGCATTGAGGGCAAGCATATTGGTTTGGGAAGCAATATCTTCAATGATGTTAATTTTTTCGGAAATTTCACGGACAGCATCGAGTGATTTTGAAACAAGTTCACCGCCTTCATAGCTTTCTGAAGAATTTTTTTCAGCAATTTCACCGGTTTTACGGGCATTTTCAGCTGTCTGCTGAATATTAGCTGCCATTTCTTCGAGGCTTGCAGACATTTCTTCTGTGGAAGCAGCCTGACTTGCAGCACCGCTTGAAATTCCCTGACTGGCCTGGCTTATCTGTTCACTTTCACCAAGTACCTGTTGTGCGCCATTTTTAATTTTTATGACAATATCTTCCAGCATCTGAATAAAGTTATTAACATTAAGTGCCAGTGTGGCAAATTCATCATTTCCCTTAATTGGAAGTCTGTAGGTAAGATCCCCATTTCCTGAAGAAAGATTTTTTACAGCCTTTACAACTAAAGTAAGTGGCCGGATTATTCTTATTGATATAATGGAAATAAAAGCAGCAAGAATCAAGACTGTACATATAACAATGATTGCAATAAGTGGCTTAAATATTTTTGAAGCAACAATATTTGCAACTGCAAGCGGCTTACCAATATAGAGAGTTGTTACAAAATTATTTTCTATATCAAAAAGGGGGAAATAATATGAAATGGTTTTAACTTCGCCGATTGTATTAATTACAGTCGAATCCTGCCCCTGCTCTGCACGCTTTATCACTGAGTCATCAGCAATTACAGTGTTGTCCATACCAAGAATACTTGTAACTACACGTCTGTCATTATCAAAAATGGTAACATTACTGTCTAAAGCTTTACTTAATTCATCAACAAAATCTTTTGTACTGATGTTAGATTTTACAATAACAGCTCCGGTAATTTCACTTCCCTGTTTAAGGCTTGCTGCATAAATTGCATAAATATATTCACCGTTTTTCACAACATTACCATATTCATACCCTGAAAGAGCTGAATTAACCATATCGATTTTTGAAAACTTTCCGTAATCAGTTGAAGAGATTTGATTTCCGTTTCTGTCAAAAAAAACAACAGATTCTACACCAAGATTGTTAATTGCATTTGAACAGAAATCATTAATTATAGCGCGGTCAACTCCAGTGTGAGCTTCTGCAGTTGAATACATATGTGAAAGTGAATTTGCAATATTTTCTGTTTCACTGATTTTTTCAGTAATTTTATCACGGAAAACTTCAGCCTGACTTACTGTCTGCTGATGAAAAAAATCAACAAGTCCGTTGTTAAGCTGATTTTTTACAACAAGAAAAATTATTAGCGAAAAAAGAATAATTCCAAGTGCAAGAACAACACTGATAAATCTAGAAACGGATTGCTGTTTTTTAAGAGCCATTTTATATTTTCCTCAGATAATTTTTAGACTTTTCTTATTTTATCATACATTTTTAATTTATCAAATTTTTTTTGTAATATTCTGTAAAAATAATGCTTGACAAGTATTATGCAAAAAATTATATTGAAGCCATGAATCGCAACACTTCTTATGCGACAGAAAAATTCTTCTCTAGCCAGAGCTTCAACTTTATGAAGGCTTATTCTTATTATGGCTACTTTTATTTTTCTCGTGTCCGCAGTGGAAGTCAAACGCAGAATTTAAATGCGTAAAGTTGCGAAATTAATAAGGCAATTTCAAGGACTTCCATAAAGGAAGTCCTTTTTTTATGCCAAAAGGAGAAATAAATGATTATTGTATTAAAAAACAACGCGCCAAAACAGAAAATTGACGAACTCAAATCGGGCTTAAAGTCAAAAGGTCTTGAAATTCATGAATCAAAAGGAAAAGACGTTACAATCTTAGGCCTTATCGGAGACACCAGCCGCATTACTCCCGAAGAACTTCTTGCAAACGATATTGTCGAAAGTGCACAAAGGGTCAAAGCTCCGTACAAACAGGCAAGCAGATCTTTCCATCCAAAAGACACTGTAGTTTCTGTAAAATCAGATTCTGACTCAAGCCTCGGAGCCAATATCGGAGACGGAAAAACAGTTTCAATCATGGCAGGCCCGTGTTCAGTCGAAACAGAAGAACAGATTATAGAAGTTGCAAAAGCCGTTAAGGCGAGCGGAGCAAGATTTTTACGCGGAGGAGCTTTTAAGCCTCGCACTTCTCCCTACTCGTTCCAGGGACTTGGAGCTGACGGCCTTGAACTTCTAAAAATTGCAAGAAAGGAAACAGGTCTTCCAATCGTAACAGAGCTCATGGCAATCAATCAGATTCCCCTTTTTGAAGATGTAGACATTATTCAGATTGGAGCACGCAATATGCAGAACTTCGACCTGCTCAAAGAAGTCGGAAAACTCAAAAATCCGGTTCTCTTAAAACGTGGTCTTTCTGCAACCGTAAAAGAATTTCTGATGAGTGCGGAATACATTATGGCAAGCGGAAACGAAAACGTAATTCTGTGCGAACGCGGAATCCGTACCTTCGACAGCTACACCCGCAACTGTCTTGATTTAAGCATTGTTCCATACCTTAAAAAAGAAACTCACCTTCCAGTAATTATAGACCCGAGCCACGCCTGCGGAATCCGCTGGATGGTACCGACACTGGCAAAGGCAGCAGTTGCTGTCGGAGCAGACGGCCTTATTATCGAAGTGCACAACAATCCAGAAAAAGCACTGTGCGACGGTGAGCAGAGCCTTACTCCGGCACAGTTTGACGATTTAATGAAAGTGCTTTCAAAATATGCCGCTGTTGAAGGAAGAAGTTTGTAAAAAAAAGGCAGAGTTATAAAAAGCTCTGCCGGATTATAAAAAATTATTTGTTTTTTATCGAAAGACCGTCACTAAAAGCCTTACCGACAACTTCACCGATTACACGATACACATGAAAAGATGCATCGTACATAATCGGCTGAAGTTTACCAAGGTCAATTTTGCCGTCAGTTAAAATTGATTCATCAGCCTGCTGAGCAACAATTTTACCTCTGAGCTGCTCGCGTTTTTCATCCCATTCAGTAACTTCACATTCAAGCACAAGCGGGTATTCTTCGATAATCGGAGCATTTACATGAGCGCTCTTATGAACATGAACTCCGGCCTTTTCGATTTTATTTACATCTTTGCCGCTTTCTACTCCAAAATAATCTGAAATCTGCACGGTGTTTTTTGTAGCAAATGCAACTGTAAAAGCACCTGTTTTTTTGAGATTTTCAGTTGTTTTGTGCTGAGCCAGAAAGAGTGAAATCTCACCAAAGTCAGACTGAATTCCCCATGCAGCATTCATTGCATTAGGAACCCCATTTTCATCATAAGTACCAATAATAAATACACCTTCAGGCACAATTACTGCCTTTTTTGAATCAAATTCCATAATATTCTCCATTTGTTTAGATATCCGATTACACTCTGAATCACTACTATTATAAATAATGATAGCATATAACTCAATTTTTTATTTATCTTTTCCATCAAAAAAAAATCTGATAGAATGTTAACATGGAATTAAAAAATGCAACATACGGAATTGTCGGTCTTGGAATTATGGGCGGTTCATTCGCAAAATCAATCCGGCAGAATATTTTGAGTCAGTCAGGAGCAGCAGGAAAAATTCTTGTCTGTAACAGAAGTACGGCATGTCTTTCTCAGGCTCTTTCTGAAGGTGTTGCTGACCAGACATTTACTTCAGACTGTGTAGCTCAAATGCTTCCTTTGTGTGATGTTGTTTTTATCTGCCTTTATCCGCATGCAACACTCGATTTTATAAAAGAACACAGAAATAATTTTAAATCAGGTTCAATCATAACTGATATTTCAGGTGTAAAAGGCATTTTTGAAAAATCCATGCCGGCCTTATTAAGAGAAGATGTAGATTTTATTATCGGACATCCTATGGCAGGCGGAGAAAAAGAAGGTTATTCAAATTCCGATGCCAGATTTTTCGTAAATCACAACTACATTCTCTGTCCGTCAAGTTTCAATAAGGCAGAAAATCTTGATTTTATGCGCAATCTTGTTGCAGAAATGGGATTTACAAGAATCACAGAAACTACCTGCGATATTCATGACTGGAAAATAGGCTTTACAAGTCAGCTCTGCCATGTTATTGCCAGTGCACTGGTAGAAAGTGCGGAAGATCCTGAAATTACTGCATTCGGCGGTGGTTCTTTTGAAGATTTAACCAGAATTGCAATGATTAATGCGCCGCTTTGGACTGAACTTTTTATTTCAAACAAAGAAAAACTGGTTTCACATATCGAAAATTTTGAAAAACAGCTGGAACGTTTCAAAAAATATATCACTGAAGAAGATTCAGAAAGTTTAAAAGAAATGCTTGCTCATACCCGTGAACAGCGGCTTAAAATGGGTTCAATCAGGACTGTAAAGAACTAGCTTCAACAATTACAAAGGCATTTTTTCCGTTCTTTTTGACCTGATACAAGCCCTGATCAGCTGCGTTGTAAATTTCTTTAAAAGCGTTTTCATTCTGCTTTCCTTTACACCAGCTGATTCCAATAGAGCAGGTCACTTTTACCGGAAGCTCACTTTCTTCAAAATATGTTTTTATTGAATCCTGCAGAAATTTCATTTTTCGTTCTACAGCACTAAGATCAGAAACATTACGCATAAAAACTGCAAATTCGTCCCCGCCCATTCTGCCTTTTAAATCTCCGCCGCGGAAAGTTGAAAGAAGAAGATTTGCTACAGAAACAATTACATAGTCTCCTTTTGCGTGTCCAAGTGTATCGTTGACTTTTTTAAAATCATCTATATCAATCATTACAAAAACACCGGTTTCATTTTCTTCCTGGTGCATTAAAATTCCCGTGACTTTTTTTTCGAATGCAATGTGATTAAAAAGACCTGTCATTGAATCACGGTTTGCAAGGTTCATGGCCTGTTTTATCTGATTATCTTTACGGCGTCGGGTTTCAAAAATCACAAACAGGAAAACAGCACTTGCAAGAACAAGAATGAAAGCAGCACAGATGATACAGAAAGAAACCAGGTGCTTTTTGATAAATGCACCGACAGTCATATTGCTGTCCATGTTCCGTTCCATGAAGGATTCAAACATTGAAGTTGTTAAAGTATAAATTGCCTTATCAAGAACACCGGCCATTTCACTTCCAAGTCTTCTGGAAATTCCTAATGAAACAGAAGCAGAATATCCTTCGTTAATCATTTTTAGATTTGTAAAAAGATGATTCTGAAGATAGTATTCAAGTTGTGGCAGAGGAATAAGACTTATATAATTGTCATTTTTTTCGATTTTTGCAAAACATTCTTCAGCAGTATCTACTGAGATTTTGTCAGTTACTTTAAAATGAGAATCAATAAATTCTTTTGAATACTGAATTCCACGGATTTCTACAAAATAAACACTCTCGTCTTTTTTTAATGAAGAATTTGATACAAAAATAAATTTTTGTGAAAGCAGAGGACTTGTAGGCTTTATGGAAGCAAGATCAGATTTTAAAATAAGCTCATTTATATTGTAAATAATGTCAGCTTCTCCCCACTTCACAAGATTCATTGCCTCAAGATAAGAATAAGCAGGAACATAAGTGACTGTAATACCGGCAGATTTTGCAAGAGCGTCAATCAGGTCAATAATAATGCCGCGGAATTCCCCGTTTGAAAGGAAGCAGTATGGCGGTTCATTCATAACAACCGCAACTTTCATATTTTTGTTATTTCTGACATAAGTCTGCTCACGCGGACTGAGTTTGTTGATTGAATAGCGGGCAGAAGGAATGTAACGGGCCCTTAATGTTGAAAGAAATGAAGGGTTTAAGAGAAATAAGGTTGAAAGTGCTGAATTGAATTCATAGAAAAGTTCAGGATTTGAATTACTGACAGCAAGATAGAAAAAAGTTGTTTCGATGGTTGCAATTACAAAAAAATCGGAAGGAATGGTAAAATCTATGGTTGTAAAAACATCGATTTTACCATTGTAAATGTCTGAAATAAGCTGCTCAGAAGAATCATAATAAAAATATGTGGCATTAATTCCCTGGTTTTTTACATAAAAAAAGACTTTTTCACGAAGGCTTTCAGGCGCATGATTTAAAAGGCCGATTTTAAGATTTTCCATATCAGGCATTCTGTTTGAAGCAAAAACTGTTGAACCTATTGCACATGGAATATCAGAAAAGAGCAGTGAACCTGAACTGTCAGCATCACGCCCGCAGAAAGGAATCATATCGATAAGACCGCTTTTTAAAGCTTTTGTAAGCTGGCTTCGATCAACTTTTACATATTCGAAAGTAAAGTCAGAATACCGGTTTATATTTTCCAGAAATTCGGATATGTAGGAAGAGTTATTGTCATTTCCATGTTTATCATACAAAGCGTCATAATCATATACAGGTATTCTTACATTTCTTTTTTGAAAGTTTTCAGAATAGGCTGAGAAAATTAATAATAAAAATAAAACAGGAATAAAAAAACGCCGCATATCTGAACAAGTATAACACAATATGATTATTTTTCCGAATTTTTTCAGATTTTTTTTTAGATAGACAGCCGTTAAATAAACAGTTAGAATAACCACTATGACTACAAAAAACTATGATGAAATCTTAGATAAAGCAATCCGCAGAGTTCCGGATTTTCCAAAAAAAGGAATTCTTTTTTTTGATGTCACAAGTATTTTGACAAATCCGCCTGCATTTAAACACACAATAAACCGCATGGCAGAACTTTACTCGTCAAAAAAAATTGACGCAATTGCAGCTGTAGAGTCACGGGGGTTTTTATTTGCCGCTCCTCTGGCAGAAAAACTTGGTATTCCGCTTGTTTTAATCCGCAAAAAAGGCAAGCTCCCTGGTGAAGTTTACACTGCAAGTTATTCACTTGAATACGGAGAAGCCACAATCGAAGCTCATAAAGCCGACATTGAAAAAGGTAAATCTTACCTTATAATCGACGATTTGATTGCAACAGGCGGCACTCTTACAGCCAGTAAAGATTTAATTGAACAGGGTGGAGCTAAAGTTGCAGAATTTTTCGGCGTTATAGGAATTCCCGAGCTTAACTATTCAGAAAAACTTTCACCGGTTCCAGTTACAACTCTGATTGATGTGTCAGAAAAATAATAAATTTTCCGGAGGTACTAAAATGGAAAACATTAAAGGAACACAGACAGAAAAAAATCTTCAGGCAGCTTTTGCCGGAGAATCTCAGGCAAGAAACAAATACACTTATTATGCAAGTAAAGCCAGAAAAGACGGATTTGAACAGATTGCAGATATTTTCGAAGAAACAGCTAAAAACGAAAAAGAGCATGCAAAAATCTGGTTCAAACTTCTTCATGGCGGCGAAGTTCCTTCAACTGCCGAAAATCTTAAAGATGCTGCTGACGGCGAAAATTTTGAATGGACCGATATGTACGACAGTTTTGCAAAAACAGCACGCGACGAAGGATTTCCGCGCATTGCAAAATTATTTGAAATGGTAGGTGCAATCGAAAAAGAGCACGAAGAGCGCTATCGCAAACTTTTGGACAATGTCACAGGCGAAAAAGTCTTCAGTAAAGACGGAGATGTAATCTGGCAGTGTGCAAACTGCGGTCACATCGTGGTCGGTAAAAAAGCTCCTGCAGCATGTCCTGTATGTGCACACCCGCAGAGCTTCTTTGAAGTAAAGAAAAATAATTACTAATTTTTTATTATTATCCCGCAATTTTTCAGTGATAACAAAAAATTAATGTAGCTAACTTAAAAAGAATATGCTTTATAATTAAAGAGATTCTAAAATCAGGAGGCTGTATGAAACGCTGTTTAATTGCGGGACTTTTTTTTCTTATCACCGCTACACTCTTTTCAGAAACAGTTCAAAACGAAAAAACAAAACTTGTTCTTACCGCAGATTCATCTGTTGAGTATGCTCTTAAAAATCACATTGACGTAAAAACACAGGCAATTACAACCGAACAGGTGCGCCGCGAATATGCTCATTCATGGAATAATGTGCTGCCTTCAATCAGTGTTGCGGCAACAGGAAGCGAAAGCCGTGTTACAGAAGATGCTGATACAGACACGCTCGGTCTTCAGGCAGGCATTACGGCAAGTCTTTCTCTTAATTTAGGACTTGCAAGTAAAATCAAATCGCTCAAATCAGAATACGAAGCCGGAAAAGCGACCTACGAAGATACACTCCGTGCTACAGAAACTGCCGTGCGCCAGTCGTTCTACAATCTTCTGTACTTAAAAGAAAAGGTTGAATCCGCAAAAACCACACTTGAAAGCTATCAGAGACAGTACGACCAGACAAGCGCAAAGGCTAAACGCGGCGTTGCAAGCGAGCTTGACCTTCTTCAAGCACAGGTAAACTTAGAGACTGCAAAGCCGGACGTAGACAGTGCAGAAAACACTTACCAGAACTCACTTGTTTCTTTCCTTAACACAATTGGTGTTGAGTTCAGCCCGGAGCTGGAAGTTGAACTTTCAGGCTCGCTTGATTATGCAGAAAAAGCGCAGATTCTTGATTCACACGAAATTGTAAACACATGTGTAGAAAAATCCAGCGAAGTGCGTGCCCTTGAAGACAAAATCCGCACTGCTGAATACAGCCGCACTTCAACAGCAGCAGGGCTTTACTTCCCTACCCTTAATGCAAGTGCAAGCGCTTATCCTTTTAATTATCAGAACGAAAAAATCAGCGGAACCGAAACAAAAACACCGAACTGGAGTGTTTCACTCGGACTTTCCCTTCCACTCGACAGCTGGCTTCCAGGCTCAAGCGCATGCGACAGTGTTGCAGAACTTGATGATACCATAAAAACATATAAGCTTCAGCTTGAAGATAAGAAAAAGACCGTGCGCACAGAGGTAATTGAAAAACTTAAGGATATTGAGCTTTCTCAGAAAACGCTTGAAGCACGCAAAATGAATGTTCAGCTTGCAAAGCGTTCTTACGAAATGACAGAAGATGCTTACAGCCGCGGAACAAAAGATCTGCTTACACTGCAGAGTGCGCTCGATACACTGCAGACGGCAGAACTTCAGCTTCGCGAAGAGCAGTATACGCTTATCAGCAATGTACTCGATCTGGAAAATACACTTTCGCTCCCGTCGGGAACGCTTTTTAACACGACAGAAACTGCCGGAAAGGCAGAATAAAATACAAGGAGTATGACGATGAAACTTACTAAGAAAAAGATTTTAATGATTCTTGCAGCAGTAGCCGTACTGGTAGTGCTTGCAAATCTTCCGAAACGCAAAATGCAGATGCCGCCAATGGAAGAGACTGTCTATACTGTAAAAACCCAGAAGCTTGTGCGAAGTGATTTACAGGAATACCTGCGTTTAAACGGTACCGTAAAGGCAGAAAACACCATTTCTGTCTATCCAGACATCGGCGGAAAACTTACCCGCGTTCCGGTAACGCTCGGCACTTACGTTAAAAAAGGTCAGCTCATTGCAGAAGTAGACCCATCTTCACCGGGAAGCTACTACTCAGCAAGCCCTGTTTATGCGCCTATTGCAGGCTATATTACTTCCCTTCCCCTTACAACGGGAACAACTGTTTCTACATCAACAGAAATTGCTACCATTGGAAATATTGAAAAGCTTCAGGTTGAGTGCAAAATCCCTGAAAGTAAAATTTCTGTTCTTAAAAACGGCCTTACTGCCCGCGTCGGCCTTGAAGCTTACAAAGACAAAGGTATAGACTTTCCTGCGCACATTTTTAGGATTTCGCCTGTTGTAGACGAAACAAGCCGCACCAAGCAGGTGTACCTGATTTTTGATACAGACGACAGCCGCATTAACGCCGGCATGTACGTAAAAATCCATTTGAATACCGTACTGCACGAAAATGTAATTACCGTTCCGACAGACTGTATTCAGTCAAAAAGCGGCCAGCAGTATGTGTATGTATACGACGAATCCAGCGGTACTGTAAGCCAGCGCAATATTACCACAGGGGCAACTGTTGACGGGGTTGCAGAAGTCACAGAAGGCTTAAATGAAGGTGAGCGTATTGTTGTAAGCGGCATGCAGGTTCTTGCTGACGGCGTTAAGGTAAAAGAAGTCGGCTCTTCAAACAGTGCGGAGAAAGCCGCTGCTTCACAGTCAAATTAATGCGGAGGTAAACAGATGAGTATCTCAAAAAAGGTGCTTGAACACCCGGTTTTAACACTCTGTGCCTTTGCGCTCATTGCAATTGTGGCACTTTTTACACTCGGAAATGTACAGATTGACCTTATGCCGGACATGGATATGCCTGTCGCCATGGTTTCTACAACGTACAGCAACGCAGGCCCGGAATCGGTCGAAAAATCTGTTACAGAAATCCTTGAAAACGGTCTTACCAGCGTAAGCAACCTCGATGAACTTACTTCAACTTCCAGCGAAGGTTCATCACTTATTATGCTGCAGTTTAATTACGGCACCGATATTGACCAGGCTGTAAACGATATCCGCGATAAACTCGATCAGGTTAAGGGAAGCCTTCCTGACGATTGTGACACACCGCAGATT
The DNA here is from genome assembly GCF_045657965.1 of Treponema sp. GTDB lineage: Bacteria > Spirochaetota > Spirochaetia > Treponematales > Treponemataceae > Treponema_D. The sequence goes on along the minus strand of NZ_JAZOUG010000343.1, from coordinate 3,501 downwards.
TTTAAGTTCAGCTCGGATGCCATGCCGATTATGACCCTTTCTCTTGTCGGTAACAGAAGTGCGGATGCTTTGCGTAAAATTGCAGACGACACGGTAAGCGATATGCTTGAGCAGACTGCGGGAATCAGCCAGGCTTCTGTTTCCGGCGGCCGCGAGCAGATTGTGCGCATTGAGCTGAGTCAGAACCGTCTGGATGCTTACGAGCTTACTCTTTCGGGCATTGCAACAACACTTGCAAGCCAGAATATTGAGCTTGGCGGCGGTTCAGTTTCTGAAGGTACCAGAAAATACATGGTGCGCACTACCGGTGAATTTGCTTCAATCGACGAAATAAACAACACAGTAGTCGGAACAAAAAACGGCTACAATATTAAGCTTTCTGATGTCGGCAATGCTTTTATGGGCTACGAAGACAAAACAAGCGAAGTTTTTATCAACGGTCAGTCAGGTGTGTACATCAGTCTTAAAAAACAGAGCGGTTCAAATACCGTAAACGTTGCAAACGCCGTCTACAAAAAAATTGCTGAAATTGAAAAAGTGCTTCCGGAAGGCGTTTCACTTGTCATTATTTCCGATAGCTCAACAAGTGTACGCGATACATTAAAGTCGCTCATTACTTCAATTCTCGAAGGCTTTGTGCTTACCATTGCAATTCTGTTCCTTTTTTTGCGAAGCGGAAAATCAACAGTCATTATGGCAATTTCAATTCCGTTCAGTATTGTTATTACCATTCTGGCAATGGTCTTTACAGGCATTACGCTCAACATGATTACCATGACAGGTCTTATTCTGGGTATTGGTATGGTTGTAGACGCATCTGTCGTTGTTCTTGAAAATATTTACGTATACCGCCAGCGAGGCACCAGTGCTGTAACGGCAGCCGCAATCGGAACTCAGGAAGTTATGGCTTCGGTTGTTTCGGGAAACCTTACGACAATCTGTGTATTTATTCCGTTCTTTGTTTACAAAAGCCAGCTGGACATGATGGGCGAACTTTTTACAAGTCTTATGGTCGTAATCATCATCGCGCTTCTGTCTTCGCTTTTTGTTGCAATGTTCCTTGTTCCGGTACTTGCAGGTGTATTCTTAAAGGTTGATAACCGCAAAGAGCGACCGATTAAAAGCCCGCTGCTTGCAAAAGGCGACAAGCTTGCAGCCGACGCAATTGACTGGCTTACTTTCCAGTACAAAAAAGGTCTTCACTTTGTTCTGCGCCACCGCTTTACAACCGTGCTTGTAGCATTTACGGTGCTTGCTGCATCAATCCTGCTTTTCGGACAGCTTCGCATTTCGTTTATGTCTACATTCCACGATACTTCGGTAGGCTTAAATGTAGAGCTTCCGCTTGGAACAAAACTTTCTGAAACACAGAACGTACTTGACCAGTTCTACGACATTATTAAAAACGAAATTAAGGGCTACGAAACAATCGTTGTTTCTGCCGGAACTGGAAGCGGATTCGGTTCATCGGACACTTCTTATAAAGGCTCAATCTCTGTGTATCTGCCTGATGCTTCCAAGCAGATTGATAATGCCGACACCGTTAAGGCAAAACTCCGCCGTCACTTTGCAGACTTCCCGACAGCGACATTCACTTTTGACCAGGGGCGTATGCAGCAGATGAGCGGTGACGATATTGACGTTGTATTCAAAGGCTCAGACCTGGATGCAATTCTTGCAACGGCAAAAGAACTTGAAGGCCTCATGACCGATAAAATTCCTGAAATTGTAGAGCCTGAAATCGACCTCGAAGACGGACTTCCTCAGGTAGAAGTAAAGATTGACCGTGACCGCGCATCAAGCTTCGGCATTTCTGTAAGTACGATTGCAAACGAAATCAACTACTCAATAAACGGAAAAACAGCAACAACCTACCGCGCAAACGGCGATGAATACGATGTTGTGCTTCTGCTTGAAGACCGTGACCGCGAAGACATTCCTGATTTGGAAAAAATTTATGTTGAAGGCACAAACGGCCGTTACAGCGTGGCAAACTTTGCAGAGGTTGTGCGCGGAACAGGCCCTGTTTCAATCAGCCGCGAAAACAAACTGCGCACCGTGCACTTAACTGCAGGCATTTCCGGCAGTGCAAGTGCAGGCGATGTAGAAAACCAGATTAAGCAGCTCGTAAGCGATGACATGATTATCCCGGATGGAATCAGCATTACCTATGACGGTGCTTGGGGCAACACAATGGATATGATGAAAGTGTTCGTGCTGATTATTATTCTTGCGATTATCCTTGTATTCGGTGTTATGGCAGGAACTTACGAAAGCTTTAAAGAGCCGTTCATTAACCTGTTTACCCTTCCGTTCTTAATTGTAGGGGCGGTTTTAATTCACCTTTTAACAGGAAGTTCATTCAGCATGGTTTCTATGATTGGTGTTGTTATGCTGATTGGTATTGTTGTAAATAACGGCATTATCTTAGTTGACCAGACAAACCTGCTTGTTCGCCGTGGCGTGCCGCTCTTAGAAGCCTGTGAGACAGCCGGTGCAAGCCGACTCCGCCCGGTTTTAATGACAACGCTTTCTACTCTGCTCGGCATGGTTCCAATGGCATTCTTCGGAGATGCAAACTCAAGTATGACTCAGCCGATTGGTCTTTGTGTAATCGGCGGTCTTACCTCGAGCACTCTTGTAACGCTGTTCATTATTCCGGTTATTTATTCACTCTTTAACCAGAAACACGACAAAAACAAGAAGTTTGTAATGGATGACGAGCTTACAAAACGGCTTGGCGCACTTGCAGCAGGTGCAAACGGAGGTGAAAAATGATTCGTGTAGAAATTTTTGCTAACCAGTCCATGCAGGACTTGCTTATAAACAACCTTGAAGCGGCTGTTCCCGGCTTTTTGTACTCGATTGTGCCGCTTGCACATGGCCGTGGAGGTGAAAGTTACAAACTCGGCACTTCCACCTGGCCTGAAACAAACGTAATTCTTATTGCTTACTGTGACGACGACAAAGAGCAGGCAATTACCACCGTCGTAGATTACTTAAAAGAAAAGTTCCCGACGGAAGGAATTAAGATGTTTGTACTGCATGACAGATAATTTTTAAGAACTTTTATCGCTCTTCTCTAAAGAAGCTTATTCCCAGGGATTGAGGTCCCTGGTTTTCTTTTTTAAAGTGAAGTCCCATCAGAACAAGAACGACAACAGTTGCAATGTAAGGAATCATATCCAGAAGCTGACCTGGAATGATATGTCCAAAGAAAGGAACACTCTGACACTTTAATGCAAGTGAGCTTAAAGCACCGAAAGCCCATGCACATAAAATCGCCTTTAAAGGGCTCCATGTACAGAAAATTACAAAAGCGACTGAAATCCAGCCGGCACCTGCTGTAATATTTTCCTGCCACTGACCGACAAACGAAAGCGAAAGATATGCGCCGCCCATTCCGCACAAAAAACCGCCTGCAAGAACGTGAATGTATTTGTAAAGAGTTACGTTAATTCCTGAAGCGTCTGCAGCAGCAGGGTTTTCACCGATTGCACG
>NZ_JAZOUG010000342.1:0-1530 GCF_045657965.1 Treponema sp. | reverse complement strand
ATATCCCACTTTCTATGCGTAAGCGGAGAACATAGGCATGGAAGCAGCTCAGTTCATCTACAACGGCCGTACCCGCAATTTTTTTAACACTCTGGTCGAAAATCTTCAGCAGTGTACAGAATTTAAAATCAGCGTGGCTTTTATTACTTACGGTGGCTTGCAGGTTCTTCTTGAAACACTGGCGGAGCTTTCTAAAAAAAATATTCCGGGCGAGATTCTTACGACTACTTACCAGAACATGACCACTCCTTCGGTTCTCAAAAGGCTTTCTGAGTTTCCAAATATCAAACTCAAAATCTATGTTCCACCGACTACAACAGACGGCTTTCATGCAAAAGGCTATCTTTTTCACAAGTCTTTTACAGGCAGCGACCAGTGGACGGTGATTATCGGCTCATCAAACATTACAGGCCGGGCATTAAAAACAAATGTTGAATGGAATGTGCTTCAAAATGAGTCCACTGGACAGGCTCAGGAACCTGGAGTTTTTGCAAAATCTGTGCTCGATGAATTTGAGCAGCTTTGGAAGAGTCCCTGGGCACAAAAATATTCTGATGATTTCCTGATTTCCTACCGGGACTATCTTGCCCGCATAAAGAAAAATGTTCAGACACAAAAAGCCACAGAACTCTTTGCTTACGAACACAGTCAGGCAATACAACCAAATGCAATGCAGCAGGAAGCAATTGTAAAACTTGATAAACTGAGAAAAGCCGGAGCAAATAAAGCTCTTGCAATTGCAGCAACCGGAAGCGGTAAGACTTACATGTCGGTTTTTGATGCACTGCAGTTTAAGCCTAAACGATTACTTTTTATCGTTCACCGGGAAGACATCCTCAAAAAGGCAAAAGAATCATTTGATACAGTTTGTGGTGCAGTCGGAAAAAATTATCATTCCGGTTTTTATACAGGTAATCAAAAAGACAAAGACTGTTCCTATCTTTTTGCAACCCGAGATACAATGAGCCGGCACTACGAGGAATTTTCTCCGGACAATTTTGATTACATCGTCATAGACGAAGCCCATCATGCATCAAGTGAAAGTTATCAGAAAATCATTTCATATTTTAAGCCGGAATTTTTACTTGGTCTTACTGCAACTCCTGAACGCAGCGACAACGGTGACATCTATTCCCTTTTTGACAACAATGTGGCTGTGGAAATCCGTTTGAGACAAGCCCTTGAATATAACCTTATCTGCCCTTTTCATTATTTTGGTTTGGCAGACGCAGAAGGAATTGATTATTCAAAAATCAAAGCTGAGCCTGGAACAAGCGAATACACAGAAGAAATTGCAAAAATGCTCATGGTTGGACATCGTGTTGATTATATCATCGAAAAAATGAAGTTTTATGGGCACGATGCAGAAAAACCAAAAGTTTTAGGATTTTGTCAGACAATCAAGCATGCAAAATACATGGCACAGGAATTTTGTGCACGAGGAATTTCTGCCGTAGCACTTTCCAGCGAAGACAACAAAAGTATTGATGAGCGCATTGCATTTACAAAACGACTTGAAGATGACGATGA
>NZ_JAZOUG010000341.1:0-2990 GCF_045657965.1 Treponema sp. | reverse complement strand
AAATATTTTTTCAAAATCTCCTGTCTTCATTTCAACTTTATAAAGCGGAGATTTTTCATATTCTGAAGCAACAGCGTACACATCAAAAACACTGCCAAATTCATCGGAATTTTCGATATTTTTCAGTACATTTTTTGAAGGAACTGCATCTGTAAAACCTGCAAAACTGTTTTCTTTTTGTAAAAATGCAGTCACATTCATTGAACTTCTGTCAACTTTAAGGAATCCAATCCGCGAAAGCATTTTTCCGCCTTTTCCAAGTTCTGCCCAGGTAAAAGAAAGCCAGATAGAATCAGAATCACTTTTAATAGAATGCAGTTCATGCAGAATCAAATTTCTGGCAATATCACCACCGCTGATTTCAGAAAAATCATAATCAATCAGAGTTTTTTCAGAATCAGACAGCCTGATTTTCCATTTTAATGAATCTTTAACGATTGAAGCATAAAGATTTTTTTCAATTTCTACTGGTGAAAATACAATTTCACCGTCTCTGTATTGAGACATTTCCACAAAAGAAAGTTCATTTTTATTATCAGTTTGTATAAAAAAAGCATCCCGCCGGTTTGTTATTTTCTGCTCATTGTACTTTTTCTTTTTTAAATCATATTCAGCAGCGACACATTTATAATTTTTTTTATCGATATACCGGCTTAAAGCAAGTTTTGTTCCATCCGAAGAAAAAACAACACGGTTAATACCTGTAACTGCAAGCAATTTTTTATTTTTTTTGATTTTTCCATCTGAATCTAAAATCACTAATCTTAATGATGAAGAAGCTGAATCAAAATAAGCAATTTTCGTTTCAGTATCATCAAAAAATACATCAAAACTTGAAATACGGGAATTTTTATTAGAAAAAAGATTCGCAGTCTTTGTAGAATGTTCTATTTGAAGTGTTTTTTCAAAATCATCCCATGCATCCCCTACACTCATTCCATAAGTTTTTTCAAAAACGCCTGCAATAAAACTAAAAGAAAGGCGGCTTCCTGCATTTTTCCAGAATTCAGCATATTTACTCATTCCGTACGTATCCTGTAAATATGAAGCAAACATACTTCCAAACATATACGCATCGGTTCCGCCTGGATAAGTATCTCTGGCTCCTGTTACATCACGCCAGTTCGGGAATTTATCTTCAATTACCGACTGATTTACAATCTGTGTAGAAAATGGGTCATTTAACCGGCCGCCCTGTTTTTTGCTTTCAAAAGAAACTGTTGCACCTTCTGCCCAGAATGTTGTAACTGTAAACCAGGCAGGATTCAAAGCATCCGAAATGAAAGACAGTCTCTTTGACCATTTAGATTTTATATTATATGTGACAGCATGAGTCAGCTCATGATAAAAAACAGACTGAATTGTATCTTCATACATATCAAGACTTGTTTCAGGAAGTGTGTCATAAAGAACAATCCGGTTATAAGGAATTGCTGCATAATAAGCATTTAAAACTTCAACTGAGCGGGTAATAGTTACGGGAAAGCGCTGATAAGGTTCAGTTTCTAAAAGCGAAGTTATTTCCAGATAATAATCATCACAGACATCTTCTATTTTATGTGCTGTTTGGCAGCATTCTTCCGGAAAAATTATGTCAAAATACTGAGTTCGAATCACATGAAGAGGCGAAGAACTTTCTGCTAAAGCACCTCCTGAAGCAAAAACACGGCAGCAAAGAATAAACAGAAGAAAAACTAATGTTTTTTTTAATAAGCCAATATACATTTTATTACCTTAATCCCGCAACAGCTGTACCAACAGTTATATCGTTTTCCATGGAAAGCAGTTCGTAATAAATTCCGTTTTCCTTAGTTAAATACTGTTCGAGTAAGCCTTCAATTTTTGATTTGAGTTTGTGTGTCTTAAAGAAAGTTGTGCCGTTACAAAGAATTCCAATCGGATGAACTGGATTTTTGCCTTCTTCGCACTGAATACAGACAGCACTGAGAATGGCAGCAGCATTTTTAGCACAGCGTTCAACAAGAATCTCAAGAATTTCATAAACAGTCTTCCTGTCATTGTCATTTTCACAAATTTCAGAAAGAGTTGAATATTTATCGTTCTTTTTAAATGGAGCATACAGAAATGAATCAATTTCAATTAAAGTAAGAGAATTTAATTTAAGTAAGTTAGAGGCAGTTTTTTCAGAAAACAGACCTTCTTTGGCAGCACAATTCAGTACTTCATATGCCACTGCTCCCAGATATGCACCGGAACACTGTTTTTCAAGCTGATACTGACCAGGACAGACAGTTTTTTTATCAAGAGAAATATCGAAATCAGAACGAGGCAGTTTATCACATTTACCGGATTCACAGACAATTATCTGATTTTCAGTTGATTTTTGAATATAAGCAGAATTAATTCCTGTTCCTAAAATAAAGCCTACGAATGATGAACATGAACAGCCTTCTTTTACTGCAGCACTGCCTGCAAGCAATGCAGAAACAGTATCATTAAGCAGGGCAATTTTTTTAATTTTGTTCCAGCCCCGTTTTTCCAGTTCCTCACATAAAGTTTCGCCAATTTTACAGCCGATAACTTCTTTTGCTTTTATTTCTTTACTGAAAGATGTAGAAATTCCATCGCCGTCTTTTGTAATATTCATTGAATATGAAAAACAAAATCCTATTCTATCAGCTTTATTTTTGAGATAATCAATATTATCTGCGATTTGTGAAAAAAATTCTTTTTTTGTTAATTCCCGTTCAATTCCTGGCATTGAAGTTTTTTTAAAATCAGAAATTTCATATTCGCCGTTTGAATCAAAAGTTACCAGACAGGAACGAAAATTTGTACCGCCTGCATCAATTACAATTACTTTCTGATTATGCGGCTTTTCTTTTGGCGGCAGCATCCAGGTTTTTATCATATCTTCGCCGGCAAGTTCTGGAGATTTTAATCCTAGATTCATATCATAAAGAATGTATTTTGTAAGACTATCAACACTTACATTCACATCAAAATTATGTTTCAAAAAGAAAAAAGAT
>NZ_JAZOUG010000340.1:0-3988 GCF_045657965.1 Treponema sp. | reverse complement strand
CAATTCTTAATTTCAGTCATCTTTTAGCTCTTTATTTTAATTTACCGGATTTTATTGCGTTTATATGCAGAAAGATTTCTTTTGCATGGCATTTTGATTCATTCTCAAAAGGAATTTTGGACAGCCGTAACTTTGTATATTATCTGATTATCTCTTTTTCTTTTAACCTTTTGTCTGCAAATTATGAAAATATCCGGCTTGGAAAAAAGACTCCAAAACTTACAGTATTTTTATTAACCTCAATTTTATTTCTTCTTTCTCTATCTTTTTCAAATCTTTATGTGAGACTTGATTTAAGTAAAAACAAAAAATTTTCTGTATCAAAAACAAGCAGTAAAGTAATAGAAACAATTAATGACAACCTTCGAATTACATATTACCGTTCAGAAGAAGTTGCTGAATTATATCCTCAGGTTACTGACGTAGATGAATTCCTTTCGGATTACAGTCTGCATAGTCCAAAAATTTCACTGTCCATCGAAAAGGCAGATGCTGAAAAACTTAAAAATCTGGGCATACAGGGTCAGCAAATAAGAAACGATAACGGTAATAAAACAGAATTCATAACAGTCTATTCTGCAATTCTGCTTCAATATCTGGAAAAATCAGCACTTATTCCTTTTACACTCTCAACAAACACTCTGGAATACGACCTTACTCAGCGTGTTATCCAGTTAACAACAGAAAAGAAAAGAAAAGTCTATCTTTTATCTGGAAATGGACGTACAATCGGAGATTTTTACGGTTATGTTTCCCCCTGGCTCATTACAAGGGGCTTTGAAACTGAAATTCTAAATGAGTTTAACACAACTGAAATCTTAAAAAATCTTACTTCTGAAGATGAAATCGTGGTATTAGGAACTTCAAATCTTACTCAGGAACAAAAGGATTATCTGGAAGATGCATTAAAAAATGGAGTAAAAGCATTTATTGCAGTAAGTCCGTTTAATATCTCTGTAGAGGATGAGTGGATTGTAACAAAAAACAGCAAAGACAGCCTTTTTTCTTTCTTAAATTCTCTGGGATTTGCATTTGAAAATGCACTGGTTGAAGATATTTCATGTCACACAATTACAATGCAGTCAAGTTCAGACGGCACTTATGACTCTCAGACTGAATATAGAACCATGAATTATCCGCTCTGGATTTCAATTCAGCCGCAAAAAGAAGCAAAACGCGGAGCAAGTGTTTTCTGGGCTAGTCCTATCTCTCTTTATAACGGGGCAATTCCGCTTCTTGTAACCACAAACTTTGCCTGGCTTCAAAAAGCCGCAGAAAGTGCCGGTAATGAAGAAAGTCTTTTTCTTACAAATCCTTTTACTCTTCCCAAGACAGCTTCTCAAAGCGGAAGTCAAAATGGCATTTATACAGTTGCAGCACAGAAAGACAATGTAATCCTTATTTCAGACCAGTTTTTCGTTTCATCTCTTATGACAGGTTTTATTTCAGGAGAAAGCAGCGGGGACTTCAGAAATTATGACTTTTTAACTTCACAGCTTTTAAAACTTCGTGGAGAAGAAGAGTTAGCATCCTTAATGGAAAAATATTCTGAATCAGCATCTCTTTATAAACTTACTGATGAAAATGCTTTTCTCAAAATGAAAAACTTCACTGTATTTGTTACTTTTGTACTTTTACCGCTCATAATTATCAGCATTTATATGTCAGTACTAATCTTAAGAAATAAAAGAAAAGGAAAATTATATTGAAAAAACTGGATAAACTGCTCTTAAAAATTTTAATTTTCTCATTACTGATTTTTGTATTTTCATATAAATTTTCTCCATCAAAAAGAACTGAGCAAAAAGCTGTGGAATCAGCTATTTTAAATCCAAAATTTAAGACCAGTGTAAAAAAGATTTTAATTCAAACAAAAAATTCAAACGGACATGAAGATTCAATTGAAATTACAAAATATGGAGATATTTTTATAGTTTCCAAACCTTATATGTCAATTTCAACAACAGCAGACACAAAAATAATAACTTCCCTTATAGAAAAATCTACAGATATTTTGACAATGTATAAACTTTCAGAAAAAGAATCGGATTTCAACAGTTTTTTTGGAAGTAAAACTGGAGTAACAGAAATCTCCTTTTTAAATCAAAACGATTCTTCACTTTCTACTATACTGTTTGGTACAACCGATAATCTTAAAAACCGTATAACCATAAAATCAAAGGATTCTAATGTAATTTACGAAACAGAAGATAAGTTCAGCCAGTATCTTACAGCTGATATAAATTACTGGACAGAAGGGGACATAATTTCTGAAATAAATAATCCAGTTGAACTAAAATTTGAAGAAGCTTTAACAGGAAGTCAAGCTTCATTAACTAAGATAAAAATTGATGAAAAAAGCAAAGATTTTATTCAGAAATCAAAAACACTTCTATCACTTCGTCATGGAAAGCTTCATACAAAAACAGAACTGGAAGAGTTGCAAAAAATTGCTTTTATTTCGATGCAGGATGGAAACGGAAGGATAGTAAAACTTGATTTCTTCAAAAACACCGAAGGCTGTCTTTATACAAAAACAGTTATTCCTTCTGAAATTGACTCTCAGGAATCAGCTTTTGCTTTTTATTCTGAAAATGCCGTATATGAAATATCAGAATGGACCTATAGACGGATTAAAGAAATTTTTTTTAATTAAAAGAATTTTTTAATCCCCAAAATAATAAAAAAGACAAAAAATTATAAAGTGTATGAACAATAAAAGAAGTCCATATTGATTTGGTTTTTATCATACATAATCTTAAAGCAGCTCCACAAATAAATGCATTAAGAACCCCAAAAACACCAAGATAAATATGACCAAATGTAAAAAGAAGAAGCGCACAACTTTCACTGAGTATAAGGTGGTATCTTTTATTCGCAATTTTTCTTGATAAAAGTTCAAATAAAACTAAAGGCATGTAAAATCTGTAAATTATTTCTTCAGTAAAAGCAGAGAAAACTACACCTGAAATAAAATTTATGTAAAAAATAAAAGAATCAGGATAAACAATATTGTGAATTCCAGAATTAATTTTAAAAAAGAATGCAGTAAATTCTAAAATTACCGATGAAAGACAAAGTATGCCAAAGGTTATTAATGCATTAGCTTTATATATAAAAAAAGGCTGTCTACTGTCAGATATTTTATTTTCAAAAAGCTTTCCATTTAGCGCAAAAATATATATCAAAAATGATATACATCCGTTAAAAAAAACTGTAAACGGGTAGTGTGCAATAAAAGAATCCTGACGTTCAGCAAAAAATGGTGCGAAAAAAGGCGGAATTACTAAAAAGAGAAGAACATAAAAAAAAACAAAGGAAGAAAAAATTTTCTTATTCATAAAAAAATTGCCGCACGGATGCGGCATGATGAGAATTAACCGCAAGAATTTTCAGGATGTGAAGCAGACTAAAAATTCTTGCCGGCGACAGTAGGTCGCGTTAGTATTTTGAATCAGCAAAACCAATCCAGCCTTCGTTTTCAACAAGAGCCTTTTCGAAACCTTCAAGCTTGAAAGGGTAGCTTTTAGAAAGAGAGCCTGCAATGAGTTTTACTTTCCAGGTTCCGTCTTCTTTCTGCTCGATTTTACATTCGCAGTCTTTGTTTCCGAATGTTCGGAACATGTCGTCAATGTCTTTTTTAGGCATATTGAGTGCAAGAAGACCACAGTTGTACATGTTCTGATAGAAAATTCGGGCAAAATTTGGAGCAATTACGGTATAAATTCCGTTAACCTCCAGAGCCCATGGTGCATGCTCACGACTTGAGCCGCAGCCAAAATTTTCGCGTGTGATAATTACCTTTTTGTTCGGAACATCGCGCTTTGCATCGAAACCGTCGAGCTTGAGGTCTTCAAGCAGATATGGTTTTAAAGCCTGCTTTGATACTTCAGTAAGATATTTTGCAGGAATGATTTCGTCAGTATTAATATCTGAGCGATCCAGGAAGAGTACGTCTCCACCAAAAGCTTTCATAATTTACTCCTTT
>NZ_JAZOUG010000339.1:0-4728 GCF_045657965.1 Treponema sp. | reverse complement strand
CAAACTGAGCGACAAGGAAGACGAGTTAAAAGAGCGCGAGGAAGAAGTCACAAAAAAAGAGACTTTCTTATCGAACGCTAGAAAACACGCTTCCGAATCCCTTCACAAGTTCGTACAGAAGCTTAAAAAGAAAAACAAGGAGGTAAAAGAAAAAGACAGAGCCTTAGACCAGATGCTGAGGGAAACTAAGGAACTCGCAGAAAGGGCCGAGAAAGTCAACAACAATGCGGCTACCCCATACTTCACTTTTGCAGATGACATAAAGTTTGACGATGCAAGACTTATGGCAAGAAGAAGAGATGGAAAAGGCCTTTGCGAATGGTTTAACGGCCTTGAAGAAAAGTTCTGCGGATGGCTTCATAAGGCACAGTATTTTGCAAAACACTTCTGGAACAAGACCCCAGATGAGCTGATGATTGTTGCGGAAGACATGAGGCAAAGCTACTGCAGCAATTTCGGAGAGTACATCGAAAAGGGCATGAGAGGAAATACCCTCAGCCAGATTAAGGAAGTTCGTGAAATTAAGGAAGCAATTCCAGAAGTTCAGGAACGCAGAAAAAAAATCCGCTCGCGTAATTACGACATTGAGCGGTAATTCTTCCAGTTTTCAACAAATACGCAATCTTGCAATACTGCTTGATTGCGTTTTTTTTTAGTTAGCGCACCGTTTCCCTAACAGAAAATGAGCCGTAAAGGCATAAAAAAAGAGCCTTCGGAACTAACTACTCCAGAACTTGTGGCCAAGTTCTAACACAATAGAAGTTTGCCCGCGTTTTTTACAAAAATCTGCGAACAAACTTCTATTGTGCGAGGGCATATCCCCTCGACCCCTTGTCTATTCCGTTCCGAAAAGCGCGGGCAAATGAAAGCTTCCCCAAAAGGAATCTTTCACCGCTTTTTTTTTCCACTTCATAGCCACCAAAAGGCTCTGCCCTTTGGAAACCTGAGAAGGGCAACGTTGCCCTTTCTAAACCTCCGCCAACAAGACTCTGTCTTTTTGGATTATCTGCCAGACGGCCAGCCTTCTGGACTTCTGCTAGCTATGTTTGATTTGTATTATCTTTACGCCTCTATAAATAAAAAGGCAAATTGTGGCACTTACAAGCTTATCTACAAAGTTTGTGATTGTGCCGCCTATGTATGCTGCAACCGGCAGGCTTCTGATTACAACGTAGATTCCCTGAACAGCGTTATCTACCTGCGGAATTGAAGTGTTTGCACCATAAACAAAAGTTGAAATTGTGTCGCCGATAATTGAATTGCTGATTGCGGCTAAAAATCCAGCCCACATAAAGCTGTCTGCGGAAAGAAGTTTTTCGTTAGGATGATTTTTTCTTTCTGTGCGGAAAACCATCCAGGCGATTAAAGCGGTAGAAAGATGACATGCAGAAAAGAAGATTCCCGTGTGTGCAAAAATGAACAAAAGCAGATTTGAACAGAACGCGCAGATTAAGCCCGGTACAAGTCCGCACAAAGCAGTTACTGCAATAGTCATTACTGAATCAAGATAAAGAGGAAATGCAATCAATCCTGCCAGAAATGAGCCGAGATAATTTATTCCGATTGAAATTGCAGTAAAGAGAACTGTAAAAATGATTCTGCGCGGTGTCCAGTTTTTGTTCATCATACAATAAGCCCCAGAAGTTTTGCTTTTTCAAGAAGGTCGTGCCTGTCTTTTATATCAAGTTTTGAATAGACTTCGGTTCGCTGATTGATGACTGTCTTTTCTGATTTGCCGAGCTTTTTGGCAATGTCTGCAACGTGCATATCCTGAGAAAGAAGAATAAAAACTTCGCGCTCTTTTTTTGAAAGTGATTTGTAGTTGTCAAAAAGATAGCTCAAATCATTTGTGATGTCATGTTCGCGTCCATGTTTTACAAGAAGCGACTGCATCAGTTCAGTTGCAGCTTTATTAAAATATGAATTGCCGTTTGCAACAGTAGTGATTGCAGAGGCAAGTTCATCAATTGTTGCGTCTTTTGTAATGTAGCCCTGAACTCCGTTCAAGAGTGAATTTTCGACATGAATCACATCATTGAACATGGTGTAAATCAAAATAGCAATGTCGGGAGAAAGCTTTTTGAGTTCGGGAATCAATTCAAGTCCGCTTCTGCCGTCAAGGTTCAAATCAAGAATGACAATTTTGATGCCGAGGTTTTCCTTTAAGGTTTCCAGTGCGCTTTCATAATCACTTGCGCACACAAAATCAAAAGAGGAATCTTTATTTTTAAGCATCTGAGTCATGCCGTCTCGTAAGCCCACATGATCATCAACGAACAGAATCTTTAATTGTGATTGCAATTGTTGTTCCTCCCTCGCTTATAAAATTGACAGTACCGCCCAAAAGTTCCACGCGCTCTTTGATGTTTGAAACGCCGTAATGCTTTTTTGCGCTCTGCTTGTTTTTAAGTTCAACTTCTTCTTCCGAAAATCCCTTGCCATCATCTTTTATAATAAAGCGGAAGTCGTCGATTCCGTCTACAAAACGGATTTCCACATTGCTCGCGTTTGCATGACGGCTGATGTTGGAAAGCGCTTCCTGCAGGATTCGGATAAGTTCAATTTGAACATTTTCGCTTAAATGCTGAATTTTTGTTGAACCGATATAGACCTTTGTTGAAATGTTGTAGTTTGCTTCAAGCGTTGCCGCCAGTTTTTTTACAATTTCTTCAAAGCTTTCGGTCAGGTTCAGGTGAGTGGTTCCAATCATATAGCGCACTTCGTTAAAAGCCTGCTGAGCATAAAACTTTGATTTTGAAATATCTTCTTTTTCAAGATAAAGCTTAAGCGCCGCAAGATCCTGAGCAACACCGTCGTGAAGGTTGCGGCTGATTTTAGACTGTTCTTCGCTCATTACTTTAAGGCGGTGAAGGTCAATTCTGTTTTTAAAGGATTTTTCTACAATCAGAAAAACTGCAATCATAATGAGGATGAGAGAGCAGTACAAAAGCGTGTCGTAGCCAAGGTTCAGCCTAGTCTGCGTCTGGTGCATGTTGTTTTGAAAAGTGATTATCGGCTCAATTGTGCTCTGATTTGTTTCCAGAAGTTCAATAATCTCTGAAAGTTCAGTTTTTAATTCTTCATCAAAATAAGTAAAAGGCGCGTAATCGTAAGTGAGTTTTTCTATCAAACCATCATGATTAAAATTACCGCTGTTTTCTTCCAGCTGGATTTTGAGCATCTGAGAATCCAGTTCAGAAATTTTTTTGTTAGAGTACGTCTTAAAATAAATGGAAAATCCAAAATTGATTATTGCCACATAGATGATGAGTAATTCAATTTTAAAAACATGCTTCAATGTTAAAGCAACACTTTTGCTCATGCGCCAAGTATACATCAAAAGTCCCGTTTTTGTTTGGGAAATTTTCCCAAGAATTTTAGGAAAGCGTCCCAAAGGAATTTTGACCTCTTGATGTAGAATGTGGAGCAAAGGAGGTTAGAGTCCATGAATGAATCACAGAGAAAATTTCTTAAAAACGAATTTTTTATGCTCTCATGGGGCGCAGCAGTTCAACACAATGGGGTTTGGAATAAAAACACTACGAATAAAGAAAAAGGTAATTTTAGAATAGAAATAAAAAAAATTCTGGAAGACAAGCTATCAGAAGTTTATAGCAAAAGGAAAGTAACAGAAGAAGAGCATATTGCGAACATTGAAGAACTTCAGGCGAAAACTAAAAAATTGGGAAATGCGTTGAATTTCGGCACCTGTCAGAAACTTCTGAATATGATGTGCAAATATTACTGGTGTGCCGGCTATATAAAAGAACCGCCGCACCTTCCAATCGACAGAATCAATCTTGAAAATGCAGGGATTAAAGGCAAAGATATGGTTAATTGGACCAAAATAGAAGAGCCTAAGGTTTACATAAGTCTGATTAATAAGATAAAGGAAAAAACATCCGGGCAATCCCTTGCTCAATGGGAAGTGGATAACTGGGAACGACGTAACTATTAGAAGCATTAGGAAAGCGTCCCAAAGGAATTTTAGTGTGATGATGTAGAATCATTCAGCAGTGAAAATTATTAAATAATTTAGGAGATTCGAATGAATAAGATTTTGAAGATTTTAAGTATTTTGGTTATTGGTTTTGTGATGTTCTCTTGCAGCACACCTACAAATGATCCGACACTTTATGTTCCGGAACCAAGTGGTCCTGAAACACCGGTTGAAACTCCTACTGATGATCCAGTAGAAGAGACACCTGAAACTCCTACCGATAATCCAGTAGAAGAAACACCTGAAGTTCAGACATATTCAATTATTTTTACACCTAAAGATTCTCAGGATCCAATTCTTCAGATTTTTGCAGATTATTTGAATACTTTACCTGAATTTAAGAACCTTGAAGAAGGTACTGAAGTAGCTCTTCTTAAATATTTATATGCTAACCGTGATGCAAGTGAAATTACAAAGGAAATAAACGAAAATTCTGTGTTTAAGTTTATTGCAAAGTATGATAATAATTCCGAAATAGATTCAGTAGTTATTGGAAATGAAGATGTTGAAGTTGAAGTAAGCGAAGAGAACTTTATTCAATTCAAAGATTAAAAGAGAGGACTGCGAAAAAAGCAGTCCTCTTTTATTTTCCGGCGCATGAGCCGGTGAAAACATGTAGCGAAGCGGAATGTTTTCACAATAAACCACCTGCTATGCGGGTGGTGGGCAAAAGCTTATAGCAAAAAAAACTTTCCTCGAAGGTGTACAATAGGTTGTTCAAGTCTATT
>NZ_JAZOUG010000338.1:0-2165 GCF_045657965.1 Treponema sp. | reverse complement strand
CAACTCCTTGGCTCACAGAACGACATGGCTACGATCCGACTTGGCTATGACTGAACCGCCCCCCTTAGAATGGGTAGCGGAAATACCCGAACGGAGAGGAAATGACCGAGCTTGCTCAGGTCTTTCCGCGTAGTGAAAGGTAATGGAGCGAGGGGGAGACTTCCCCCCACTATAAAAAAAACTGAATCTGTGTTAATCTGTGTCCGTCTAAAGTTTCAAATATAAATAAAATTTTTTAGGAGCAATAAATGATTACAGTATCTGACGTAAGCCTTCATTTCAGCGAAAAGCCGCTTTTTAAGGATGTCAATATCAAATTTACTGCCGGCAACTGTTACGGCATTATTGGTGCGAACGGGGCAGGTAAGTCTACCTTCCTTAAGGTGCTTTCAGGTGAGCAGGAGCATGATACCGGCGAAATTTTCATGACTCCGGGTGAGCGAATGGCTGTTTTGAGTCAGGACCACTTCGCGTTTGACGAATTTTCTGTTAAAGACACAGTAATGCAGGGATATCCAAAACTTTACGAAGTTTCAAGAGCACGTGATGAAATCTATTCAAAGGCTGAATTCACAGAAGAAGACGGAATTAAATCAGCTGAACTTGAAGCAGAATTCGGCGAACTTGGCGGTTACGAAGCTGAAAACCAGATTGAGCAGATGCTTTCAGGTCTTGGTCTTGAAGAAAAATTTCACGACAAAATGATGAGTGAACTTGATGAAGGTCAGAAAGTCCGCGTTTTGCTTGCACGAGCCCTTTTCGGAAATCCTGATATTCTTCTTCTTGACGAACCTACGAACGGTCTCGATTTGGAATCTATCAACTGGCTTGAAGACTTCCTTCTCGAATTTGAAAACACAGTCATAGTTGTAAGCCATGACCGTCACTTTTTGAACACTGTCTGTACTGTAACCTGTGACATCGATTACGGTAAAATCACTCAGTTCGCCGGAAACTACGACTTCTGGTACCAGATGAGCCAGATTTTACAGAAACAGGCAAAAGACCAGAAAAAGAAGAACGAAGAAAAAGCTAAAGACCTCAAAGAATTCATTCAACGGTTTGCTTCAAATGCTGCAAAGAGCCGTCAGGCTACCAGCCGTAAAAAGGTTTTGGAAAAGCTCGAACTTGAAGATTTGCCGGTTACAAGCCGCAAATTCCCGTATGTTCACTTTGCAACAGAGCGCGAAATTGGAAACAATGTTCTTGAATGCAGAGGTCTTTGCTCAAAGGACGAAGACGGCGTACAGCTTCTCAACAAATTTGACTTTAAGGTTAACCGCACTGATAAAATTGCATTTGTCGGCGTGGAGCACAACACAATTTCATCATTGTTCGACATTATCGCAGGCGAGACAAAACCAGAATCAGGCGAGTTCTTCTGGGGACAGACTACAAGCAATACATATCTTGCACGCGACAATAATAAATTCTTTAACAACGATATGAACATCACTGAATGGCTTAAACAGTTCTCAAAAGAGCAGGACGACGCTTATGTCCGCGGATTCTTGGGACGAATGCTGTTCAGCGGGGACGAATCTCTTAAAAAGGTAAAGGTTTTGTCCGGAGGAGAGAAGGTGCGCTGTATGCTTTCTAAGATGATGCTTCAGAACGCAAATGTTTTGATTCTTGACGACCCTACAAACCACCTTGACCTTGAAGCAATCGAAAGCCTGAACCAGGCTCTTGTTCAGTTCCCTGGAGTAATTTTGTTTACAAGCCATGATCATGAGTTTATTCAGACAATCGCAAACCGAATCGTTGAAATCACACCAAAAGGCGTAATTGACCGCATGATGCCGTTTGATGACTACATGGCAGATGAGCAGGTTAAGACCCTGCGTAAAGAATATTACGAAGGCAGTGACAGAAAGATTAAGTTCTAAAAAAAAATTGTTACATAATTACTGACATTGAAAAGACTTTACGTTCTTTTGATGTCAGTAATATTAAATGAGCTGATAAAAATACAGAAGAGAGTGGAATATTTTAACGCTTACCTGCACAGAAAACCTGGGAAAACGGAAATAATTGGTCGACAGAATACACATTATAGAAAGTAGTCATTCGGAAAGAAATTACGTGTCCGTCAATTTTGGGCCCCCTGGGGCACCATCCAGACACCTTGGGCTTCAAAAGACGTGATTTTTATGTTCCAAGGT
>NZ_JAZOUG010000337.1:0-9895 GCF_045657965.1 Treponema sp. | reverse complement strand
CCGTAAGTTTTTTTATCAGTCAAAAGAGGAAAAGACTTGTTTTTTAAAGTTAAAAGATATTCTTCAGATTTCTGGACAGGATTTGTTTCGCCCTGATTTAACATATATGCATAAAAACAGATAAGGCTGCCAGCTCTTCTTGTCGGATAAGAAACACCGGTATAATCAGAATCCGGAATAGAAAGGTTTTTATTTGAAATAACACTTGATACAAATTCTGATGACGGATTTGCTAAAATATTTACAAGAATATCGGCCGGATATGTATCATTCACATCAAATTCACCGTCCGGACCGCGAAGAAAATAATTTGCTGAAATAATACTGTCTGCATTTCCCGGATTTACGAAAATCATTTTTAAATCACTGTCAAGATTTTTAAACGGTTCTTTCACAGACTGATGAATTTTTTCTGCCTTTTCTTCAGGATTTTTCCAGTCACCATAAATATCTTTTACATAACGAAAAACTTCTTCATGATGAACATCTCCGCCTACAAAAATGGCAGAATTACGCGGAATATAATATTTTTTCTGAATTTCGCGCAGTGATTCTACCGTTGCATTTTTTACGACAGAAGGACTTCCGCCCGGATCTAATCTCCATGCACCGT
This sequence comes from Treponema sp., assembly GCF_045657965.1. GTDB lineage: Bacteria > Spirochaetota > Spirochaetia > Treponematales > Treponemataceae > Treponema_D. The sequence goes on along the minus strand of NZ_JAZOUG010000337.1, from coordinate 9,282 downwards.
CTGGAAAAAGATTTTTAAAAATAGCAGACGAACGGATATGAGCCGGGTCAGTAAAATCTGCATTAATTTCGGAAAGAACTACAGCTTTTTCGTTTTCAAGTTCTTTTTCATCTATTTTTGGAGTACGGATTGCATAAGACCAGAATTCAAGACCGTTTTTTACCTCTGAAGACGGAACTGTAAAAAAATAATTTACCCGGTCGATGCCGGTTGAACCGTTTTCGTCAATAACGCCCATTTTATTTTCGGCTTCGGTAAATTCATCCTGATTTGCGTATTTGGCATTTCCCTTAAAAAGCATATGCTCGTAAAGATGGAAAAGACCGGCTGTTTCCGGCGTCTGAGTAACAGCTCCTGCCCTGACTGCAAGTTCGATGTAAGCAAGCGGAGCTGAATCATTTTCTGCTATAAAAAGTTCAAGCCCGTTTTCAAGTGTGTAACGGTAAAGAGTCGGAAAATTTGTTTCCTGAGCTGATAGAAAAGAAAGCGCGAAAGTAAAAACAAACGCGCATATTATCTGAAAACGTCTCGTGTTCTTCATATTAACAGAAACAAATTAAAAGCCGGAAAGTTTCAGCTCTTACTGGTTCAGTGCAGAAACAACCGCTGCAATACCGGCTTTGCCGACGTTGCTTGATTTTCCGACACCCCACTTAACAGAGCCGTCTTCTTTTGTAATCTGAACGTAAGCCACTGCATAAGTGTCGCTTCCTGAACCGACAGAGTGTTCGTTGAAAGCCGTAATATTGAATTTCGGCAAAGGTGTAGAAGCAAGGGCTGCAACAAAGGAATCGAGAGGACCGTTACCCTTTCCGCCGATTGAAATCTGTTCGCCGTTGTATTTGATTACGCCGCGGCACGAAACATGCTCTTTGTCGCCGTGTCCTTCAAGCTGAGTTGATGCAAAATCGAGGACTGAAAGCGGTTCTTTTTTAGAAATCCACTGTTCTTCAAAGAATTTAAGGATTTCTTCCGGCTGAAGTTCACGCTGGGCTGCATCGCTTTTTGCCTTGATAAGGTCGCCGATTGAGCTCTGCATTGCCTTTGGAATTGCATATCCGTAATTGTGTTCAAGAATAAAGCTTGCTCCGCCCTTTCCGCTCTGAGAATTGATTCTGATAATTCCTTCATACTGGCGGCCGATGTCGTGCGGGTCGATTAAAAGATAAGGAACATCCCAGACAGCATCTTCGCTCATTTTGGCACGGGCTGCAAATCCTTTGGCAATCGCATCCTGATGACCGCCGGAAAGGGCTGTATAAGCCAGGCCTCCTGCATAAGGAGAGCGCGGATTGATTTCCATTTTGGTGTATTCCTGGTAGGCATCTGCAATATCCGGAAGATTTGAAAAATCAAGCTGTGGGTCTACACCCTCTGAGAACATATTGAGCGCAACAGTTACGATGTCAAGGTTTCCGGTTCTCTCGCCGTTTCCAAAAAGACAGCCTTCAACACGGTCTGCGCCGGCTAAAAGCCCGAGTTCGCACGAAGCAACGCCTGTTCCGCGGTCGTTATGACAGTGTGTTGAAATGATTACGCAGTCTCGGTGAGAGATTTTCTGAGCAAAGTATTCGATTGAGTCTGCATAAATGTTTGGTGTGTAACATTCAACAGTTGTAGGAAGGTTGAAGATGATTTTATTTTCGCGGTCCCAGCCCCACTCGTTTCCGACAGCCTCACAGATTTCGATTGCATAGTCAATTTCTGTCATTGAAAAACTTTCCGGTGAATATTCAAGGCGGATCTTTTTGCGGTCTTCTTCGCTTAAATCTTTCATGCATTCTTTAATGACTTTTACGCCGTCAGTTGCAATTTTGATGATTTCTTCTTTTGACTTGTTGAAAGTGTATTTTCGCTGGGCCGGAGAAGTTGAATTGTAAATGTGGAAAATTACGCTCGGAGCACCTTTGATACATTCCATCGTGCGGCGGACTAATTTTTCGCGCGCCTGACACAATACCTGAATCGTTACATCAGAAGGAATGCGTTTTTCGTCGATAAGGCGGCGTATAAAATCGTATTCAGTATCGCTGGCACTGGGAAAGCCGATTTCAATTTCTTTGAAACCAAGCTTTACGAGAAGTTCAAAAAATGCAAGTTTTGTTTCGATTCCCATCGGGTCAATTAGAGCCTGATTTCCGTCACGAAGGTCAACGGAACACCAGACAGGTGCCTTTTCAATCCGCTTTGACGGCCAGCTGCGGTTTACGACTGGAACAGAAGGAAACGGTCTGTACTTTTTTGCATTCATTTTAAAACTCCTTAAATAAAAAAAAGACCTGCTGCCAAAAGCAACAGGTCCTGCAATGTACTATTAAATATTAACACTACTGCCTATTCTTTTAGCATTCACGAGAAAAACTGCACAAAAGTAGTAGTGATAGTGTCATCATGCTTTAAGTATGCTGATTCGAGGCTTTTTAGTCAATAGACAGCGATGTTAATTCACTGAATAAAACTTTCACCTTTTCTTCAAAAGATTCTGTCTGTTGTTTCATTTCAAGAATAAACTCGTTGTCTGTTATGCCGCCAAGAACAGCATCCATTTCACGGGCATTTCTGAAAGTCTGCATGCGGAATTCATCATCAAAATCCTTCATACGGGAAATAAGAGTTGCTTCATACATGTTTTGATTTGCAAAAAGAACATCTTCGATAATTCCGTCAAAAATTTTTCGGTTAAATTCACCAAGCGGACGGGAATAAAGTTTTTCCAGAAGGTTCAAAGCATAAGAAACCTTGTAATCTTCATAATGCTTCTGACACTCATTATAAAATTCATGAACAGTCTGCCATGAATCAATTGAAGAATTTTTTATTGAATCAAAAAGCTCGGTAAGGCATTTTTCAGGAATAATCTGGCCGCCGATATTCACCCATTTTGTATACAGAGGCATTTTTGAAATTTTAAAGATATCTTCACTTGAAATCCATTTTTTAGCGTTTCTGTCACAATATTCACATAAAGTGCGGACTGCAAAATATTTAACAATACGGCGGTAAGCTTTGTAAGCTTTAACAGGTTTTACGATTTTTGCACCGTATTTTTTCTGGGCATTTTTGTCAGTTAGAACAAAATCAGAATCAGGATTTTTGTGGAGAAAATCTTTTGCATTCTGATAAAGCTCATTCTTGTCTGAGGCAGCAAGAGCATTTTCCTTTTTCTGAGAAACAAGATAATCTGCCGTAAGTTCAATTATTTTCCGTAAAGCCTGCTCTACTTCCTGAATTGTATCAGGTGCAAAAGGGTCTGTTTCTATATTCTGAATTTTTACGATTCTTTTATCGCGCTTTTCAAATTTTGCCTTATTTCTTGCAACGGCATACATATTGTACATAAACCAGTAGGCCGGAATTATTGTAACCGGCTGACAGGGACCATTACTTGCTACAAGTGAGAAAGGATACTGAATATTAAGCTCGTGCTGATAGCTTCCTTTTGAAATAAGGGTAAAACTTGCAAAACTGGAATTATGCTTAAAATCAGAACAAAGTCCGGGCCAGAATCCACGGCCTGCATACATTTCACCGTCTGCAGCACGCGAATTATGATTTGATCCGATTGTAGCCCCGGAAGCAATATTACTCTGACCAGCAACAATAGATGCTATAAGGAAAGAAGAATTGTGATGCTGTTCATGGAAAGGAAAAATCAGGTTATTTAAGATTTCACAGCACGAAACTGTAGAATTATCGCCCAGAATAGAATTTAAAAGGCGCGCACCATATTTTAACTGACAGTTTCTGCCGATTACAAAACGTACAGCCACGGCCTGATAGAAAACGCGCGAAGCATAGCCAAGAATTCCGTTAACCAGTTCAACTCCTTCACCAATCTGGCTTGCTTCCTGTTCAGAAGAAAGAACAGTAATATTTTTGAGTTTGAATGCACCTTTTATATAGGCACTGTTTCCGATTTTTGCATCTTTAAGAAGAGTTGTATTTTTTATTACAACATCATCACCTGTAATGCCATAGGTATTTAATTCTTTAGAGAACTGATTTTCAGTAAGCTGAATAAAACGGTTCTGCAATACCTTGTCATCACGGTATTTAGCCCAGATGTAAGCATCAGCTGCAATCATATCTTCAAAAGCAAGAACTGCACGACCGTCATTTTCATTTCCGACACCAATCCACACTCTGTTTGACTCAGGCTCTCCGTTTTTTAAAATGCCGTTTCCAAATTTTGAGTGTTTTGTGCAGGACATTTCCTGAATATTAAAGAGAATATTTCTGTTTCCGATTTTATAATTTGAAAGATAATGAACATTCCGGATAACACAGTCATCATCTATAACGACATTTTCAAGATATGAATCATAAAGCCCTGCCGTTAAAACTAAATCATGATATTTAAGGGAAATTTTGGAAAGTTTTCCTATTACAAGGAATCCGTTAATTTCGCAGCCGGAAATAAGAGAAACATCAAATTCTTTTTTACTTACCCAGATATTTTTCCATGAGGAATCCGAATTTTTGTTGCTTTTTTCAAGAATGTTTATTTCATTTTGAGTAAGCTGTCTTTTACCTTTGAGAAAATCGTTATGAAAATCAGGCAGTTCAGCTGTGTTTGTTTCTGTACTTAAAGTAACCATAAATTGATTTTATCGGATTGGAAAGATGTTAGCAATTACTGTATAATTCTTGAACGGCGGGATATTTATGAAGCGTTATTTTTTTCTCTTACTGGTATTTTTCAGTCCTTTTTATTTCTTTGCTTTTTCAAAAAATGATGTTGATTTTTTTACTCTGGAAAACGGACTGAAAATTTATGTTCTTGAAGACAATTCCTCTCCAACCATAAGAATTGAACTTTGTGTAAACGCAGGTTTTACAGAACAGACTCCTGAAAATGCAGGTTTTTTTACGCTGTACGCACGATTACTGAATGGAGAAATTTCGAATGACTCAGTAAGATTTACAGCAACAGTTGCTCCAGGTTCAATCGAAAAAGCAGTTCTACTTTTAAGTGAAAAATTAAAACCCTTACAGCCAAACGATTCAGAACTGAATTCACTTCTAAAAATAATGACTGCCGAATTTAAAGAATATGAATCCAGTGCAACAGGTTTTATAAATACGGCAATTGATTCCAGAATTTTTCCGGATGCCCCCTGGACACGGGAAAGCGGAATATCTTCATCTGATTTTTCTTCAAAAACAAAATCTGAAGTCCGCACTATTCTAAAAAAAATTTCTGAAAATTATTACACCGCTTCAAACAGCACAGTTTTTATAAACGGAAATATATCAAAAAATACCGCTCTTGCAGTAATTCAAAAATATTTTTCTGATTTTTCCCAGTACAATTCTAAAAAACAGGATTTGCCGTATTCAAAACTGATACAGGAGCAAATCTCAAAAGGAAATCTTTCCAAAGGCAGGAAATTTGTTCTTGCTCACAAAGATTTTTCAGACGAAATGACACAGATTGTCGTCCAGTACAAAAATCTTTCAGATGATGAATGTGATGTGCTGGCACAGACATGGAACAGAGACGGTTCTGCATTCAAAAAATTACTGCTTAAACAAAGAAATTTAAAAATTCTTGGAGATGAATATATTGATATTTCTTCAGCCCGGGAAAAATCTGCTTCCAGAGTTATTATTCAGTCGCTTTTAGGAAATGCAAAAGTTTCACCGGTTGTTCAGACAGATTTGTTTCTTACAATGAGCAGAGATGAAGATGTATTTTCAGAAAAAGAATTAAAATCAACACTAAAAAAAATCAAAACGGAATACACAAGGCTTTCAGAAAGTTCCACATTAATATTAGAACAGCTGTCAGACTATATTTCATCTCATGATTCTGCATCAGAAAAATCTGCAGATTTTTTCGACAAAAACAACCGGCTTTCAGAAATCAAATCAGATACTCTCAAAGAAAAAATCAATCAGGAAGAACCGTTTGTTTTTGTTTTATTAAATTCAGCTGTCTATCAGAAATATGCACAGGAATTTACGCGTGCCGGTTTTACTCAAATCAATCAAAAAGACAGTGCATGGTACAATCAGATTTTTTACAAAAATATTATCGCATCAAAAGCAAAAAAATCTGATTCAGATATAAACCTGCTCGAAGAAATTTCAAAATCGGCACAAAATTTTATTTCCAGAAATATGGCAGAATTTTCTTTCTTTAAACTTATTAACAACATTCCGGTCACAGTAAAACGAAGCGAAAATTCAAACACGGCTGTTCTTTCCATGACAATCGAAGGCGGTGAACTTCTTTTTACAGATAAAGTTCCGGGACTTTCTTCCGTTTTAACAGATTCGATAGCAGTAAACATAAACAGCCAGTTAGATTTATTTGCTTCTAATGGAGCTGTCACAGGTTTTTATGAAGTTTCAGCGCAGACACTTTCAACTCATTCAATAATAACAATAACCTGTCTTGCAAAAGAAATTGATTTTGCTTTACAGGCAGCCTACTCTGCCCTTGTTTACTGCGATATTAATCCGGCAACAGCAGACGGTGTTACTTACGATGAACGCACTCAGTGGCGGCTTAAATCGGGAAGTTCAGAATTTCAGCTTCTATGTGAAGCAATAAGAATTTTATACGAAAAAACAGATTATCCGAAGCTTTATAAAGATACTGAAGAAAAACCGGCGTCTTCTCTGGATTTTACAAAAATACTTGAAAGCTATCCGGTTTTACTTGACTCAACAAGAATTTCTTTGATTTTGACAGGTTCGCTTAAAGATAATGAAAAGCTTGCAAAATCATTAAATTCTACATTCGGACTTTTAGGTTCAATAAAAGAAACAGAATCTAAAGATTTAGCCCTCCCCCGTCCTGATTTTTCAAGCTTAAAGCAGTCAGAAAAAAGAATCTCAATCCGCCACCTTTTCTTAACGGACATTTCAAAGGATAAAGCTGGCCCACGTCCGCAGATTCTTATTCCTACAACAAAATTCTTAGATCCGGTTTTATACTGTTTTGCTTCTCCGGATTTATCATCTACAGACTGTGCACTGTTCAATTCAATTCTGATTGAAATTGCAGAACGTATGGAAAATATACTGAGCAAAAAATATCCTGAAACAAAAGTAAAAGCCAAGCTTCCGGAAAATGACATTCCTTTTGCAAGAATTGTAGTAACAAATGTTGAACACACCTCTGAAATTGATTCGGTTTATGCTCAGACAGTGCAGTCTTTAAAAACGGATATTACAAAAGCCATTTCAATTCAGACCGGCGGAGTAATAGATCTTGAAAAAACAGAATTACTTTCCAAATTTGAAAATAACTGGCTTATGAGAGTTATTGCTCAGGCAGAAAATCAGACAGGAACGGCAAAACTGATTCAAACAGGCGAAGTCCAGAAAAATCCAAAACTTTACTTAGAACAATATGCTGCAATCGACAAGGCAAATCCGGAAGATTATTTTTTAATTACCGAAAGTTATTTTACTGATAAGATTCCTCTCGCTTTGTACAGCAAAGACTCTAAAAAATAACTGTATCCATCAGAATGTCATGTTCTTCTGCCGGTAAATCATCTGTAATCTGACACTTAAGGGCAATTGCACATAAAAATGGTTTTATTCCGGATTTTTTCAATCGCTGGATATAAATATCATAAAACCCTTTTCCATGTCCAAGCCTTTTTCCGCTTTGTGTAAAAGCAACCCCGGGAACAATCATGAACGGGGCAGATTCTTTCTGTACCGCTTTTTCCCGGACTTTTTGAAGTTCTGATTTGGGCTCCCGGATTCCATAAGCACCGGTTTTCAGCTGTTCATCAATTGATTTAGAAGAATCAAGTAAATAAAAATCCATTTTATTTTCGCCGGTTTTCATTGATTCAAAATCAACTTTTGGAACGCAGACTTTTTTGCCTTTCAAAAGTGCATCTTTAATTACCGGCATACAGTCAGCTTCAAGAATATCCGGGATATATGCAAAAACTAAAGATGCTTTTTTATATTCTGAAAGAGATATTACCTTATCGAAAATTTTCTGTGTAATTTCTGCTTTTTCGGAAGCGGTAGTATTTTCACGAAAATCAGATAAAATGCGTTTCATTTTTTTCCGCAATTCTTTTTTTGAACTTAGAATCATAGTGGTATTTTAGCAGATTCGTGATATAATTTTAAGCGAAACAGTTAAAATATGCCGCATCCATTCGGCAAAAAGAGGTACACTAATGCTCAACGTAAACAACAATGCTTCAATCATGAAGCAGGAAATCTTAGTCAAAATTGCAAAACTTCAGCTTGAAGGCAAACTTGCTGAAGGCGTACATTACATTCCCAAAGAAATGGTTCCAAAAGGAAGTCCTTCAATCCGCTGCTGTGTTTATCACGACCGTGAAATCGTACGCACACGGGTTATTGCCCGCATGGGATTTTCTGTAGAGGACATGGACGAAGAAAAGCGGCTTGCAGATTTTGCAACAGAAGCATTAAACCGCGAAAAACCTACCTGGCCAATGCTCACTTTCTTGAATGACGCATGTAACGGCTGTGTAAAAACAAAATACCTTCCTACAAATGCCTGTCAGGCATGTCTTGCCCGCCCATGTAAAATGAACTGTCCTAAACAGGCAATAGAAATTTATGATCACCGCGCTCATATTGATCCGGCAAAATGTATCAACTGCGGTATGTGTATGCAGAACTGCCCTTACCATGCAATCGTAAAAATTCCGATTCCATGCGAAGAAGCTTGTCCGGTTGGTGCAATCACCCGCAACGAAGAAACCGGTCATGAACAGATTGACTACGATAAATGTATTTTCTGCGGTAAATGTATGAGTTCATGTCCGTTCGGAGCTGTAATGGAAAAATCTCAGCTTGTAGATGTAATCAAGCATATTATGACAGGTAAAAAAGTTGTTGCCATGTACGCACCTGCAATTGCCGCACAATTTAAAGCAGCGAAGCCTGGTCAGCTTGAAACGGCTCTTTTAAAAGCCGGATTCAGCCGTGTCTGGGAAGTTGCAATCGGTGCAGACATTACGGCCGACAAAGAAGCAGCAGAATTTGTTGAACGGATGGAGCGCGGCGATAAAATGATGACTACCAGCTGCTGTCCTGCATATGTTCGTGCCGTTCAGATTCATGCTCCGGAACTCAAAAACTGTATTTCAGAAACAAAATCTCCAATGATTTACACGGCTGAACTTGCAAAAAAAGCCGAACCGGACTGTATCACAGTTTTTGTTGGACCTTGTCTTGCAAAAAAACGCGAAGGCTTTGATAACGACATTGTTGATTATGTACTTTCAGTTGAAGAAGTCAGTGCATTGTTCACTGCAAAAGAAATTG
>NZ_JAZOUG010000336.1:0-8000 GCF_045657965.1 Treponema sp. | reverse complement strand
AAAACTTGCGGTTTATTTGACTTTTCGCCACTTCCATGTGGCAGATTTATTTGATTTTATTAACTCATCAGCTTTTGTTGATGAGTTTTTTTTTAACATTACACCATTTTTTCTTCAAGTATTTTACATGCCGCTTCAAATCTTTCTTCTATACTCATTAATTGCGGAAGCCAGTGGATTTCAATACCTTTTTTTTCCATACACCGGAACCATGTTTCCTGACGTTTTGCGAATTGACCTATAGCAAGACACAAAAGATTCTGCATTTCTTCTTTTGATTTGTATTTTCTCTGAAGATAATCGCTTACAAAGCGGTATTCAAGACCAAGAGCTTCAAGCCGGCTCCATTCTGCCCCGTTTTCTTTTGCATTATTGTGAAGATTTTCTACTTCTTCAATTAAACCTTCTTTCATGCGGTCAGAAAGACGTTTTTCAATGCGCTGACGCACGATTTTTCTGTCTAAAGTTGTTCCGATTACAAGCGGATCAAGCTGCGGTCGCGATGCACGGAGTTTTTCACGGGCAATCCGGCACTCATCAGAAATATTAAACCGGTTTATAAGGATTGATTTAATCATGCGCTCTTTATCACCAAATTCTGATGTATTATGCAGTTTTTCCTTTTCCCGGATAAGTATTTCTTCCAGTTCTTTTTCAGTTTTTGTTTCAAGCTCAGAGCGTTCCCCAGGCTTTTCAACAAAGGGAATCATGTCGTAGTGATGAAGAATTGAATCTACATACATTCCGGTTCCTCCCACACAAACTGGAAGTTTTCCGCGAAAGCTAATATCAGAAAAGGCTCTGTAAAAATCTTCTTGAAAATCAAAAAGATTATATTCACGATTCAAATCACAGACATCAATCAGATGATAGGGAATATTTTTTCCATTAAAAAAATAGTCAGCTAAATCTTTTCCGCTTCCAATATCAAGTCCCTTATAAACTTGCCGAGAATCTGCACTAATTATTTCACCATTAAACTTTTCGGCAAGACGTACGCCGATTGCGGTTTTTCCTACAGCGGTAGGACCGATTACAAAAATACAATTATAAGACATCAGAATTGACTTACAGACTAAATGACTAGAGTTTAAATTATCCACAGAAAGACACAGATTAGGACAGATTAACTACTTCATAGTATGAAAACTATTCCGTTAACATGTATAAGACTTTCATAATTATAAACTACATAATCTGTGAAAATCTGTGTTAATCTGCGGATTAAAAAGTTATTTACTTTCGATTGCGTCGATATAAGAAAGATTTAATCTTCCCTGTTTATCAACTTCAAGAAGTTTTACAGGAATCTGCTGACCTTCTTTAAGAACGTCAGTTACCTTTTCTACTCGTCCTCGTGAAAGCTTGGAAATGTGGCAAAGACCTTCTTTTCCTGGCAAGATTTCAACGAAAGCACCGAATTCCATAATTCGCTTTACTGTGCCGTTGTAAATTGTGCCGACTTCAGGATCTTCACAAATGCCTTTGACAGCAATTTTTGCTTCCTCAGCAGATTTTCCTGTTTTTCCGTAAATCTGAACAGTTCCGTCGTCTTCAGTATTGATTGTAACACCATACTGAGCGCAGAGAGCTTTGATGTACTTTCCGCCAGGTCCGATGAGAGCACCAATCTTATCCGGAGCAATCTTCATTGTGAGGATTTTCGGAGCGTACGGGCTGATTGGCTGAGGTTTGTCGATACATTTTTCCATGATAGAAAGAATGTGCAGACGGCCTTCTTTTGCCTGAGCAAGAGCATTCTTCATGATTTCAGTTGTTACACCAGCGATTTTAATGTCCATCTGGAAGCCTGTGATACCATCTTTTGTACCTGCAACTTTGAAGTCCATATCGCCAAGGTGATCTTCTTCACCGAGGATATCAGAAAGAATCTTGTATTTTCCGTAAGGATTGTCACCTTCTGGTTCTGTAATAAGCCCCATTGCAATACCAGCGACCATTTTTTTCATTGGAACGCCTGCAGCAAGAAGGGAAAGACAGCCACCACAAGTTGAAGCCTGTGATGATGAGCCGTTTGATTCCATGATTTCTGAAACAACGCGTACTGTATACGGGAATTCTGAAAGCGGCGGAATCATTGGTGCCAGAGAGCGGCGAGCCAGATTTCCATGACCGATTTCGCGGCGGCCAGTTGTAAGGCGGCCAGTTTCACCAACAGAATATGGCGGGAAGTTATAGTGGAGAATAAAGTTTTCGCTGCGTTCTCCGTCGATATCATCAAGAACCTGAGCATCGAGTGCTGTACCTAAAGTTGTGACAGCAAGTGACTGAGTTTCACCACGAGTAAACAAAGCAGATCCGTGCGGACGAGGAAGAACGTTAACTTCACAAGTGATTGGACGGATTTCGTCGCACTTACGGCCATCAATACGAACACCTTTATCCAAAATAGATTTTCGAAGAAGATTGTACTGAATATCGTCAAAACACTGGTCAAAGAGTTTTTTCTGAATTTCGTCAGAAAGCTGTTCAGCGTGATTTGCAACAACCTGTTTTTTAACCTCAGAAATTGCCTTACCACGAGCCATTTTACCGTCCTGGAAACATGCTTTTTCGAGCAGTGGAGTTGCTTCGGCAATAATTGCATCTTTGTTTTCAAGTTCTACATTAAGTGGAGCAAGAGGAAGCTTTTCTTTGCCGCATTTTGCAACAAGCTGTTCCTGAAGTTCACACATTGCAGTGATAAAGCCCTGTGCTTTTTCGAGAGCACCGAGCATGATGTCTTCAGAAACTTCATTTGCACCACCTTCAACCATTGTAAAGCCGTCTTTTGTACCTGCAACAACGATTTCAAGTTCAGCTTTTTCCTGCTGCTGGAAAGTAGGGTTTATTACGTAGTCACCGTTGATGTATGCAACGCGTGCAGCTGCAACAGGGCCGTGGAACGGAATGTCAGAAATTGATACTGCAGCACTAGATGCAATAACTGCAAGAATATCCGGCGGGTTGATTCCGTCAGATGAAACGCAAGTTGGAACAATCTGAATTTCTCGGCCAAAGCTTACTTCAAAAAGAGGTCGCATTGGGCGGTCAATAAGGCGGGAAACCAGAATTTCTTTGTCCTTTGGACGACCTTCACGCTTAATGAATCCTCCAGGAATTTTACCTGCAGCATAATATTTTTCGTTGTACTCAACTGTAACAGGAACAAAGTCAAGTCCTTCTTTTACTTCTGATGAAGCACATACTGTCGCAACGATTGCGCTGCCTGCATACTCTGCATATACACAACCATTTGCCTGCTTACCGATTTTACCAGTTTCAAGGATAAGTTCGGAATCTCCAAGTTTGTAGGTTACTCTTTCTACAGACATATTTTTTACTCCTACATACATCACTACATCCGATGTACGTTTTAAATATAGTATCTCTTTAATTTTAAACTATTATATGATAATAATCAATGAAAAAAGTTTTAAAATAAATAAAAAAAATCCCACCAGAGCAAAGTCCAGTGGGATTACCAAAAAAAACAGATTACTTTCGAAGACCGAGCTCTTTAATAAGTGAACGGTATGTTTCGAGATCTTTTCTCTGGAGATATTTGAGAAGTGAGCGGCGTGAACCGATTACTTTGAGCAACGCACGTTTGCAGTTTGTGTCTTTTGGGTAATTCTGTGTGTGAGCTGTAAGCTGCTTGATTCGTTCTGTGAGAAGAGCAATCTGAACTTTTGTGTTACCTGTGTCGGCCTCATTTGCGCCGAATTTGCTGACTACAGCAGCTGTTGTTTCTTTTGTAAGTGCCATTTACTTACTCCTTAATAAAAAAAATATAAATTATCTGGATTAAAAGAACTGTACGGATTTTACGAACGGACTGATTAAATTATCAGAGAAAGCGAGGCGAAGATTCCCCTTCTCTAATGTACAATCAGCACATGCAAAACCTTTTTGTGCTTCACCAGAAAATTGACTAATTTGATGGAACAAAACCTTTACCGGATAAGTTCCTTCAGGCGGCATAAGCTGCGCACCTTTCTTTACGGCAGAAATTGATTTTTCTCCAGTTTTTTTCCATGCAAAACCAGTACAATCAAGTTCAAATGGCCTTAAAAGCATTTTTTGAGCTAAATCAAAACGCCTTTCAAGAACACATTTTCTAATTCTTGATGATGAAACCCGCTCATCTTCAAAAATAACTGAACTAACTGTATTTACGGAAAAATCTAGTTCCGAAGCTATTTTTTTGATTTCTTCCATACCGCAGGAACCTTTATACCCGCAGTGAAAATCATTTCCTTCAGCAAGATATTTTAAGCCACAATTATTTACAAGTAATGATAAAAAATCAACACCCTCTATTTTACAAAATTGCTCAGAAAAGTCAACGACAATTGCAAAATCAAAACCTGAATTCGTTAGATTTTCAATTTTTTGAGAAAGCGAAACCACATCACCTTCATATTCACCTGGATTTTTATAGCCGCGAAGAGAACGGGTAAATGTCAAAACCCCAGGAACTAAACCGTTTTTTTTCTGAGAGAGAACTGATTCAAAAAGAGATCTGTGTCCTAAATGAGAACCGTCAAAGCTCCCGATGGTAAGTGATATTCCTTTTTCTTTAAATTTGATATTAAATTTTCCATTTAGAATCTGTTCCCATGAAAAGATTTGCATTTTCTGTTTTTCTTTAATTACAAAACCATAAGAAAGCTGTTTTTTGCCATTTACAAATGAACGCTTAACAACGCCTGCAAAATTTTCATCAGGATAAAAAACTGCAATCTCTTTTTTTGAAATATCACCTGTAAAATCATGAATAAACATTTTATCGTTTAATCGGCGACCATTATAAAAATCAGAAACTGCTGCTGTATTAAGATAAGAAACTTCCATTCCGCAAAGAGAAGCAAGTTCCGGTGTCATTGAAAGAAGCCTTGATTCATCAGCATCTTCCAATTTAAAAGGTCCGACTCTTGTTCTTTTTAACTCTTTTAAATGTGCAACTGTGCCACATTTTAAGGCTATATCACGGGCAAGAGATCGGATATACGTACCTTTTGAACAGGCAACTTCAATTCGGGCAAATTTTCCGTTGAAATCAAGTAATTTAATTAATGAAATTTTGATTTTTCTGGAAGCTAATTCTACAGCTTTTCCTTCGCGGACTAAATCACTTGCCCTTTTTCCATCAACATGAAGGGCACTGTAAACAGGCGGAATCTGCTCTGTTTCACCAAGAAATAAAGGTAAAACAGATTCTAAGTTTTCCTTTGATGGAATACTGCCTGTTTTTATAATCTGACCGGTAGGTTCAAGAGTATCTGTTTCCGTTCCAAATTCAATTAAAGCTTCGTATGTTTTATCAAAATTTGTAATATGTGGAACTAAATGCGTAAGAGAACCTACCAGAACAACTAAAAGTCCCTCTGCAAAAGAATCAAGCGTACCTGTATGACCGACTTTCGTAGTACCAAAAGTACGCTTTACACAGGAAAGAGAAGAAAAACTTGTGATTCCAGGCTGTTTTTTTAACAGAACAATACCTGAAATTTCAGAATTATTTTTCTTCATTATCGGAAACAGAATCTCCGTCAGATTTTAAAGCCTTTTCTTCTTCTTCAAGCCGGTTAAGTTTATTTACCATTTCAAAGCCTTCTTTTATGCTCATATCTTCGATAAAAGTAAGCTTTGGAAATTTATAAATCGAAAGTTTTTTGGCTATTGAAGACTGAATAAAACCTGCGGCACTATTTAAGCCTTCAACACCTTTTTTAACCTGTGATTCATTCAAAAAACTTGATACATATACTTTTGCATATGCTAAATCACGGGCGACTTCAACACGGTTAACCGTAAGAAAAGTAGAAACACGCGGATCTTTAATTTTCTGCAGGCTTATAAGCTTAGAGATTTCATCACGAATCTGTTCTCCAAGCTTTAACATTCTGAATTCACCCATAGATTACTCCTCTGTGCTTTCAGAATCAGAAGCAGTCTTTGCGGCTTCCTTTTCCTTTTCTTTGGCAATTGAGTCACCGAGTTTACGGGCAATTTCTACATATTCAAATACTTCAAATACGTCGCCTTCCTGAATATCCTGCCAGTTTTCAAGACCTATACCACATTCAAAGCCATAAGTAACTTCTTTTGCATCGTCCTTGAAGCGCTTGAGGGAAGTAATTTTACCTGTATATTTAACAATTCCTTCACGTATGAGGTTAACATGACTGGTTCGTTTTACAACACCTTCTGTAACATAACATCCGGCAATTACGCCGACTTTTGGTACACGGAATGTATTGCGAACTTCAACTTGTCCTGTAACTTCTTCTTTTGTATCAGGTTTGAGCATACCTTCCATTGCAGCGGTGATTTCTTCAACACATTTATAGATGATGTTGTACTTTCGGATATCAACCTTTTCCTGTTCTGCAAGAAGTTTTGCTTTTGGTGTCGGACGAACGTTGAAACCGATAAGAATTGCGTTTCCGTCTGCAGCAGCAAGAGTAACGTCTGATTCGTTGATTGCACCCGCACTTGAGTGAATAACATTGAGGCGGATTTCCGGAGTTGAAAGCTTTTCAAGGCTTGTTTTAAGAGCTTCTGCACTACCCTGCAAATCAGCCTTAATGATAACCTTAAGCTCGTTAATTTCATTTGCCTGAATTGTAGAAACAAGGTTGTCAAGATTAACCTTCTTAACAGCCTTTGCAGCTTCAAAGCGCTTGAGTTCCTGACGTTTTGCAGAAATTGCACGGGCATCTTTTTCTGTTTCAGTAACCTGGAACGGATCGCCTGCATTTGGCATATCATCAAGACCAAGAACTTCAACTGGCATGCTTGGAAGTGCTTCGTTTACTTTTTCGCCGCGGTCATTGAACATGGCACGTACACGGCCTGAATAAATACCTGCAACGAATGGATCTCCTACAGAAAGTGTACCGCTCTGAACAACAACAGAAGCAACAACACCTCGTCCCTGATCAATGCGCGATTCGATAACTTTTCCTTCTGCACGTGTATCATAAGGAGCTTTAAGTTCAAGAACTTCAGCCTGCAGGAGAATTGCATCAAGAAGATCATCAATTCCCTGACCTTTAAGAGCAGAAATTCTTACGTACTGAGTATCACCGCCCCATTCTTCAGGAGTTAATCCCTGATTTGAGAGCTGAGTCATTACGTTTTCCGGGTTTGCATCCGGTTTATCGATTTTGTTTACAGCAACGATGATAGGAACTTTTGCGTCTTTTGCATGACTCAAAGCTTCAAGAGTCTGAGGCATAACACCGTCATCTGCTGCGACAACGAGAACTACTATATCTGTAATCTGAGCACCGCGGGCACGCATCATAGTGAATGCTTCGTGACCAGGTGTATCCAGGAATGTAATCGTTCCTTTTTCTGTATGAACCTGATAAGCACCGATTTTCTGGGTAATACCGCCGGCTTCACCAGCAACCACGTTTGTTTTTCGGATTGCATCCAGAGTTTTTGTTTTACCATGGTCAACGTGACCCATAACAGTAACGATTGGAGGACGTACACGAAGATTTTCTTCAGTTCCAACATCACTTTCGATAACAGTTTCGTCGTAAAGGGAAACAAGATGTACTTCACAGCCATACTCAGAAGCCAGAAGTGTTGCAGTATCACTGTCGATTGACTGGTTGATTGTTACCATCATACCCATACCCATGAGTTTAGCGATGATATCACCAGCTTTAAGGTTCATTTTTCGGGCAAGATCAGAAACAGAAATAGTTTCCATAATGTCTATTGACTTTGGAACTACACTTGCCTGAGTAACCTGCTTTTTCTTGTAAAGTTCTTCCTCGTCAAAAAGCTCTTCTTTATCTTTTCGCTGACCGTAAACCTGTTTCTTACCCTTAAACTGTTTTTTTCCAGCCTGTGGAACCGGCATTGGAGCAGGAGCAAATCCTCCGCGTCCACCAAAGCCACCGGCACCAGGTCTTGGTCCACCAAATCCAGGTCTGTTCCCGCCCTGACCAAATCCCGGACGGTTACCGTTATTAAAG
>NZ_JAZOUG010000335.1:0-7203 GCF_045657965.1 Treponema sp. | reverse complement strand
TAAATCCGCCTAATTTATTATTATGAGTACTGTCGCCTTCAAACATAAGTTTTTTAGCTTCAGAATTATCTTTTTTATCAGCAAAGGCTTTTTCATAAAGATTTTTTGTAAGCTCAAAGCCGTCAATCAAAATAACCTTTTCTTCTTTTGCAAGCTGTCTTACAGCAGTAACATAAGCATTATTTTCTGTTGTCTGTGTATTTGTACTGGTATCAGTTGAATCATGATGCGGTCTGATTTTTCCTTCTGATGTAAAATACTGTCTTGAAACAGGTGTTACAAGAACTGGAACAGCACCAACTTTTCGGGCAACATCAATATACTGTTTAAGATACCATTTATATGTACCGCCGCAATCATATGAATAGAAAGTAGCACCATATTTTGAAGCATAGCTTGCAGGTGTTTCTACTTTTTTACCAGGTGTTACAGGATAATTTCCTTTTTTGTCCGGACGTCCAAGCGGAACATATCTGTCTTCAAGATAACCGGAAGAATTTGAACAGTCATTATGACCAAACTGAATGAAAAGGTAATCACCTTTCGAAATATTTGCTTCAATTTTGTCTAATGTGCCTTCGTTTATGAAATTACGGCATGAACGACCGCCATTTGCATAATTCTGAACAGCAACAGCTCCGTTAAAATATGCCTGTAAAAATTCCCCCCATGCTCCTTCATTTCTAACCTGCCCGCCGTTCCACATTCCAAGAGCACTATAATCCTTACAGGTTGAATCAGAAGCGAGGAAAACATTTACAGCACCATTAACGCGTGCACGGTCAGCAATTGAATTTGCAGGAACTGCATAACCTTCATTTACTTTTTTATCAAGTTTTGCTTCTACCGGAGAAGCTTTATCACCGCTTCGGCTCTGAGGAATTACAAGGCAGCGGATAACTGCACCGGAATCATCTCTCTGAATAAGATAAGTTTTATCTGCATAACCGGTACTTTGCTTTATAAGCTCAGATTTTCCGTCTTTATCACGGTACCACTTAATGAGAGACATATCATCAGTATCAGCTTTGCCTAAAGTATAATGAACTGTAATCGTATGTCCGGGATAAGGTGTATTGATATCATCATCAGTAGTAAAGCTCGGTTTTTTAACCTTAAGTTTCTGTTTTACAGCCTCAGTATAGAATTCAGGATTCCACTGTCCCAGATAGTGTTTGATATTATAATCTTTGGTTATCTGTGGAATTGTTCCTTCTACACGCTCTTTTGTATCAACAGGGTTTCCAGACCATGTTGTATTTATTTCACGGAAACGGGCATTTTCCGGCTTATTTCCACTCATATCTGTCCATCCGGAAAGTCCAATTGATTCATCACTTCCCAGAACTGTATTGACCCAGGCTACAGCAGCTGATTTACCCCACGGACGGCCAAAATAACCAGGAGCAACAATTGTATCTGAAGCATTTGAAATAAGACAGTTATAGAAAAGATAACCTTTAGCTTCCGGTGAAGTTCTGGCTGCTGTTATATAGCCGCTTGAAGGCTTATCCGTGTAGCCGGCCCAGCGGATTTCACAGTTTTCAAATACAAAATCACCATCACCAAAAATAAAATCTGTATTACCTTCGATAAAACATTTTCTGAGATAACCTTTTATTCCACTGCCTGTATACAATGTATCCTGACTGCCCAGGAATTTACAGTTAAGGAATTCAGTTTCATCTGCTTCAATAAGAATAGCACTTGAACGCTCTGTTGCAGCTTTTGCTCGGACATCAGAATTTAATTTTCTTGCAAAATTAAAGCTTCCGTCCATTTCAACACCATCAGCAATTTCTTCATCAGTGACATATTTATTAAACGATGTTTCAAAGGTGATACCTTCTGCACGGAAGGCTTTTGCTTCTGATTTTACATAAGTTGCAGCACCCCATTTTGCTACACCTTTTTTAGAAAATTTATCATAAGCTAAATCTTCATCATACCAGCCGTTTTGATCTGCCGAATAATAGTTATAACCAATTCCATAATACCAGGTAAGTTTTACTTCCTGAGCAGGATCATCATTTTTTAAAGTTATATACGGCACATCAATAATTAACTGATTTCGATATACTCCGGGAGTAATGTGAATTGTAATTCTGTCCCGTTCCTGTAAAGGATTCATAGCTTTGGCAGCCGCAACAGCTTCGAGCACAGTCGGATATTGTCCGCGCTTAGTTCCAACATATAAATCCCGTTTTAATGGTAGCGGCCGAATTGTTTTTTCTTTGAGTGAAAGTTTTATATCCTTAATGACTGAATTTTTATTTACAACAATATGATTTACTGATTTTGCACGGGAAGTTTCACATATAACTTCATATGTTCCTTCACGAAGTTCAACTGAATAACTTAATGTTGAAATCCGGCCGTTATAAATATAACCGTCTTCCATATTTTTAAACTGAACAGTTTTAGGGAATTCAGTAATTTCACCAAAAAATTTTCCTGAAACATCATATGTTTTACGAGGTGAAACAGTAATATCTTTTGTGAAAGCCGCACTTCCTTCAAAAACAGCATCACCTGTAATTTCGTAGTCATTAGCTCCTGAAAGAGTTGCTGTATAAGTAACCGAAGGCTCAATCAAATCTTCATAAGTAAATTCACCGTTTTCACCTTTTAATTCGGTTTCAACACTCATATACACAGATTTTTTTGGCGGAGTTAAAACAAGTTTTACTGGAGTTTCCGGGGCAAAATTTGAAGCAAAACCTGTAATTTTGCCGTTAACAAGAAATGTTTTCTGCTCAGCAATTGTAATATCTTTTTTTAATGAAGTTCCAGGTTTGGTAGTTTTTGCATCAAGTACAAGCTGTTTTGAAAGCGGGCTTACTCCATAACCTTTTATTCCTGTTAAAACTGCTGTATAAGTAAAACCTGCAGGAAGAAAGGCTTTATATGATTTTCCAGATATAGTGCCGGAAAGTTCCTGATTTGTTTCTTTTATTACAAACTTCAGTTCAGCGTTTCCGGCAGGGAGAGAAGTAAGAGAACCTGAAACTTCTACAGCTGGTGTACGCATAATTCTGTAATAGACAGGTTTCCCAACATTAGCTTCACAATAAACTTTATATGAACCTGAATAAAGAGCAATATACGAATAAGCAGCAGACTCATTTGTAATTGGTGCAACTTCATCCTGACGGTCATCTTTTAAGCCTTCAGAATCAACTGAAGCAAAATGAATTTTTTCATCTCCAGAATTACTTATCCGGGCATAAAATGTAACAACATCTCCAGCCTTTACATTTTTAAGAAGCAGGTATCTTTGTTTTTCACCGCCTTTTCCATTACAGTACCAGATACCATTGGCAAGATATCCGTCTTCAAACTCCGCATGAACATATCCCTGATTTCCGTAATTCTTTTTTCCACTGTAATACATACGGTCATTTTTAACAAAGCTGACTGACAAATCACCAAATTCAATAACTTTTGGTTCAGCTATTTTTCCATCAGCACCGACAAGCTCAAGATTATCAATATCTGAAACAGAAATATGATTACTGGCACCATCTTCTTCAATGCCTCCAAAATCCCAGACATCAGCCTTACGGCTTTGTGATGAAAGTGCAGAAACTGCTCCAAATGCAAGCACACCTGCGATTAAACTGCGCAATAACTTTTTCATATAAAGATTAAACCTCTGTCAGTATTTTAGCAGAGAATCAAAAAAAAATCTTTAAAAAGTTATTTTTTTGCTTATTTTTTTGAAAATAAAATGTCGGAAAAGAAGAAAAAAACTCTAATTAGTCCAAATTAGCGGATATCTCTGGCAAGCACAAAATCATAGCCAGCATCAAGAAGATTCCCTATAAGCAGACTTAATTTTTCGTAAAGAAAATCTTTTCTTGTTCCATTTGAAATTCCAACAGAAACAGGAATAAGCATATAATCTTCAGCACTATCCATATAAAGTTTGATAAGTTCACGTGAATTAAGATACCAGTTTTTACCATTTACAGCCTGTTCAAGTGTAAAAGTATCAAGACTTAATCTCCCGGCTTCAATATAGCGGTAACCGCTCAGCTCACCTGCTTTTTTTATTGCACTATTTGCTTTGTAATATGGAGCATGCCACAAAAGAGAAAGTTCATGCCCCGTTGCTGCATAAAATTCATCTTCATTACGTGCTAAGCCCCGTCTTATAAATTCTTCATCAATTATATAACCGTTTGAAGTTAAATCAGCCAGAGAAAAATACATTGAAGCACAGTCATGTCCTGCAGAATAAATCTGTTTACATTCTAAAGGATACCGGCGGATAAACTCACCATTTAAAAAGAAAGTTGCTTTTATTTTATATTGAGCCAGAACAGAAAGTATCTGAGTAAGCCCGTCTGAACTGTCCAGTGCATCAAAAATCAGGGCAACTTTTTTTCGTTCAGGGGTATTTTCTGTTGTTTCCGGATAAACGCCTTCCGTATGTCCGTTTCCGGCAAATTTTCTTACATAGAGTGCATTTTCATAAAGTTTATTATCTGTAATTCCAACATAAACACGATACTTTGAATTTTGAACTGCATAGACAGAAACTTCAGCTTTTTTCATAAATTCAAAAGAGGTTCTTGAGTCTTCTGCACTTGTCTGCCAGATATTTTTAAACTGATCATAATCATAAAAAGTTGCCTTATTAATAGAACTTTGTGCACAGGCAGTATTATCTGCATCAGGTTTCCAGAAAGCAGTCTGAACAGATGAAAGAAAAAGCATCTTACCTTTATCGTCAATAAAATATCCTTTTTCATTCTGATTCCATTCACGGACAGTAGCCTCCCCGCCCGCATAAATTTTTGAATTTCCGCTCCAGATATATGAATAAATTTTCTCACCAGACAGACGGCCTATTTCACGCCAGTTGATCAAATCATAAACCCGAAGTAATTTTTCTGAACTGAAGGCAATTTTTCTTCCATCGGGTGAAAGAACAGGTATACTGGTATCATTTATTGTTATAAGACTTTTTAGTGTAGAAGAAAGCCTGTAAACACTTGACTTTCTTTTACCGTCTTCAATTCCTATAAGATTTACCCAAAGCACCTGTGTACCGTCAGAGCAGAAAAACACATTGTAATCAACAGGTGAGCCGGAAACATCCGAAAAGGGTTTTGAATACACACTCTCAATTGGTGTTGAACCTGTGCCATTTATGTTGTAGCTGGAAACAATAGAATTTGAATTTATCGTAACTATTTTATTTACAAGAGAATTGACCCAGAATTTGTCATGATGACTGTCAAAACCTAAAGGTAACCTGCCTATAACAATACCTATTCCAACCATTGGAGAATAAAGCCCGCGGGTATACAATTCTTTAGAACTGATTTTGTAAATCAAATCACGATTTATATAAATTAAATATTTCGAGTTAGCCCATGAAACATTATTTATGGAACCTTCTCCAATTTTACGGAATTCTTCACCCATCTGAACTTTCTGGTAAACAGCCTTGGGATCTCCAAAATAAATATTTCCGGCTTTTTCATAAACAAAAACACTGCTGTCAGCGGCCCATTTTACAGGAACCTCATCAAAATCAAAATCACATTTATCATTTAGCAGGAATTCTTCAAATGTTGCAGTATTTTTTAAAAATAATTTACCTGTTGCAGCATCATCTTTTTTTACATAGCACGACCATTTTCCATCAGGGCTTACTTTTTGCGGGAGCATAGCCTTTGCATCAGCAGGAATTGTATCCTCACGCTTTACCCATGTTAATGTTTCATCAGCAATTGAATAACGGGCCGTTCCATAACGATTCCGGATTTGCAGCACTGTACCTCCGGAAAGCAGTTCCATTTTTTCTGGAAAACATGTAAGGATTTTAGTTCCTTCGTTTTTTGCTGCATCGGCCATAAAAAGCGTACGGTAAGATACTGTTCCGCTAAGATTATGATTTACTGTAAAAAGAACTTTATTTTCATTATTTATTTGTGGATTTTCAAATTTTACCTGTGCACAAAGAAAATTAAAAGAAAAAAATGGGAAGAGAAAAAAAGAAAAAAGAAAAGATTTTTTTGTAATCACAGCTTTCTGCCTGCTCCTAATTCATCCAGACCTTTTTCAATTTCGGCAATTTTTGACTCAATTTTCTTTACCCTGCTCTGACGGTCATTAGTCTGTTTTACTTCAAGCTGGTTAAAAACATTTTCAAGAACAGATTTATCGTCACCTTCAGCATTTTCTTTACCGCACCAAGGACAATAAATGAAATCTTTCTCTATAGTTTTTCCGCAATTATTACAAACACAAACAAAATCCATAAACATATTATATCACATAATATTTATTTTTTCAGCAAAGAAAGAGGATCAACTAACTGACCGTTTTTATAAACTGTAAAATGCAGGTGCGGTCCAGTAGAATATCCAGTTGAACCGACTAAACCAATCTTTGTACTTGAATCAACTGACTGACCTTTTTTTGCTATAATTTTTGACAAATGTCCATAAAGACTCTGATAACCGTTTCCATGATTAATTATGATATAATTACCAAAAACATTAGACCATCCTGCAACAACTACAGTTCCACTCATAGCAGAGCGTACAGGTGTTCCGGTCGGACAGGCCATATCAACTCCTGTGTGATTTGAAGCAACCCCAGTAAACGGATCTTTTCTTGGACCAAATTTTGAGCTAAGTCTCCATGAAGCTGTAATAGGATAAACAAACAGCTCACCCATTGCCTTTTTCAATGAATTTGAATCCAGTTTTGCCCCAGGAATAAAAAGTTCCATATTTTTAGTCAAAACTTCTGAATCCAAATCATTTACATCAAGAAGCTCTTCAACACTGACATGATATTTTACAGAAAGTGAATTCAGAGATTCACCGCCGCTGACTTTATGAATAAGTCCATCCATTGATGGAATTTTTAATTTCTGACCAGAACGTAAAGTTCTTACATTAGAAATGTCATTTACTGCAATCAGGGTGGAAATATTTGAAAGACCAAATTTTCTGGAAATAGTGCTTATTGAATCACCGCTTTTTACCGTGTAGCTTTGAAATGATACCGCCAGTCCAAGCCCTGGATTTCCTGATGAAAGCAGAGAACCGTCTTCCCCTAAAACATTTCCGTTTTCATCTATATTATCACTTAAAATTCCGTCCATTGCAAAACGGGACATTGCATTATTTAAAGCTTCAAATTCATAATCAGATTTACTGTCAAATGAAATGCGCCATG
>NZ_JAZOUG010000334.1:0-4022 GCF_045657965.1 Treponema sp. | reverse complement strand
CAAAAAAATGCTTGCACAAGCTCCTGATTTATGTTTTTCTGTCGCAAGTGAAATTGAAAAATTTATAGATATTTTGTCTCAGGACAAATGCGACGATTTCATTAAAAATTATGCAATGCAGAATGAAGTTCCAATCATGCAGGACGAAGGAAGTGAATTTATCTGTGAATACATTAAATCACATAATGTAAAAAGCGTGCTTGAAATCGGTACTGCAATCGGTTATTCATCTGTCCGGTTTGCAAAAATATCCCCTGAAATTTGTGTTACTACAATAGAAATTGACGAAGAACGCTATAATCAGGCTGTAAAAAACGTTGAATCAAACAGTCTGACTTCACAAATTACGCTTATTTTTGGGGATGCCCTTACAGAACAGATTGAAGGTAAGTTCGACTTAATCTTTATCGATGCAGCAAAAGCCCAGTACACGAAATTTTTTGAAAAATATAAGGAAAATCTTTCGGAAAATGGTGTTATAATCACAGATAATCTTTCTTTCCACGGAATGGTCGAAGATTTAAGCCTTACGAACAATTATTCAACAAAAAAACTCGTAAAAAAAATAAGAAAATACATCGATTTTTTAAAAAACAACGAAGAATTTGATACAGAGTTTTTCAAAAAAGGCGACGGAATTTCTATAAGTAAGAAAAAAGGAAATGTGAATCACTAATTACATTATTTAGCAGTAATTTTTCTAGAAAATCAAACAGATTGTTACAAAGTCAGTTTTTCGATAAAATATAAGAATGTCAAAACGATTTCAGCAGTCTGACTTCTGGTGCAATTTTAAATGTGCACACGGATGGTCGCTTGTAAAACACGACAATATAAATGCGCTTGTTCGCAATTTCAAAAAAGCTTTTATTAATTTTTCAATCTGCTATATTCCGCTTGCTCCGGAAAAAAACGAAGGTGAGAAAGAAGAACAGTATTTTTTACGTCTTGGTGAATTCACTAAATCATTAAAACAGGCTTTGCCGAAAAATACACTCTGTGTACGTTACGATCTTCCGTTTGATTTTTCTTCCGTAGAAGAAAGGGATTCTTTTATTGCACGCTTCCCACTTCTTGCAAAAAAATCGTGTTTAAGCATCAAAAAAAACAAGGTTGATATTCAGCCGCCGGATTCTACATGGCTCAATCTTTCAAAAACAGAAGAAGAACTTCTTGCCTCAATGAAAAACAAATGGCGCTACAATGTGCGTTACGCTTCAAAGCATGGAGTGGTAGTAAGGGCTGTTACAGCAGATTCACCGGATTTTGAAAAGGATTTAGATTCATTCTACGAGCTTTACAAAACAACAGCCAGTCGCGACGGAATCGGTCTTCATCCCAAAAGCTACTACAAAGATTTGCTTGAAAGAGGGGCCGTTTCAGAAAAATCAGATTGCGATAAAACAAAAATCACACTTTATATTGCCGGCCATGAAGGTGAAGATTTAGCTGCAATAATCACGCTGTTCCAGAAAAGTGAAGCAATTTACCTTTACGGCTGTTCTGGAAACAATAAACGCAATTTAATGCCTGCATATCTTGTTCAGTGGACAGCAATCAGAGATGCAAAGGCTTTCGGAAGCAAAATCTACGACTTTTACGGTATGCCGCCAACAGACGATGAAAACCATCCTATGCATGGTCTTTATCTTTTTAAGACCGGCTTCGGCGGAGAGTACGTTCACAGGCCTGGAAGTTTTGATATTCCTCTAAAAGGCTCATACAGATTGTACACGCTTGCCGAAAATGCCCGTGCATTCTGGCATAAAAAAATCATGAAAAAAATCAGGGGACGATAAATGAATCTTGAGGCTTTTGTTTTAGGCTGCGGAGGTATGATGCCGCTTCCGTACCGCCATCTTACATCTGTTTTGCTCCGCCGTGACGGAGATTTATTTCTTTTTGACTGTGGTGAAGGAACACAGGTTTCCCTCAAACGTCTGAATCTCAAATGGAAAAAAATCGATGCAATTTTTATTTCTCACACTCATGCAGACCATGTTACAGGGCTTCCAGGCATTTTAATGCTTTCAGCACAGGTTGACAGAACTGAACCGCTTTATATTTACGGTCCGCCAAAGGTTAAAGAATATGTTGAAACAAGCCGTCAGGTTCTGGACATGTACATCAATTATCCCATCATCATTAAAGAAATTACTGCTCCATGTGTCGTTCATGAAGGCAAAGATTTTTATATCCGGGCCTTTCCTCTTTCACATACAAAAACCTGCGTAGGATATACTCTTGAAGAACTTGACCGTCCGGGCGAATTTAATCCTGAAAAGGCAGAGTCTCTTGGAATCCCGCGCGGACCTTTATGGGGAAAGCTTCAAAAGGGAGAAGAAGTTATTTCGGAAACAGGAAAGATTGTCCGTCCTGAAGATGTAATGGGTCAAAAACGAAGCGGCCGGAAATTTTCGTTTGTCACGGACACTCAGTATCTTCCAAGTATTGCAAAAGAAGTGCAGGGAAGTGATCTTTTAATCTGTGAAGGAATGTTTGCCGACGACTGTGCTGATCAGGCAAAAGAAAAAAAGCACATGACAGCCCGTCAGGCAGCAACAATTGCACGTGATTCAGCTTCCAGCCGCATGGCAATGATTCACTATTCGCCGCGCTATACAGACCGGGAGCTTGACGTTCTTTTAAAGCAGGCTCAGGAAGTGTATCCTAAAGCAGAGCTTACCCGCGACCGCATGATTTTTGATATTCCTTACGTGGATTAAAAATTAACCATCCGGCTTTCTTTGTTGTTTTTATAGCAGAATGATTGAATTAAGAAATTTCTCGAAATCTTATTCCTCAAAAAACTCTTTTGCAGTAAAAGACTGTTCAATGATTTGTCAGAAAGGAAAAATTACAGGACTTTTA
Organism: Treponema sp.; assembly: GCF_045657965.1. Taxonomy (GTDB): domain Bacteria; phylum Spirochaetota; class Spirochaetia; order Treponematales; family Treponemataceae; genus Treponema_D. The sequence continues at coordinate 1,151 of NZ_JAZOUG010000334.1, read as the reverse complement.
GGTCTTAATGGAGCAGGAAAAACAACAATTTTAAAAGCTGTTTGTGCCCGTCATTTTGCAACAGGTGGAGAAGTTCTTATTGAAGGAATTGAAGCAGGTGTAAATGCAGAAAAAGTCCGCAATCTTACAGGCTTTGTTGAAGAAGAACCAAATCTTCCGGGGGAATACACAGTTGAAGAATATTTACACATGGTTCAAGAACTTCATGGTGTGAAAAGTTCTGTAGATGCATCAGATAATATAAAAGATGTAATTTCTGTCAGAGACATTCTTTCTAAAAAAATAAAAACACTCTCTAAAGGGCAAAAGCAGCGGGTAAACTTTGCACAGGCACTTATTTATAACCCAAAGGTTTTGGTTTTAGACGAGCCTGCATCCGGACTTGATCCAGCTCAAATTATTAATATGCGAAATCTTGTAAAATCGCTAAAAGATACACATACAATTCTTCTTTCAACTCATCTTATGCAGGAAGTTGAGGCCTTGTGTGACACTGTTTATATAATTAAAGATGGAAACATTGCTGCAAGTGGAACATCTGAAGAAATTGCCAGTCAGTTCCAAAGCAGAACTCTTGAAGAAGCTTTTTTTAAAATTACAGGTGCAGCTGATATTGCAGGTGAGCAAAAATGAAAAAATTTCTTTCACTTTATAAAGCTGCAGTTTATTCGTATTTAATCGATCCTCTTTTTTACACAGCTTCAATCATTACTATTCTGTTCTGCTCATTCAGGTTCTTCTTTGCAGGTAAATTTTTTGTAGCAGATTTAGGTTCGACAGATTTGCGCACTTTTTTTACAGCTGTTCCGTATATAAGCATAATTGTAATTCCTCTTCTGGTTTTGCGCATCCGGCCGCTGCTTCTTACTGATTCAATTCCATTTTCTCCGCAAAAAAGATTTTTTTCGCTCAATATGGCTGCCTTTTCTGCATTCGCTTTTCCGTTACTCTTGCTTTGTTTAATTCCTGTGTGTGTAAGTTTTTTTGGTGATGTTGATTATGGAGTTGTTTTTACAGGTTTTGTTGGAATATTTTTTTACGGCTTCTGTGCTTTAAGTGCAGTTCTTTTTTTCTTTTCGTTTTTTTCATCTTTTTCAAGCTCCCTCTTAATTCCACTCATAATATCTCCGGTCTTTCTGGCAATTCTTAAT
>NZ_JAZOUG010000333.1:0-5343 GCF_045657965.1 Treponema sp. | reverse complement strand
GGACTTACACTGCCTGTCTGCTGGAACTCAAGCGGATACGATTCAGTTGAATTCCTTAAACTTCTTGACGGCTTAGTTACTATCTGGCTTCCGGATCTTAAAACATTAAGTTCAGAACTTTCAAAATCTCTCTGTGCAGCTGAAGATTATCCTCAAAAGGCAAAAGAAGCTGTAAAATGGATGATTGAACATAATCCTTTGAACCTTACATCGGTCAAAAAAGAAATTGACGGTAAAATCATCGAAAAAGACAAAATCTTGCAGGGTGTTATCGTACGTCATTTATTTTTACCTGGAAAATTCTTTGAAACTGCAGACGTACTTGAATGGCTTAAACAGAATGCCGACGGAAAAGCAATAATTTCTTTGATGAGCCAGTACACGCCGGTTCCTTTCAAAGACACAGAAGAAAATCTTCAAAAACGAAAAAGCTCTCTTTCTGTAATCGAAAACCGGCTGGTTTCAGAAAGCGAAGATAAAGATTTACGCGATTTAATCGAAGCCTACGACTTTGACTATCTTTTCTATCAGGATTTATGCAGCGATACAGAATGGCTTCCCGACTTCGAAAAAAAACAGCCGTTCAGTTATAAGCTTGCAAAACCCGTCTGGCACTGGAAGTATGAATGGTGCTGATTTAAAGTTTTACTTTTAATCATTTTATGATATACTTAAAATATGGTTAAAAGAAAAACTGGTATTGCTGTTCCTCTAGGCGCTTTAAGAAGCGAATCTTCTCCAGTAATTGGTGAGTTTACATCACTTATGGAGTTTGCAAATTTTGCTTCAAAGGCACATATCTCAATAATCCAGCTTCTTCCAGTTTTAGATACAGGCACACAAACTTCGCCATACAGTTCTCTTTCTGCCTTTGCCTTAAATCCAGTCTATATCAATCTTACTATTCTCGAAGAATTTCAAAAATGCTACGACAAAGATTCTGTTTTTAAAAGAACATACGACTTATACCTTCAGCACAAAAAAGACGAACGTTTTGATTACGGATTTATTTCAGATACAAAAGATTTTCTGCTGCGAAAAATGTTTTCCCTGCTGACAAACACCATCGGTACCAAAGATATCAAACAAATGCAGTTAAATATTTTAAATTTTATTGATGAACATAAATCATGGCTCCCCTATTACTGCGTTTATAAATACCTTAAATATAAATTTGTTCAGGCAGGCTGGAAAGAATGGAAAAAGCCTTATCAAAAAATGACACAAGAACAGATTCTTGAAATATGGAATACAAAGTCTATTGAAAAAGATCTTTATTTCTATGTCTGGGAACAATTCATTGCATATAAACAGTTGAAAATTGCTGCAGATTATGTAAAAAGCCTTGATATTATTCTGAAAGGGGATTTACCGATTTTATTAAACGAAGATTCCTGTGATGTCTGGGCGACTCCCGAACTTTTTAATCTAAAAATGAGGGCTGGTTCTCCTCCAGACGGTGATAATCCTGCGGGTCAGAACTGGGGATTTCCATGCTATGATTTTACATATCAGGAAAAAGATAATTTTTCATGGTGGAGAAAAAGACTTTCAACAGCCGCTATATTCTTTGATGCATACAGACTTGATCATATTCCGGGATTTTTCAGATTATGGTCAATTCCAGAAAATGAACTTACTGCTGAAATGGGACACACAGAGCCTTGTGCCACCGTCACAGAAGCACAGCTTTTAAAAGCAGGTTTTTCAAAAGAAAGAATCCGCTGGCTTTCTCAGCCTCATATTCCAACCGAAGATTTTATCCGGCTTATAGGAAACCCGGTAACGACACGGGAGATTTTAAGTCTTCTCTGTGAAAGAATCGGTTACGAAGAACTGTGGCTTTTTAAATCATCAATAAAATCAGAAATTGACATAAAAAAAATAAATCTCGATAAATACAATATTGATGTTTCTATTCAAATGGAAATTTTCAGAAGACTGGGTGCCTGGTGGAAAAACCGGACACTGCTTGAAATTTCAAAAAATAAATATCTTCCTCTCTGGAAATATAAAGAATCCCGTTCATGGGCAAGTCTTTCCGAAGATGAAAAATACAATCTTGAAGAACTTTTTGCAGAAATCAATAAAAAACAGGATAAATTATGGAAAAATCAGGCTGAAAAAATTTTTACAGCCTTTAAAAATGAATCGGATATGACCTTCTGCGGCGAAGATTTGGGTGCTTATATTCCATGCATGGAAAAGGTTCTCGATAAATTCGGAATTTTGGGGCTTAAAGTTATACGATGGTGCAGAAACTGGGAAAAACAGGAGCAGCCTTACTGTGACATTCATACATACAGAAAACTCAGTGTTGTTACAACAAGCGTACATGATTCGTCAACATTCAGAGACTGGCATGATAACGAAGTAAAACAAATTCTTATAGACATTCCGCATAAATACTCAGACTGTCTTATTGATGAATCCAAAAAATCAAACCTAAACTATTACATTCTTGAGCGGGAATATCAGAAAGTTTCTGAAAAAATGGATCCTGCAACATGTGAAAATCTTCTGTCAGCTTTTGCAAAGACAAGCGGCGTCTGGTTTATAAATCCACTTCAGGACTGGCTTTATCTTGATTCAAAATATTATTCAGATGATCCAAAAAAAGAAAGGATTAACATTCCGGGAACAGTTTCACAGTTTAACTGGACCTGGAGAATGCCTGTAAATATTGAAAAACTTTTTGAAAACGAAAAATTAATTGAAAAAATCAAAAAAATCGCAGAGATTCATGACGGTCAGTAAGTTTTTCGTGCATAACACAAAAATTATGCTATAATAGATAATCTTTATTTAAGAATTTTGGGGGGCTTTAATGACCTTTTCATATAACGAATTTCATATTGCTAAAACTGTCCGTGACGAATGTAATTTTTCTCAGTCTCTTTTTTCTTCGACAGGTAATGTAATAATCGCAAACCTCCGTGCAGTGCGTGATTTTCAGACAAAGTTTAATGAATATTTAGTCCGCCATAACCAGAATCAGATTTCAGCAGGCACTCTCAACGCAATGGGATTGCTCGACGAAATTTTCCATCTTGCATGTTACACTTACAGAAGACAGAAATACCCGGATGCTTTTAAAGAGCTTCTTTCTGATCTGGAAGCTTCATTCGGTAAAAGCGAAATCGATAAAATAATCCTCGATTTCTGTAAAGAATTTCCACCGACAGAAGTTTACAAAGGCAATATTTCTATCGAAGATTATCTAAACCTGGAGCTTACAGAGCGCAAAACCGGCCGCACAAGGACAAACCGCGAGCAGACTCTTGAAGAGCTGATTATGCTCCACTTAGACAACGAAAACCCGGCCTTTAAGCCTTTTATTTCACTTTTTGATGATTCACATCTTGCTGCAAATCCAAAATGGAATGCTGTATGGAGCCAGATTCAAGGCTACTTTAAAAAACTTCCATACTGGGGCACTTTCGGTCACGATTTAATTTCATTTTTACGAGAACCTGTAAACTTTGCGCCGGATAATCTTCAGGAACAGCTCAATTATGTGCGCGTTCACTGGGCAGATTTGCTTGTTCCAGGCGAAGGAGAAGGTGAAGATTACTGGCTTCGCCGTCTTTTAGCCGGAAGCGACCTTCTTAGTGAAGAATGGAAACCTGCATGGCATCCGACAAACGGCGGAAGCCCTGACATGTCGCCTCCGAACTACGACTATCTCATGCGCGAATACGAGCGTTTTTCTGACGACAAAGAATGGATGCCGCGCGTTGTTCTCATGGCAAAAACCGTTCTTGTATGGCTTTACCAGCTTTCAAAAAAATACGGCAGAGAAATTAACCGCTTAGACCAGATTCCGGACGAAGAACTTGACTTGCTCCGTGACGAAGGTTTTACAGGCTTGTGGCTCATCGGTCTCTGGGAGAGAAGCCCTGCAAGCCGCACAATCAAGCAGATTTGCGGAAACCCGGAGGCTGCGGCTTCGGCATATTCTCTTGATGACTATGAAATAGCCTGGAATTTGGGCGGATGGGATGCACTTGCAAACCTAAGAACCCGCTTGTGGCAGAGAGGAATCCGATTAGCAAGCGACATGGTTCCAAACCACACTGGAATGGATGCAAAATGGGTTGTAGAAAAGCCTGATTTATTCGTTCAGAGGCGCGACAATCCGTTCCCGCAGTACACTTACAACGGCGTAAATTTAAGCCACGACTCCAGAGTTGCAGTTTATCTTGAAGACCACTACTACTCAAAAAACGACTGTGCTGTCTGTTTTAAGCGCGTTGATACTCAGACCGGTGACACACGCTACATCTATCACGGAAACGACGGAACGGGAATGCCGTGGAACGATACGGCCCAGATTGATTTTTTGAATTCTCAAGCCCGAGAAGAAGTCATGCAGAAAATCCTTCATGTAGCCCGCAACTTCCCGATTATCCGTTTTGATGCTGCAATGGTTCTTGCAAAAAAGCATATCAAACGACTGTGGTATCCGGAGCCTGGAAAAGGCGGAGATATTGCAACCCGAAGCGAATTTGCTCTTACAGCCCAGCAGTTTGAAGACCGAATCCCGAACGAATTCTGGCGTGAAGTCGTTGACCGGGTTGCAAAAGAAGTGCCTGACACGCTCCTTCTTGCCGAAGCTTTCTGGATGATGGAAGGCTACTTTACGCGCACGCTCGGAATGCACCGTGTCTACAACTCTGCATTCATGAACATGCTCAAAAAAGAAGAAAACAACAAATACCGCCAGACTGTCAAAAATACAATCAACTTCGACCCGCAGATTTTAAAGCGTTATGTCAACTTCATGAACAATCCTGACGAAGAAACAGCGGTCGCACAGTTCGGGAAAGGCGACAAATATTTCGGTGTTGCAACCCTCATGGCGACAATGCCGGGTCTTCCGATGTTCGGCCACGGTCAAATCGAAGGCTTTGAAGAAAAATACGGCATGGAATACACCCGTGCCTACCGCGACGAAGTTCCTGACCAGTATCTTATTGACCGTCATAAACGTGAAATCTTCCCGCTGCTTAAAAAACGCTATCTTTTTGCAGGTGTCGAAGACTTTTTGTTCTACGATGTCTGGGACAATGGCAGTGTAAACGAAAATGTGTTCGCATACTCAAACCGCTGCGGCTCAGAATACAGTGTCGTCTTCTACAACAACAAATACGAACGCGCCCAGGGCTGGATCAAGCAGTCATGTGAATATGCAGTAAAAACCGGAAGCGGCGAAAACGACAAAAAACTTGTTACACGCTCGATTTCCGAAGGCTTAGGTCTTTGGGGCGAAGAAGATTTCTACATGATTTTCCGCGAAGACAGAAGCAATCTCTGGTATATCCGAAAATCAAAAGACATCTG
>NZ_JAZOUG010000332.1:0-7500 GCF_045657965.1 Treponema sp. | reverse complement strand
AGCCGAAGCTCTTTTCCTCTTCCGCTTCCAATACGGAAAACCTTATCCGGTATTACCCTGTGTTTCCACAGGCTATCCCCGTCCGAAAGGTATGTCATCTACGTGTTACTCACCAGTCCGCCGCTCTAGGATACCCGAAGGTATCTTACCGCTCGACTTGCATGCTTAAGACGCGCCGCCAGCGTTCGTTCTGAGCCAGGATCAAACTCTCCATGATTATTCTAAAGCCCCGAAGGGCAAAAGATTCACGAATCATTTTACCTGACCAATCTTTTGATTGATTAGGAACGCCATAAAAGATTTCTCTTTTACTGGCTTTGTTTTTCATGTGATATACGATGGAACAATTGACATTGCTCCACATGTATTGTCTTTTCTTTCCTTCACTTATCTGATTATGTTCAAAGAACTTTTACCGTACTGACCGGTTGTCAGCGGGTGAGAATGAATATATCACACCAATATTTTTCTGTCAACACTTATTTTCTTTTTTTTCAAAAAAAATACTATTTTTTTACAAACATCAATTCTGTTATTACCCGATTTGCATCCAATCCCTTTTGTTCAAACCGGGTTTCTGGACGCCACTGCTGATGGGGAGCATATTTTTCATACTTATTTTTTAAACCATCAGTTACAGAAAGCTGTTCCAGTCCGAATTCAGCGTAAGGAAGCCAGTCAGTTACAAAATACAGATAACCGTCTTTAACAAGTTTTTTTGCCATTAAATCAGTTCGAGGTCTTTGAACAAGTCTTCTCTTAAAATGGCGTTTCTTTTGCCATGGATCAGGAAAAAATATATGAAAAGCACTGACAGATTCATCATTTATCTGCTCTGTAAGAACCTCCATTGCATCATGTTCAATAATGCGCAGATTATTCAGATTTTTTTCACGAATTTCGCCCAAAAGTTTTCCGACGCCAGGTTTATGAACTTCAATTCCAAGATAATTAATCTGAGGATTATTCTCAGCAATAATTGCAGTTGCTTTTCCCATGCCAAACCCAATTTCAATTACTACAGGATTTTTATTCCCAAAAACTGTTTCAAAATCAAGTTTTTTTTCTGAATACGGAACACAAAACTGCTCATGAAGTTCTTCATAAGCCTTTCTTTCACTAGCTGTAAAATGCCCCTGTCGAAGTACAAAAGTATGAATCTCACGGTGAATTCCATCAGTTTTTCTAGACGTAACAATATCTTTATTTTCCATTTTATCTATCCGTTAATAATTTTTCTTCCGGCATCATGCAAATTATAGAATTTCCAGATGTAACATAACAAATTCTTTTTGAAAAAGCTGTTTTATAATCTTTTAATATTGATTCATTCGATTTCCACGAAGCTTTTGCTTTTCCCATAAAAAGAAGCTCACCAGAATCATCATAGACAGCAATATTTTCATTATATTTACCAAGAAAATCTTTACACTTAAGGGCGTTAGATTTTAATAATTCTAAACTGTAATTCACATCAAAATTAATTGAATCTTCATTTCCTGCTGCATCATAATAAACAGCAGAATAGGAACCGACAGGTATGGATTCACCTTCAGGCGCACTAAGATTTAATGAATAGGTATAATTTTTATTTAAACCTGTAAAGATTCCAGGATTTTTTACATTCCACGAATAGCCTGATTTTTCATTGGATACAACAAAACTGTCAGTACGCTGAACTTCATTTGTTACCTGGAAAAAAACTGCAAGTCTTGCAGACGGCGGATTTTCATTATCAGAATAATCAAAAATTGTACTGGCCGTAACCGTTACAACATCTGTTTCTGAATCTGAACAGGAAAAAAAAGCAAGAGAAGAAATTACAGCCAGTATATAAAAATATCTGAATGATTTCATTTTTAAAAATTGAAAATCAGATTTATGACTGTTAAATCCTGATTCTGGAACTGATTTACAATGGATTCAAATTTAACATTAAGTTTTTTACATGCATCATCAAGATAAGAAAGATAATACAAACCTAAATCAGTTCCCCCCTGCCCGTCAGGAAGCTCTCTGTAAAAATCTATTAAAGACCGCTTATTTGTATCGGCAGCCATTTTATTTTCGATATTTTCTTTTGTTTCCTGATTTTCATCATTTTTGTTTAAAACCATAATCTGAAGACGTCCCTGCTTACCAATAGCAGTAGAACCACCGCCAAGTTTCCAGGAAAGAGAAACCAGTTCATGTTTACGTTTTAATTCTGTAATAATTTTTGAGCGGACTTCCGGATCAAACATAAGAGAATCTAAATCATCAACACCGGCATACATTACTTTAGCTTCTTTTTTAAGATTTTGATTTTCTGCATTAAGTGCAAGTTCCATAAGAAGAATTGAAATATATTCCGCAACACGAGACTTTTCCATGTAAATCTGAAGAAGATGCCTTATAGCAATATTGATTTGTGCGAATCCGTCTTTATCCTTAAAAAACTTTAAAATGATATACCAGTTCAAAAGTGAAAGGCGGTTAAGAAATTTTTCGGTCATGAGAAGATAAATATTACGTTCTTCCAGAGAATATTCTTTATTTTCCATGATTGATTTCCAGACAGGATCAAGAATTTCTTTTTTTGCCTGACGAATTACAGCTTCCCTTTTTGAAATCATTGCACGAAGCTGTTTATCATCAATTTTTGTACGTTCATCAATCAGTTCACTAGGATTAGAACGGTTATGCTTACGGACACAATCACATTTGATGATATCCGAGAAAAGCTGGCGGTCAAACTGTTTGTAAAGAATTGAATAAACAACAACCTTTGCTAAATCCATAACTTCCTGACGGACAGAAACAAATTCCGACATTGAAATTTCGATTTTTGAAATGTAGTCAACCATAATCATATTCTGAATTGACTGAGGCGAAAATGGATTTAACGAAATACCGTATTCTTCAACATTATCAGCTAATCTGATACGAAGTAACTTTTTTTTATTGCTTATAAAATGCGAGGTGCCTTCTTCAGTAAGAATCACTTTTAATGGCAAATTCAATATAAACTTTTTTTCAGCAGGCATCTAAAACTCCTATCCTATACAGAATACATTGTACAACAAGGCACTTGAATTGTAAACCGACAAATTATATTCTAATAAAGTGCATTTAAATAAGATTATAACAGTTTTTTTTATTTTTTTCTCAATTTTTTTTAAGATTTTCCCGGAAAACACTTCTGCATCCCAGCCATACGGAAGTGAACTCTCAAAAACACTTCAAAACATACTAATAAAAAACGGCTTTTCGCCAGTTACACAGGAACTTTCTGCAACAGGGCAAAACACTTTTGCATACAATCTGACTGTTGAATTTAATGCAAAAACCTCACCAGAAAATCTATCAGATAATTCAAAAACAGAGATTGCACTCTGCCTTCCACAGGAAGATTTCTATCAGCATCAGGAACGCATACTGATTTTTCTTACAAAACTAAAAAATCTCGAAAAGCCGTATTCTGTTTATTTTACTTTTACGGCATTAGATTCAGATAATGATTTTAGTCCAAAAGTAAATGGAACTGAAATTTATGCCTCTTCAATTGAAGGCTCTGAATCAATTTTTGCAATGACCATCACATTAAATTCACAGAAAGAAACATCCATAAAGACAGGTTCTCTAAAAGCATGCAGTCCTCTCTGGCTTACAAAAAGGCTTACTGTTTCATTTTTTGATGAAAATGTTTATTTCGATTTTGAAACATCCATTTCATCACTTTACACTCTTGGGCTTATACAAGGTTCAAGAAGACTCTCAAAGTTCGCTCAAGCAGGTATTCCTGCAATTGAAGTAAATTTTTCAGACGAAGACCAGCTTACAGTTCTTGAAGATTTTTTAAATTCCTATGAAATTGAAGGAACAGATGAGTGGGATCAGCATTATTTTTATATTCCTGGAATAAAATCTATAAAACCATTTTTTATAAGCGAAACAATTTTACTCTTTGCCTGCCTGTTTACAGGGATCATCAGCATAATGCTTTTGTGTATTTTTTCTTTCACAGGAAAAAATGGAGAACAAAATAAAAAGAATTTTCAGCGTTCTTTTTATTTAATTCCAATAACTATAGGTGTTTCCTTTTTATCTCTTTATTTCGGACAGTTTTTCACGAAATTTTTATCATTTTTCTTAAATATAAATCCCGTTATTCAATACGGTATAAAAATCACTTTTTCGATGTTTTTTATTTCAATTATGTTTAATATACAGGAAAGATTAAAACTTTCAGTAGCTCATTTTGTTTACGGATATGTAATTTCACTGGTTTCTGTATTAAACATTTTTCTTTTTTCAAGTCAAAATCTGCTTTTATTTGTAGCATTTATTGCAGAATACTTAATAATTTATTTTTCACGAATGACCCGGAAAATTTATATTCTGGTTATTTTCTTCACTTTACTGGTAATGCCTTTTATACCGTATATTTATAAAGTTATCCGTTATGCACAATATTTTGAATTAGAAAGACATGTTTATACCAAACCTTTAGGAAATTTTTTACTTTCACTGGCAATTTTCCCATTTCATATCATGTGGCTAAGGATTTTATTTTTATTAAATGTTTACACGGGAAGAAAAGGTTATTCCATGAAAAGAATGTTTTTTAACAGAATTTTTTACTCCCTGATTGTAATCTCTTTTATATTCACGATACTGACTCTTGTTTCTGTTTTTATTTACCACAAAAATGAACACTTAAAAGATTCCAGAAGAAATGAATTTATTGAACAGGATTTTAATACAATCCGCGCTAGCCTTACAAAAGACTCATTTTCCGGAATGAACACAAATCATATTAATCTGACTTCAAAAGAAAATGCATACCGCTACACAGTTGAAATTTACGGAATTGACTCTCCTCATCCAATTTATGATTCTGTTTATTCCTATGAAGTAATCGCGCATGACGGATACGATGTAATCAGTTTTATAATTCCTGAATATCCGCCCAAAAACATTACAATTGACTATGCGGCCGATATGTTTACTTCAGCCAGAATCGAAATCACAGCATTCTACAAAACAGAAAAAGAACATATTTACCGCACCGAAAAACGGGAACTGAAGGTTGAATAGTGAATAAAGTCTTTCTGCATGTTGATTTAGACGCATTTTTCGCCTCGGTTGAACAGCTTGACCACCCTGAATACAAGGGGAAGCCTGTAATTGTAGGTGGTTTACCTGGTGACAGACGCTCGGTGGTTTCAACTGCAAGTTATGAAGCCAGAAAATTCGGGGTTCATTCTGCTATGCCCACTTTTCAGGCAGTAAAATTGTGCCCAAACGGAATCTATATGCGGCCAAACATGAAAAGGTACCACGAAAAAAGTGAAGAAGTTATGGCAATTTTTAAAGAATACTCGCCTGACATTCAGCAGATTTCCGTTGACGAAGCTTTTATCGATATTACAGGAACAGAAAAACTTTTCGGCAAGCCTGAACAGACTGCCCGCCGGCTAAAAAAAGAAATCCTTGAAAAAACAGGTCTTACGGTCTCTGTGGGACTTGCTTCAACAAAATACTGTGCAAAAATCGCATCCGGATTACAGAAACCCGATGGTCTTACAATCGTGCCATTCGGGAAAGAAACTGATTTTATGCTTTCACTTCCAGTTACAAAAGTCTGGGGAGCAGGCAGCAAAACTCTTTCAAAGCTTGAAAATTACGGAATTAAAACAACCCGCGACATCTACATACGCTCAGAAAAACTTCTGCAAAGCCTTTTCGGAAATTCGGCGGGAAGTTTTTTATACAATGCAGTGCGCGGAAACGAAGGACTTGATTTTCATGCACAGCCTAAAAGCAGGTCAATCAGTGCAGAAAACACCTACGAATACGATTTAACTGATTCTTACACAATAGAAACCGCCCTTTTATGGCTCTGTCACACTGTAATGTTCAGAAGTTTACGCGAAAAAGTGCGCAGTACTTCCGTTTCGCTAAAAATCCGCTATGAAGATTTCTCTACGGTAAGCATTCAGTCTACAGGTGAACGTTATATCTCAAGTGTAGATGATTTATTTGAAAGGGCAAAATCCCTTCTCGAAAAAAAACGTGACACCCGCCTTGGAATCCGCCTTCTTGGTGTTGCAATGCAGAATCTTGAAGATGAATCTTCTCCGCGCCAGATGGAGCTTTTTGATTTTGGAGATGAAAAAAAACGAAAACTTGAAAACGCAATTCTCAAAGCACAGGAAAAAAATCCTGACCTAAAAATTACAAAGGCAAGGCTTTTAGGTACAGCATCCCTTAGCCTGCTTCTGGCTATTTTACCGCTCCAGAAAGTGAATGCAGAACTTTCTTCGACAACAGAAAAAGAAGCGGACGGAGCTGCAGGAATCGTCTTTGACACTTCACGCCTTCCTCTTTCAGATTCAGGAAATTTCATCTCAATTTTTAACAGGGATTTCGGAGACCAGAACGTTGAGTTTTTTGCATCGGGATACTGGAAAAGCACGGTAAAAGGCTCAGCTTCCTACAGTTTCGGTTTTGGGACAACTCCTGCCCTTTCAGTCTCGTCGCCGATTTTTGCTCAGAACGTTGATTTAAACCTTTATTTTATGCTCAATCATCACTGGTACTTTGAAGCCGACTTTGCCGATGAATTTTCAAAAAATACAGTTGCAGCAGGCTATATTGGTGAAGGATACTTAAAATCAGCCCGCATCTCTAACCGAAAAATCATATTTCCATCAATATATTCTGTAGATGAAGTAAACCGTGGAATCGGAGGGGGAGAAAATCAGGCTCCGGGTATTTCATTCAACTGGTCTGGTGAAAAATGGCGTGCCGATTCCGCCGTCAGATACGATTTAATTGAAGCACACGAAAAGTCATGGTACGGAAAAAACTCTGTTTCCATAAATGAAATAGAGCTTTCTTCATTTAACACAGGAAATCAATACATTCTGCCAGAATCTGCATTAATTCAAATAATCAAGTCAGTTTATGTTGAAAGCTCATCCGGAACTTACCGGGATTCAAAAGGGCGTAAATACAAAAAGCTCGACGAAAGCCAGTATCTTTTAGTTTCATCTGAAAATCAGATTTTACTTTCCAAAGATGCAAAAGCTTACCGGAAAAATGGAGTTTTACCTGCTGTTGCAGTAACTTTCTATTCATCCGTCACGCAAAGTGATTTTGGAACTTATGATGATTCATCAACCTTTCTGGGGAAAATGCAGCTCTGGTTCAACGGCGGAAATGAAAATGGAAAAATAAAACTTTCAAAATATTCATACACATTATTCAATTCGATTGATGGTGAAGACTGTCTGTTTTTACAGCATCCGGCAGGTTTTTCTCCTTTTACTGTAGCTTCGCGCTATGACTGCAGTTCATCCTCGGCAGGCGATGCACAGGTTGCATATTCAAGCAGCCAGACAGCAGATTTAACATACAGTGCAGTTATTGATGAAGATAACCTGAGTTTTGCCAGCACAGATTTTTTTTATTCAAATCATCTTTAAAGTCGGATCGTAGCCATGTCGTTCTGTG
>NZ_JAZOUG010000331.1:0-5053 GCF_045657965.1 Treponema sp. | reverse complement strand
TTCTCTGGTGTTGAGAACCCGCTCTTTACGAACGACAATACGGTCATGATTTACGGCGACGCTAAAGCTACGGTTTCAGCTCTCGTAAGTGAATTTAATGATCAGTAATTAGACGCGGATAAACGCAGATACACGCGGATTTTGTTCGGGTGTGCATCTTGTATAATGAACGCCAGTTCTTTTAGTGGGGGCTGGCGTTTTTTTTTGCTTTTGCCGTGAAATTTTTTTCTACCTAAAAAGCATAGCTCAATTTCTTAGAGCATACCTTTGTTTGTCTAGCAGCTTCGTTTTTGTTCTTCTGTGAGTTTTTTATTCAAATCTTTTCCGTACATCTTTTATTGTCTTAACGACTTCATCACAAATTATATTTACAAACAAATCAGAAACTTCATTTTTATCATTTTCATTTTCTTCAACGAAAAATGTCGAAATTGGAACATCGAAAAAACTTGCAAAGCGGGCGAGCGTTTCTGGTGAAACCCATTTCTTGCAGTTTTCAATGTCATTGATGAATGTGAAAGCCATCTGTATTTCATTTGAGAGTTTTAATTGTGAAAGACCTTTTTGTTTTCTTAGTTTTTTAAGATTCTTTGCCAAAATATTTCGTACATCAATCTCTTCCATAAATAATTACCCCATTGGCTTAAATCTAATTACACTAATAGATTGACTTTTCAACAAAACTTTAATAGAGTGGTGCTGTATATCGCTATTGGCGTTATATTTAGGAGATTTATTCTATGGTAACACTCATTTTTTCTCTAATTTTTTCCTTTATTCCTGCAATTATGATTGGAAAATTAGGAATTGGTTTTGGATATGCCTTTCTTACCTATATTTTTGGCGTTATATTCAGTTTTGTTGGTTTCAAAATAGGAAAGTTTATACGAGACTTTGTAGGTGACGTTTTTATCTCTTCTACAGGCGGAATCGTGGGATTAGCGATTGAGAAATTTAATGCCCTATATGGAACTCAAATTTTATTTTTTATCGGGGGATTGTTTTTGGCTTTTATTCCTTTTAGTGGCAGAGGAAAAGCTCTTTCTAAAGATGCTAAGACTCAAAAAGCTGTCATGGAAAAAAGCATTTCTGATGTAAAAAATATTGAGATGATTCCGTTTCAAGCGGGAACTTTCGAGACATTCCGAATGAAAGGTGAATATTATGAAGGTTACGATTATTCTAGTACGGCTTTTGTTTCAAAAGAAAAAAAAGGCGATAGTATTTTTGTAAACCATCCAGCTTTTGCTATTAGTAGGTCTCCTGTAACAGCCGGCTTGTATGATGCTCTTCATGGTGAAAAAAATCCTTCGATTCAAAGACAAAAATTCGGGTTTGTAAAGGCCTTTGCTTTCTGTAATGAGTTAAGTATTAAGCATAAATTGACTCCATGTTATAGTTTTAAGGGGAATACTGATACAAAAAAGTGGTTTGAGAATAAAACAACTGATGAAGAAATAGATGATTCTATCGTTTGCGATTTTTCTGCAAATGGTTATCGATTACCGACAGAAATAGAATTTGAAAAGGCTTATTATGGCGGTGCAGACAGCGTGATAGAGGATACTAATGAAGATATTGTCCCAGTATCAAATCCGCTTAATATTCGAATAGATTCCACGGGAAGAAGTGATAATAGGAATTTGTATCTTTGTTGGAACTGGTTTTCTGATTTAACGGATATATATGCACAAGATTTTACTGCTCCTGATAGTCCAAAGGCTAAGCATTATAAAAATACTCATCGCGTTACAAGATTTGGCTATGGTAGGACCGGTGACAAGACTTACGGCTATTTATTTTTGTGCAGGACAATTTCTGATGCTGATTATTCAAAAATGGCCGAATCGATAAAAAAAGAAAATGAAAGAA
This sequence comes from Treponema sp., assembly GCF_045657965.1. GTDB lineage: Bacteria > Spirochaetota > Spirochaetia > Treponematales > Treponemataceae > Treponema_D. Next base: position 3,181 of record NZ_JAZOUG010000331.1, on the reverse strand, counting down.
TCTCGAAACTTCTTCCAAAAATGATTTTCGTGGAAGGCGGAACATTTGAAAAAAAAGATTTTAAAAATCATACCAGTGAAAACATAACTGTTGGAGATTTTTATATCAGTACAGAGCCACTTTCTGAAAATCTTTTGTATGAAGTCAACTATGAATTCTGTTTAGATGTTTATGATAATTTTATGAGGCAGAAAAGAGAAAATGATGATTCAGCTATAAATGAGATGGTGTCGCATGAACAATATGGGAATGATTTTTTCACAAGATTAAGCGTTGCTTCTGGGCATACTCCATATTATTACTATTCTAGGAAGAAAAATCGTTATGAGATTTTTAGTTTTATTAATGAGGCATCAGATGGTTTTAGATTACCTACCGAAGATGAACTTGCCTATTATGAATACAAGACAGGTGACAAAAACTCCATAAAGCATATTGTTCAAAATGTACCTTCGGCAAATTCGACGAGCTTTAAAGAAGTAGATGCATACTAAAAGCAAAGTAGTTGATTACGAAACAATGTAACTGTATTGTAAGAGGGTCATATGAAAAAAATGGTTAATCTTTACATTGAAAAAGATCCTGATGTGCCTGAGATGATGACAGGTGTTGAAAGAATTGCAGGAATCTCAGCTACAGATGTTGAAACTGGTGATGATGTGGAATTAAAAGGTATGGAATCTTTTAACTTTACAGAAATCGACCCAAATGTGGAAGATTTTGAAAATGATGTTAGAAATGCAATTGAACAAAATAATCCTGATTTAGAAATTAATGATATTAATTTCTCTGGCGATGAAGTCAATTTTTAAAAAATCAAATTTTCCCCTTGATTTTCCGTCAGTTTAATGCGATATTATAAGCGTAAGCAACAGGTTTGCTTGCGTGAGCGTTGAAGTAAGGTGTTGTGCCAACAAGCAGTGCCTTATCAGTTCCATAAGGGTTCGACATTTACCGCCAGTTGGCTAGGGAAACCGAAAGAAAATGTTTGTCTTTTATCCTGCTCAATCGGGCAGGATTTTTTTTGCAAAAATGAATTCTTTGTATCAAGCAGCTCAAAATTTTAACAAGCTTCTCGGAATAAAATATGAAATCATGCTCGGTAAAAAGGGTAATACGATTTTGTTTGAATTGACTTTTTCAAAGAACGATTTCTATCATCTGGCAGGATTACATTATCTCACGGATATTCGAGACTTAAAAAATGACAGGGCAAAGATTTTTGACAAACTGCTTGCAGATTTTGATTTCTCCGAAAAAATAGTAAAGTCAGATTTTTATGCAAGAATTCAAGAACGGGTAAATCACCTTGCGAATTTGGAATCAATAATCGACAGTAACAAGACGGTTTTCAAATATAACGAAAAGGAGCGACCTTTTTCTAAAATTAAGGCAGATTTCTTGCTGAAAAACAAAGAGGAGTACGAGAATCTTTTTCTATTTTTAGCGTACAGAAATGAATCTGAATGTTTCTGCCGCTCATTCTTTCCTGACAACAGGGTAGATTATGCTGAAAATCAGATTACGATGTCTCTCTTGAAAAAGAAAAAGATTTATATTTTGACTGGTGAAGAAATTGTTTTATATGAAGTGAAGCCCAAGCGTTAGCCCAAGCGTTAGACAATATGTTGTGTCTCCAGATTTTTGCAAAAACATGGATTTAGCCTCATAATGGAGACAGAAAACAAATCCCAAAAGAAGCATTACCAAAATGCAAAGAGGAGACACAACATGGAAAGTATAATTTATGTAGGAATGGATGTCCACAAGGAGACATACTCAGTCTGCTGTTACGACCCGAGGACGGACAGATACCTTTATGAGCACAAGATGAAGTCAACGACATCCAATGTCCTTAAATATCTGAAAAATGTAAAGGAACAGCTCGGGGAAGTAATGTTCGTCTGCGGCTATGAGGCAGGGCCTACAGGATTCGGTCTCTGCCGTGATTTACTGAAAAAGGACATTGCATGCGTCGTGATGGCTCCAACATCACTGAGAAGGTCATCCAATCATAAAGTGAAAAATGACAAAGTCGACGCAAGACTCCTGGCAAAGGATTTGTTTACACATGATTACAGTCCGGTTCATCTGTCAAGCCAGAAAGAGGAATCTATCAAGGAGTTTTGCAGAATGAGGCGAAACATAATGACGGAACTGAAGACTGCGAAACAGGTTCTACAGTCCTTCCTGCTGAGGCAGGGAAAGCATTTCGAGGGGAAAACTCACTGGACTGAAGCCCACAGAAAATGGTTGAAGGAAGTTACTTTTGAGCAGCCGTACCTGCAGGAAGCGTTTGATGAATATGTAATAAGCGTAAATTTACTGGAAGAAAGGCTCAGAAGGATTGAAAAGAGGCTGGAAGAGATTTCGATGGATGAAGATGTCGCCCCAAAAGTCAGGAAACTGGTTTGCTTCAGTGGAATAGACACGCTGACCGCAGTATCAATAGTTTCGGAAGTCGGGGATTTCATGAGGTTTGCAAGGGCATGGGATTTCGCAAATTTTGTCGGCCTGTCAATTGGAGAACATTCATCCGGTGGAAAGGAAAGGCATCTGGGCATAACAAAATCCGGGAACTGCTATTTGCGGCGTCTTTTTACGGAGAGTGCAAAGAGTATAAAACGGACGAGCGTGAGATTCAATAAGTCGAAGAATCTTCTGAAGAGGCAGGAAGGGAACGATTCAAATGTAATAGCCTATGCGGACAAATGCAGGTACAGGCTCAAGCACAAGATGATGAGCCTTGAAAACCGAGGAAAGCATGCAAATGTCGCGTCCACGGCAGCTGCGAGGGAGCTGGCATGTTTTGTCTGGGGCATGATGACTGATCATATTGCCTGAAACCTAAAGCATGAATAAAAAATCGGAGAGTTTTTATCAGGCTTAACAGCTGGCAAAAATCCTTTTAGGTAAAAAAGCGGGCGACAGGGATTAGTTATCTTTGATATCCTTACCCGGCGGCCTTCAGCAATGATGTGCCATGCCTGACGTTAGACAAAAAGAACTTCGGCGAATCCATTGACCTTATGGGATGAATTTTATTCATTATCCAAGAATATAAGAGTTGGCTAATTGTCGAATGATTTTTCCCGCTTTTCTACTTGACAGGAGACACAACATATAAGGGATTGTAGCACCTGCGAAGCAGTACCAGAGCAAGCAAGGCTTGCGGCGGTAT
>NZ_JAZOUG010000330.1:0-7160 GCF_045657965.1 Treponema sp. | reverse complement strand
CTGTTGTTTTTAGAAATAGTGAATCGTCATTCTTTGATTGCCCTGTTGAATCGCTTCGTCTTTCTTATTCACTTGAAAAAAACAAAGGCTTTTTACTTTCTCAAATTCTCATTGTTTTTAAAAACAATGATGAAAATATAGATAAAATTGTCAAATTAACGGAAATATTAGTTCAAAAATATAATTTACAGCGTAAGACTTTTTTTGTTCATCCATCAACTGGGCGTGAATTACAAGCGTTTGACAGTGTCGACAAGAATTATATTATTTTGATTTTCTGTGAAAAAGGTGCAAAAGAGACTTTGAAAACTGAACAAAAATTGGCATCTTTTTTAAATCCTTATAAATATCAATATGAGCTTTTTTTAGGTACGCCTTTTTATGTTTTAAATAAGTTAGATGAAAATCAGCAAGATTTAAGGCTTGTAACACTTCTTGCTGCAAATTATGCGTTGTCATCTGAATCAGAAAAGCGATTCCTTGCTTTTTGGGATTCTGATGATAAGAAAAAGTATTTCTCTGATTTTGCTACGAAAGTTCAGCAAGTTTTTGATGAGCCGAGAGAAGATTTTGATTTTGATAAGATTTCAAAACAATTTGAAGAGCTTTTTATAAAAGAAGAGTCTGATATTTCAGAAAAAATTGCTGCGGCAAAAGAAGCTAAACGCTTGGCTCGAGAAAAAAAGAAAACTGAACAAAAAGAAAATGGTGTTGAGCAAAAGCCAAAAAAGAAGATAAAAAATCTTCCAAATCTCGGTGATGTTATGCCAGAGTATATTCTGAAGGCCGCAAAACTTAAAACTGACGACATGGAAGTTTTTGATCGATTGATGGAAAAATGGCTTGATGTTTTCTCCCGTCCATTGTCATTTACCGCTGCTTATGATTCAGAAGAAATTGAAAAGGAATCAAAAGAAATCTTGTATGAAGCTGGAATAGACTCACCATTCGGCGAATATAATTTGGATTCTTGCTATAGAAGTTTATTGGAAGGGCTTGATAATTATTTGACGACTGAATATAGCAGAATGTATGAAGGTGATGGATATGAGATACGACTTTATCTTGGTTCGTATATAATTCCTCGGACACGGAACTCAAAAGAACCAGAACGAAGCGAAGCTGTTCATTTGGAATATAGAAAGTATACGGATTCAGGTGAGGCAAAATCAATGATATTCAACTTTTATCCGTATGCTGAAATTGGAACTCGTTTGGAACTGCGTTATGTAGATGAAAAGCAAGAAATATCATCCGGCATTATGATTATTCAGAAACCAGAAGGACAGGTTAGCGAAGGTCTGAGCCTTCAAACGCTGCTTGAATTTGGCAACTACAAGAAAGTTCAAAAGCATTTCGAAGATTTCCTTGAACAGCTATTAAGAACTGAGGAAAATCTTAAAAATGATGCATATAACGAATATAAAGAAAATACTCTCGATGGCCTTGATGATTTGTAATTGCTTTCTTTTTTTGGAATAGAAAAAGAAAAGTTTGAAAAATAGGTAAATAATGAAACGAACCACAACTTCTCTTATAATGCTGGTAGCCTTTTTGATTTCAGGGCAGTCTGCATTTGCGGAAGATTTTCTTAATAATTCATCTTACATCGCTCAAACTGGTTACGGGGGAACAAAAGAGTCTGCTGAGAATGCCGCTCTTGCTGCAATTTCAAAGTTCTTTCAGATGAACATAGAAGTCAAGGCTGAGGAACGAACGACTGTTACAAATGTCGGCGCAAACAGCACAATGACCGAAGAAGTTTTTGTCAATTCTCAGACTGAGCTTTTTGCGGTTCATTATACGAAGCCAAGGTTTGACAAAAAGCAAAAACAATACGAAGTGACGGCATACATTGACCGTGAGGAAGCGTGGCGGATTTATGAGCCGAAAATTGAGGATTCCGTGCAGAGTTTTGAGCAATTTTATTCGAATGCAATTTCTCAATCGGACAACCTTTCTAAAATCATCGGACTTTCGAGAGCTTCAAAAGAAGCAAAACAAAGCGAACTGATTAAAAAACTAGATTTTGCAATGATTTTGAATCCTGACCGTGCTGAAAAATATGGTGGAACTCGTAACAAAATCTCAGACATTGAAGCTTCAACTCGAAGGCTTGCGAAAAATTGCTCTGTTTCTGTAAAAGTTTCTTCGGATTACGAGGAGCGGATTTCAAAAGCCGTCAAAGGAACTTTCTCAAAAATCGGAATCAAAACATTGAACGAAAACGCTGAATATCTTTGTTCTGGAGAAATCTCTGAGAACGTACAAACTCTCCCAGCTGGAACTTTTTTTACGCCGTCTTTTACGATTCAAATTGAAAAGGCTGGCGAAGTGATTTATTCGGTAAGCAGGCAGCTTAAAAAAATAGGGGCAAAGAATGAAGCTGTTGCAAAACAACGAGCTTTTTCTGCAGTTGCAGGAGAGATTCAGAAATCTTTACAAAGCGAATTAGCCTTTTAAAGGCACAAAAATATTTTGGAGGAAAATATGAAAAAAATTTTGATTGGATTTGCTGCGATTGCGGCAATTATGGCGACAAGCTGTGGAAGCACAAGTAATGTGGCTTCAAATGTGAGTACAAAGCCTGCGTCAAACTCTGGCGTAACTGTCGCTGGAAAAGAGACGACCGTTGTTGACTGGGACGGACGCACACTCGGAACAGAAGCAACTCCGGCTTGGCTTGCTCCTGCCGTTCGTGGTGATTTTTCTGCGTATATATCTGCTTTCAAAAAGAAGGACGGCGATGTTTACCGTCGTTCAACTGGAACTGGTGCGGATGTTCGTTCTGCAACAATGCGGGCTGATATGGCTTATGCTAGAACGATTGCTCGAGAACTTCAGCAGTCAGTCAATGTCTATGCTGCAGAACAAGCTCGCTCTGGTAATTTAAGCGATGCAACCAGACAGGCGATTGAGGAAGTCACAAAAACTCAGTCAAATGCAGAGATTACTGGACATCAGAAAGCAACAGAATATTGGCAGCAGGTTGTTGAGGTTGATCCGGTTTCTGGTGAAAAGAAATCAAGTTATATCGTCTATCAGATTTATCAGATTCCTGCAAATACTTGGGCACAAACTACGGCAAAATATGTCAAACAAGTTTTGGGTGGCGTTGCAGACGAGCTCAGCCCTGAGCAGGATTTTGTAAAGGGGTTGGTAAGCGAGATGATGCATGATGCCCGATTCCCGACTGTTATGAGTCAGGAAGAAGCAAAACAGAAGGCAGAAATCAACAAGCAGATGGCTGATGTTCAGGCATCACTTGCACCAGCACAGCAGAAAGCCGCCGCAGAGCAGGAACTTGCAAAAATTATGCAGAACGCAAAGACAGAGCGCACAAAAATTGCAGCTGATGCCAGCGTAAAAAAGACGGAAGCTGTAGCAGATGCGACAAAAGCAGCTTACCTTTCTGGCAGCCCTGTTTACCAGTCTGCAGCAACTGTAACTGGTGCAGACAAAGAATGGGCTGATGCCGAGGCTCTTGCAGCATCAATCTTGTTCAACTAGACAATATGTAGTGCCATCCAGTTTGTAAAAACGTGGATTTAGCTCCAAAATAGTTAATGACTAAATTAACAGTATGGGCATTACCTCATACAAAGTGGAGGCACTACATGGAAATTATAACACGAAACGAAAAGATTTTGTACATTGGAATTGATGTTCACAAGGACACCTATTCACTTTGCTGCTTTGACTTTTTCAGAAATGAACTTTCTGATGAGATGACAATAAAAGCAACAACGAAAGCTGTAATAAAATACCTGGAGGCAATACAGAAAAAACACAAGGAAGAAATCTTGTTCGCCTGCGGATACGAAGCAGGACCAACAGGTTACGGTCTTTGCCGCGGATTACAAAAGGCTGGTTATGGCTGCGTAGTTATGGCACCGACAACAATGTCGAATCCGGATGGAAAGAAACGGGTAAAAACAGACAGAATTGATGCAAGGGCAATAGCGAGAATCCTTGCATATAAATCTTACAGTCAGGTTTATCTTCCGAGTGAAGAAATGGAGGCCTTGAAGGAATATACAAGAGCAAGAGATGCAAAGAAGAAAATGTTTAAAAAAGCAAAGCAGGAACTTCTTTCTTTCCTGCTGAGAAACGGAAAATCGTATCCTGAAAGCGGAAATTACTGGACTGAAAAATTCTTCAAATGGATAAAGACCGTTCAGTTTTCAGAAAAATGGATGCAGGAGGCTTTAAATGAGTATCTTTCGGAAGTTTACAGTCTGAAAGCAAAAATTGAATTGATGGATGCAAGAATTCGAGAAATAGCGGAGCTTGAAATTGTAAAGGACAAAGTTGACAAGCTTATCTGTTTTTCTGGAATTGATGTAATCACTGCTGTGGAAACAGTGGTTGAAATTAATGATTTTTCAAGATTTGCGACGGCAGCTCAGTTCGTAAGTTATCTTGGTCTTTGTCCTGGAGAAGATTCCAGCGGAAAGACTAAAAATATGCTTCCGCTCACGAAAGCAGGGAATAAGCGCGTGAGGGCTTTGTTCTGTGAGTCAGCGAAGGCAATAAAACGGACGAATCCTTATGGCGAAAAATCCAAAAGGATTCTTGAAAGGCAAAAGAATGCAAGCCCTGAAATCGTAGCGTATGCGGACAAGGCAACGAAACGAATCAGAACGAAAATGAAGCATCTGGAGGAACGCGGTAAAAATTACAACGTTTCTTCCGCAGCTGGTGCAAGGGAACTTGCTTGTTTTGTATGGGGAATGATGAACTACAAAATAGCTTAGTTCATTATTCATATTTTAAGTTTTTGAAATAAAGAAAAGGTGGAGGAAACGAGGCATGATTCAGTTATCTTCGTTTCTCCTATGGGCTAACAGGAAAAAATCCTGCGAACTCCCGTTCCTAGACAGAAAGAACTTTTGGCGGATCATTGACCTGTCGGTAATGGTGGAACAAAGTGTCCTCCTAAATCCACGAATATCAGGATGGTCTAGTGCCGAAAATCTCGATTTCTAAAGCCTTTTCTTTTTTATATTTTATTGTTTTGTCATTGACAAATGGCACAACATATCAGGAGAATTAAATGAAAAAAATCATCGTCACATTATTTTCTATGATGATGATTTTTTTGTCTTCATGCGACTCAACTGCGGAAGTAAGTAATGTGGCCCAGACGACAGAAAAGTCATCATCGGTAAAAGAAATAAAATCAGAAAAAGATTTATACAAAGGTGCAGGGCTTGTGATTGCCGTCACAGCACCGGAAGTACGAAATGGCGGAAAAGGTGAAAGCTGGATGCCACAGTTCTTTCAGGATTCAATTACTGGAAATCTTGCGAAGTATTCAAAAATGACCGTTCTTGACCGTGCCAATGAGGATTTGACAAAGGCAGAGCAGGAACTTGGTGAGACTGGCTTTTACACCGAAGAAAATGCTGTTCAGCTTGGGCAGATGACAAACGCACAGTATGCAGTCTTTGGCTCCATCACGGCACTTTCGTCTTCCTATGAGCTAAACTTCCGTGCAATAGACATTACCACGAATGAAATCAAGGCAGCTTACAACGACAGGGTTGGCACAAAAGAAATTGAGGACGGAACAACTATTCGAGCAATTATCACAGAATTGCTCGACGGTCTTGGAATCGGTTTGTCTGAAAAAGAAAAAGCTCAGCTTGCTAAAACCGATAAAAAATCCTTGAACGCAACAAAATCGCTTGCAAAAGGTGCCGCCGCAGAAAAAGCAGACAATCTGATTGAAGCACTTGCGTTCTATGCAGAAGCACAGAAAGATTCATCAACAAGCAAGGAAGCTCGTATTTCTATGAGTAAGATGCTTGACGGTAGTTTTTCAGGCAGTGACATAAGCGACTTGAAGGCAAAAGCTAAGTATGGTGAAGAACAGAAGGAAAAATGGGAAAAAATACTCAAAGATTTGGCAGGATATGTTGCTAAAAATAGCGTAATTTTGGTCTACGATTTTTCCAACATAAAATCTGAACTTTCGAGCGACAATAAAAGCGTAAAACTTACTGGATTGCCCGGTGCAAAGTTGGTGTTCAACCGCTACACAGTACTTGTCGCAAAACAAGTCTTGACCGAGTGGGAAAAGACTAAGGCAAATAAAGCAAATGAATATTGGACTCGAAATGTAAATACAAGATATCTTTCGCCATTTTCAGTAGACGATTGGGGAGTTTTTCATTTTATTTATGGGCGCGGTGGTACTTTAGAGTATGGCTTGTATGACAATACAGATTATCGAATAAAGAAAGGTGAAATTCGACTTCATACAGGAAACAATGCGGATTTCAATGTAAAACCCCAAAATCGCTACTTTGATGATACGCAATTTAAGCAGATTGATATGACCGTAAATTTATCTGATTTACCAGATGATTCAATGTTTGAATTTAGACCCATGCAATGGAGATTCGATTCTTCGGGTAATGTTACCTTCATGACACTTGAAGAATACAACGAGTGGGCAAAAAATCAGTAAACAGCAAAATTTGCCGTGCCATTTTGTACGGCAGAGCTTATTGAAGGAGATTATAAAAATTATGGAAAACATATTACTTGCAAAAACTGTGGAGCCAAATTGATTGTCTACGAAGTTAATTCTATGCCTGGTAACAGAGAAGAAGAAATAGCATATTGTATACAGTGCCATAACGAAGTCTTGAGAGGCTTTATTTCAGGGATATACAAGGCTTGTTATGATACAGACAATGAAGATTCAGTTTCGCTCTCTTGACATCTGCACAATCTGCCGTTAAATTATAGTTGTAGCAACAAGTGTGCTGCCTAGGCGTTGAAGTGAAGTGTTCTGCCCAGAAGGAGTGCTTCATGGAGTCCCCTGACGGTTAATATTTTACCAAAACTGGGCTTAGGTCATTCGCGAGTGGCTGAAGGAAAAATACTTGTAAGGCTCTGCCAATGTGCAGGGCTTTTTTTTATTTATTTTTATGAACAACATTCTTGATTCTGCAAAAAATTTTTCTCATCTCCTTGATATCGAATATGAAATAATTCTTACCAAAAAGGGAAATCAAGTCAGACCCCTCATTTCGTTTGAGAAGATTCATTTCTACCATCTTGCAGGATTACAGTATCTTAAGGATATTCACGAACTTGATAATCAGCGTGAAATTGTATTCGATTGGATTTTATCCGAATCAATCAAA
>NZ_JAZOUG010000329.1:0-2786 GCF_045657965.1 Treponema sp. | reverse complement strand
TGTACTTTTGCAAAATCAGTTTTTTTTTGCTTCAAGAAGTTTTTCAATTTCTGTTTGAATCATTGGCAAAAGTTCTTTCTCTAAAAGATTTTTGCAGTTACATATAGACTGTTCAATAACACCCTTTATTCTGTCCTTTTGATTTTCAATAAATTTTGGTGCATAAGAATTGATTAAAGGCATAACGCCAAGAGTTAGAGCATATCCTGTATACCACCATCCGATATTTTTGTTATTTTCTGAGTCAAAATTCTTAAATGGAGAATGAATTTTTGATAAAGAAATCTCACCAAAAGAACTTTGCAAATTATACCCAATGTCGTAGCATCTTTTTAAAAGGTCTTTTGCTTCTTCATTTACGGTTTCGGTTTTTAACTCTTGCATTTTTGCCTGAATTTTTGTTTCAAGAAGTTTCGCAAGTTCATCATTGCCTTCCCTTCGTCCACTGATATCATAATTATCAACAAGATCATTAAGTTCAGATTTGAAAGTATCCAGATGACCGTACAGTCTCTCAATTGTTGCCGTTGAAATTCGATTTTTAACCGTTTCAACCCAGCTTGAAAGAATTGAGTCTATAAGTTCATCTCGACCGAAAGGTTTCGTTTCTCCGCTTCGTGTTTTTGCGCCGACGCATACGGAAACTACATTAATCTTTTCTTTTCCGATGGTTTCAAAAATTGCTTTTTTGAAATTTCTCTCATCATCTTCAGAAATTTGATCTGCTTTCGTAATTGCAACAGTGACTTTATATCCTTGATTAACGAAATTTGAAATGATATTTGCATCGCAGTCTTCGATTCTTGAACCACCTGCCAAAATACAATAAACAACAGCATGAAACCATTCTTCAGGATTTTTTGCAGCTCCATGTTCCTCGGCTTTGTCTTTTAAAAGGTTATTCCATTCGGTAAGCTTATCAGCTTCAATTCCCCAAGAATCATAAACTCGTACTGCATGTCCGTTGATATCTGCATCTGTTTCTATCAAATCGGCAGGTGTCACCGGACGCCCAATTCCAGTTTCGAATTTCGTACCGAATAGATAATTAAGTAACGATGATTTTCCAACGCCTGTTTTTCCAAGAGTTACAATGTTTAGTCTGAAATCTTTTTCCATTCTTATTATCCTCATCATCTAACTATTAAAGATTGTTGAAAATTGTTTCTTCTGATGTTCGTTTCTTTGCCATATTTTCATTTGCAAAAGTTTCAACTTCAGAAGCGAATTTATTTACAAAATCTGTCGTGTCCTCTCCATTGAGTTTCGCTTTCCAATATTTCTCACAAGCCATAGCAATTGCTCCACCAAAAGCCCATGTTATTGCAACAGCTACAGAGGCATTTATGATAGCCCCGACGGCCGTACCAATTCCCGGGAAAAATTTTGCAATTGTTCCGACCGCACTTTTTCCAAGATTTGAAAGTAAAGTCCCGATGAAAGTACTTTTTATTGCGTTTTTGATACCGCCCATATCATATATATATAGAAGCTCTGTAAGCAAAATCAGTTCGTTTCCTGTAAGGAGAGCAGCATCACTAAATGGAATCGGTGAAGCCCCGACTGCACCAGCTGCAACAACATGACCTGCAATTGCAATTTTTGCATACTTTCTTTTTTGAGCAAAACTCAATTTTTGCTGGCTGATGAACGCTTTTTGTAAATGTTCAGGTAGCCTTTCAATTGACCAGTCAATAAGCTTTGTAGTCTGGTCATATTCTTTTGCGTAAATGCTTGTTTCAAAGATGTTTAATTTTTCATCAGCCTGCTTTAAAACAGTTCTGAGAGCCTTTACCGTCTCATCATCAGTTTTTTCTGCTTTTGTAAGAAGAACTGCGACAGGACATCCAGAATCAGAAAATGCCTTAATTACCTTTAAATCATAATCGGTTACACGGCTTGCAAGCGTTGAAATACAATACCAGATGATATTTACTTCAGCTTGAGCCGGATTCTTTACCATTCCGAGTACATCATTTATAAAACGGTCATCGCCACCATCTTTTGTCTCATAGCCTGCGGTATCATAAATTCTCACAGATGTCTCATTGTTTTCAAAACACCTTATTTCCTGAGTTATAGGTTTACCAACACCAGTAATTGCAACAGTATCGCCAAAAACATGATTTACAAGACTGCTCTTTCCAACACCTGTCTGGCCAGCAAGAAGGATTCCAGGCTTCTGAACTTTTTGTTTTAGTTTATTGTATTCTTCCTCGAATTTCTTTGTCAGATTTTCTTGATCCATTAATTCCATAATTATCTCCTTTTTGAAATCAGTATAATCCTCTATCTATGACAATATGTGTCATTGCAGACTTCTTTTTTGCAGCTTTTACTTTTTCTGATTTAACAATCAGTATAAAAAATACTAATTACTATATTTTATACCAATAATTACAGAATCGCAACAAAGTGTACTAATTGTTATATGAAATAACTATGGGATTCTGGAAAAATGTAGAAGATAGAAGAGTTTATCTTGGTCTTACACGAAAGGATTTGGCTCAGCAGGCGGGAATAAAATATGCAGTTATTGGTGCTGGTCTGGAACGCGATTCTATCCCTGCTGCAAATACGGCACTACGAATTTCAAAAGTTCTAAAAATCCCACTTGAAAACTTACTAGATGATGATTTTTCTTTTGATTCAAAGCAAACGCAATTCACTAAATTTACTAGCAGGGAATCAAATGCATTAAAATACTGGAATGTTTATGAAGACTTTGAAAAACTTCCTGTAAAAACTCGTCAGACTATAATAGAGATGATTCACAAACTCGCTCT
>NZ_JAZOUG010000328.1:0-3603 GCF_045657965.1 Treponema sp. | reverse complement strand
AATGTTCTTTAATAAAAGTAATGGCATTTCTTAACAGGCGTTTAATTTTGTGAATCAGATATTTTGTTCGTGGATTAAAGAGAGAAGAATCTGGGAAAAGACGCATGATTTCTTTGGGAACCAGGGTGTCAATCTGATTTTCGATAAATGTTTCATTGCAGCTTTCCCAGGTAAGTTGGTGCTTTTTTAAACTTTTGGAAAACTGTTCAAACAAATTATGAACGATAGAGCCGGTTTTTTTAAAATCATAACTCACGTCTTCCCGTTGGGAAATCTTCAGCATATAATTTACAAAATATGCGTAACCGCATTTTTGATATGTTTCCAGACGGGAAACGGAAGCGTTTAACTGTTTTTGATATTTTGTATCAATGATTCTTTTAGAAAGTTTTTTGTTGGTCTGATAGTAGCTCTCTGACTTCATTGTTGAAATTTGAGACCACAAATGAGAAATTTCCGTTTTACCTTCACCTTCTAAGAAGTTTTCCGGTTGCATTCTGGAAGATAGCTTTTGTTTGTATGGATTCTGATATGCCATTACAGCTTGTTCGGTGTATTCGGGTATATTTACATAGTCCGATTGAAAGGATTCAGGGGCAAAAAAGTGTTCCAACCGTTTCCACAGATAACAAGGCATTCGCTTGGTTTGTTCGTTTTCTCCTTCATTTTTTGAAAGATACAGATGGGTATCCGCTGTGAGGAATGCCCGGTATAAGGAAAGTGTGGAATCGCAGTTTTGCTGCAAAGAAGTGGGAAGCTCTACTCCGGTGATATCAAAAATAGCCTCCCGTTCCAGATCTGACAGATAACCACGGTTGAAATTGGACTTTGGAGTTACATTTTCATTCATCCCTAAAATAAATACATAGGAGCAAGAAAGGGATCTGCCACGGTCAATATCTGATACTGTAACCGTATCAACGGTATCGGGAATGACACCGGATTCATACAACTGTAAAGACTGTTTTAAAATATGATAATAATCTGAAGGAAGGATTTCCTCTTCGGAGATTAACAAATCTATGTTCTTAATGGCACCCAAAATCGTATTGTACGCGGTAACAGTTTCCTGTCGGAAGGCTGCTTCTTTTTTTTCTAAAAAACGTTTGACGCCTTCCTCGAGATGAATCGAATCTGTATAATTACGGAAAGACTCAAGATAACTTTTCTGTTTTTTGAAATTCCGGATAACGGGCAATAAAAAAGTTTGGTAGACGGTATTGATTTTTGTAAGATTTTGAGACAAAAAATGAGATTGAGTGCTTAAAAATTCGATTTTTCTGTTCCAATGTTCCGGCTCTGAAATCTCTTTCTTCTGCAGGTGAAATCTGCAGACAAATTCCTCGAAAATACAGATTTCATCATGGATATGAAAAATGGAGCACAAACTTTTTAAGTATTCTAATATCGTATTTTTTTCATATTCTGAAATTACCATATGAAACAGATTCAAAAAGATTTTTGCAACGGGGTTTTCGGTCAGGGGAGATTTTTGATCCAGAAAGAAGGGAATTTTTCCGCGTGAAAATGCCCGTCTGATCTCTGTTTCGTATAGGGATAAGTCGCCTGATAATACAGTGAAATCAGAATAGAGTGCACCTTCTGAAGTTTTTTTCTTAATGATGTCTACAACAAATCGAACTTCATCTTTTATGTTTCTGGCATTGATAAGCGAGATATTTTTTTGCGGCGTTTTATCAGGAATTCCGTCAAAAATGCTTTGGAAGAAGGTGTTGTCTTTTCTTGTGTCTGCTTTAATTTCGTTTACCTCTTTTTGCCGATGGTACGCTGTTTTTTTGAGAGTTTGATAGGTTTTATATGTTGGGTAAAACAAATCTCCCGGCATTTTTTTTGAAAAATCGTCTGCTAAAAGAGTGATGGTCATTTTTTTTGCATTGTTTAACAATGCTGAAATTACAGTAAATTCAGCAGGTGAAAAATTGGTAAAACAGTTGATAAAGATATTATAATCCCGATAAAGATTTTTTTCTTCTATCCACTTGGCGAGAACCTGGAAACTATCTTCAAAATCTCGGAATTTTTGTTCTGTTTCTTTCTGATATTCTGTGAAAATCAGATCAAGATCGCATATTTTTTGGTAGAGCGAAGTTTTGTCAGACAAATTGTTCTTGATTTGTTCAAACTTTTCATGATTGATAAGGTACCCTTTACATTCTGAAAGAATGTTCTTAAAAATTAACACAGAATCCGGAGTCAGTTGTCTGTTTTTCAGTGTGGTAAGAGTTGCTTTGTGCTGGCGGATAATTTTATAAAGAAGCAGATGTTTGGTTTCTTCATCAATATAGTTTAGTTGATTCGATTGATATTTTTTGTTCACAACGGTTGCCAGACGTTTGAAATTTACTGTCTCAGTCAGATGAGAGTATTTTTCTCCCAAAGTATCAAGAAGTGTTTTATCCGCGTTAAAAGAATATTGTTCCGGTACAATATAAAGTACGTGTTCTCCACGGGTGATACAGTCTTTTATCATTTGAAAAATCGTTTCATTTGTGCGATTCAAATGAGTTCCGTACAGAATTTCCAGTGACATACTGCTTCTCCTTATATTAAAATTTTAATCGATGATTTATTATAGCATTTTTATTAAAAAAAATCAATAGGGCATCTGCCTTTCGTACACTTTTTAGCACATTATTTATTGACAGTAGAAAAATATTTTAGTATAATGATGAGAAGAAATTAATAGAATGGGAATAAACAGGTATGCGAAGATTTGTGTTTGGAATTTTAGCTCATGTCGATTCGGGAAAAACAACTCTTTCCGAAGGATTGTTATATCATGCCGGAAGCATCCGGAAAATGGGAAGGGTAGACCATAAGGATGCTTTTTTAGATACCCACAGTATTGAGCGTGACAGAGGAATTACAATCTTTTCCAAACAGGCAGTACTGGAATGGAAGGATACACATATCACTTTATTGGATACGCCGGGACATATTGATTTTTCCACGGAAATGGAACGTACGTTGCATGTCCTGGACTATGCTGTTTTGGTCATCAGTGGTACAGACGGAGTGCAAAGTCATACACTGACATTATGGAAATTGTTGGAACGGTATCATATTCCTACTTTTATTTTTGTAAATAAGATGGATTTAGAGGGTGCGCAACAAGCTGTGATAGAAGCCCAGCTTAAGGAAAAACTCAGCGGAAACTGTGTGACATTTACCGATGGATTTGATAAAGAAGCTGTTTCTGTTTGCGATGAATCTTTGTTGAATGAGTATCTGGAAACTGAAGAACTTTCTCACGATGCAGTTGCCGCTGCAGTTTCCGGAAGAAAACTGTTTCCTTGTTATTTCGGGTCTGCACTAAAGATGGATGGAATTTCCCAGCTTGCAGACGGAATGATTGCTTATACCATCGAAACGGATTACCCTGAATCATTCGGAGCAAAAGTATTTAAAATTTCTGAGGATGAGCAGGGAAATCGTTTGACCCATTTAAAAATCACCGGTGGTAGCCTGAAGGTAAAATCATTGATTAAAAAAATGAAAAACGGAGAAATGCTCTGGGAAGAAAAGGTGAATCAGATTCGATTGTATTCAGGCGTAAAATATCAGACAAGCGATGAGGTGTTT
>NZ_JAZOUG010000327.1:0-12020 GCF_045657965.1 Treponema sp. | reverse complement strand
TCTACTGTTCTTTATGAAAATGTTTCTGAAGAAGTTTTTATTAATTCATTAAATAAGCATTTACCTGATTCTATTCAGCTGAATAAAGCATATATTTTTCCTGTTACAAATCAAAGGCGACGGGAATCTTTAAGTACCGGTCTTTGGGGAAACAAATATGTATACCTTTTTAAGTGTCAAGAAGGCGAGGTAAAAAGTTTTTTCAATTCAGAAAATGCAAAACCATTTTTGTCTGAGCAATCGCTTTGTTCATTTAAGATTGATGAATCAAATGGCATAAAAGTAGAATGTAAGCTGCTCTTTAAAAATGACCGTCCTTTCAGGAATGCAATCGAAGAATTTTTTGGAAAAAAAATCTGGGAAATTGTTACGATTCATAAAACAGAAACTCTAGCTAAACCTGAAATTACAGGCTGGACGAGTGAAATAAATGAAGCTTATCAGAAATCACTTTTAAGTATGAAAAAGCACAGTGAGATGATTGAAATAAACGCACGCTTCAAAGAAAAAATTTTAAGTCCTGAAGAAAATATGAAAAATGCAACGGATAATGCCATATCATATTTTGAACTGTACGAAAAAATAGCATTAATAAACAGGCAGTTAATTGAGCAGCGTGATAATCTTATATCTGGGAGAAAATAAGAGTAATTTCGTAAGCGTCTAATTACCACCACCTAAAAATCAGTAAAATCATATATTAAAATGGTCTCCAAGAAGGAGGCCATTTTGAATTTATTCGAAACAAAAGGCAGTAGAGAAGTCTGGCTTGATCGGTTCGCTGCGTCAAACATGAATATAGACACATTCTGTCAGATGAATCACATCAAAAAAGAAACAATTACAAAAGCTCTGGATGAGAAAATGTCATCTTTCAGAGAAAAGAATCCCCAAAAAGCACCAGCTGTAAATATATCTGACTTTGTTGAAGTTGAAGCTGCTACAGAACCTGTAATTCAAAAGTTTCAGATTATTGACGATGAACCATGCTATGAAAAGGAACCAGAAAAGATCACTGTAAAATTAGGAAAAGCAACAATAGAAGTTCCAGCAACAGTAGGGAAGTTACAATTGCAAACAATATTAAGGGCGGTAGTAGAACTATGAAATTTGATTTAACAAATACAAGAATTTTCTTGAGACCTGGTATTACAGACCTTCGTATCTCAACAGACGAACTTTTAAATCTAATAAAGAATATTATGGGGCAGGATCCGCTAAGTGGAGCTGTTTTCCTTTTCTGTAACAAGCGAAGAAATATTCTAAAGGCAATCTGGTGGGATAAAACCGGATTCTGGACAGCACAAAAGAAACTGGAAAAACATAGATGGCCATGGCCGGAAACGAAAGCAGCAGTAAATGAAATCAATTCAAAGCAGATGGCAATGCTATTAACAGGAATTGATTTTACTCAGATGCACGAGGAACTTTATTTTGAGAAATTTGCATGATATAATTATAAGGCAAACAGAAATTTAGCGAGAAAAAATTAGTATGAAACCAGATCCAAAACAAAAATACCCGATTCCGGGATATGAAAAGGAAATATATGTTAAGCCGACAATAACTAATCCAAATATCATAGTTGGTGATTTTACCTATATTGCTGATTCTGAATTTGAAAGCCATGTAACGAATTTCTATCCATGGAGTAGAGACAAACTTTTTATTGGCAAGTTCTGTCAGATTGCAGCTGGTGTTGAGTTCATGATGAATGATGCAAATCATCAGATGGGAGCTGTATCCACATTCCCGTTCTATACTCTTGAAGGATGGAATATGAAAGCTCCTAAAATAGAGGATATGCCGTACAAAGGAGATACCGTTATCGGAAATGATGTGTGGATTGGCCAGAATGCAGTCATTCTACCAGGCGTTCATATTGGAGATGGTTCAATTATTGGTGCCAACAGTGTAGTAGGTAGTGATGTTAATCCTTACACCATTGTTGCTGGAAATCCTGCAAAAATCATAAGAAAACGCTTTGATGATGAACTGATTAATCTTTTGGAAAAATTTAAGTGGTGGGAAAAAAGTATCGAAGAGATTAATAATTTGATTCCAATGTTGACAAGTAATGACATTGATACTGTTAAAGCTGAACTAAAGGCAATCCTAGTGTGTGATAAATAAAAATTGATTTAAATATCAAAAAATCTTTTGAACACCTATTTTTAAAGTTTTTTAAATATGTTAACATTTAAATCGTGGGAATTAACAAGGGGATTACATTAGAAGAGGCTCTCAAAATGCTGGAAGCTGCCAACTCTATAATTCAGAGTCAGCAGAAGGAAATCTCTGACCAGCAGTTAAAAATAGATGCGCAGGCTAGTGTAATCGTTTCTAAAGACTCCCAACTTCAGAAAAAAGATCTTGAAATCAAAGCTAAGCAGAAAGAAATCGAGCTTAGAGAATCTGAAATAGAACAAAAGAACCTGGAAATAATTCAACTACAGGAAAAGCTTGCAACACAGTTACGATTCCGCTTTTGTGCAAGATCAGAAAAATCTGATAATCAGCCAAGCCTCTTTGATTTTGAAGACGAAGCATTCATTCCATCGGAAGAAGAAATAGAAGCAAGTGTAGCAGGCGAGGGACCTTATAAAGAAGAACTTGTCAAAAGTTATAAAAGACGTAAGTGTGGCCGCAAAAAGCTTTCTGAAGATTTGCCTCGACGCGAAGTATATCTTGATATTCCGGAAGAAGAAAAGCATTGTGCATGTGGTGCTGAACTCGTAAAAGTAGGGGAAGACCGTTCAGAACGTCTTCAGGTTATTCCAGCCCAGATTTACGTTGAAGTAACTGTACGTCCTAAATATGCCTGCAGAGTATGTGAAGGAAGCGGAGATGAAGATCATCCTGTATTCCGTCAGATGCCTGCACCTAAAACAATAATTCCCAAATCAATTTCTACACCGAATCTTCTTGCATTCATTTTTACACAGAAGTTCTGTGAACATAACCCATATTACAGACAATCAAAAGCTTTTGAGAGACGTATGATTGATATTTCAAGAGCCGATATGGATAACTGGCAGTTAAAAGTCTATGAAAAGCTGAAACCTATGGAACAGATTTTTATGGATCATATAAAATCCGGTCCAGTTATGAACATGGATGAAACTACGGTAAAAGTTCTTAAATATGACAATGCCGAAGCTAATAAAGACCGGAAAAAATCATATATGTGGCTTGCATGTGGTGGGCCGTTAGATAAGAAAGCCGTTATTTATCGATATTTTGAAAGCAGGCATCCGAAATTCATAAAGCCTTTTATAAACGGATTTCAAGGATGGCTCCAGACGGATGAATATGGCGGTTACGAGGCCGCTCTGGAAGAACATGAAAAACTATATCCTGATGATCTCATAATTCATGTAGCATGTATGGCACACGTCAGACGCAAGTTCTTTGATGCAGTAAAATGCGGCCATGGGAATGCCGTTAATGCACAAAAGGCTGTGGATTATATCCAGAAAATATATTTTCTTGAAAACAGACTTAGAGAGAAAAATCTAAGTAATGATGAAATCGTATCAGCACGAAAAGAGAAGATACTCCCGATTCTAAATGAGTTCCATGATTGGTTAATTGAAATACAGCCAACCGTAATTCCTGAAGTAAAATTCGGAAAAGCCATCAGTTATGCACTTAATTCATGGCAGCATATTTTAAATTATATTGAATGTCCGTATATTTATCTTGATAATTCAATCGCAGAAAGATCTATAAAACCATTTGTTCTTGGCCGCAAAAACTGGCTGTTTGCAGGTTCAGAAGATGGAGCCCGTTCAAGTTGTCTCTTGTTCAGCCTGATAGAATGTGCTAAAATACATAATAAAAATCCAGAAGATTATCTTCGTTGTATTTTTGAACAAGCCGCAGATACTGACGGCTGGACCGAAGATGACTGGAAGCAACTCTTACCTTGGAACATAAAAATCACGTCTTTTGAAGCCCAAGGTGTCTGGATGGTGCCCCAGGGGGCCCAAAATTGACGGACACTTATAGAGAGTTAGAGGAGCAACTTTCTATAATGCACGTTCTGTCGACCTGTAAATTCTTGCTTTTATTAAATTCGCCTGGAAACCCCTATTTTCCGAATCTTACCTTAAAAGTCGGTCATTAACAGTCTTTTAATTCTGGATGCAGGCTTTCTAATTCTTCAAGAGTGAACTTGTATACATTTTCGTCAGAGAAATTCAAATCTCCTTTAATATCTGAGACCCAAATGGGACTGAAGTTTTCCAGTTTCTTTATCCAAAGCCATCTCAAATTCTTTTTTTTCTGTTTATTTCTTTAGATTCTGAGCCACTAAAAGTCTTTTCAAAATTATTTTATCCATACAACCGCAGTCTTCCAGCGTGAGCGTAATGTCCTCCGGCAAAAGTACACCGATAAAATGAGTCTGCTGCGGGAAGTTCCCGCCTTTATTACCGTTTCCGCCACCGCGGTTATTGTTCCTGTTTTTCATTTGGCGATTTGGCAAAACCTGCTTACTTCCATTCTTCCCAAGTTTTCTGTGCAAGTCCTACTGTAGCCGTATTTTTACCGTTACGGCACACCGGCTGCTTCATCAGCTTGAGCTGATTTTCAAAAAGCTTATCTGCTTTTTCGCTGTCATCAAGGTATGCGATGCTGGCGTAATCCCTGGACTTTTTATCAGTCATTTCTTCGATGGCGTCTGCCCTGCTTCCGGCTTCATGTGCGATTGCATCTACCACACTGTCAAACTCACCCCGGGAAAGAGATTTTTCTTTCAGGTCCACAAACTGAACCGGAATACGGCGTTCTGCAAACCATCTCTGCGCAGTCTTTACGTCAAAGTTCTTTAGAGTTCCAAATATCTGAATCATTCGTCATCCCCCCAGGAATCATATTCCCCGCGGTTAGCCTTTTTGCTCGACCATCCGCTTGATTTTTCTTTCAGCATTTCGGCATCTTCCCGCCCCTGAAAAACTCGCCAGTCTCCATAGCGGGAATCGTTTTTTGCAGAGGAAACATCTTTGTTCTTTTCTCTTAAATCTTCTAATCCGTTAGCCATATTTTCAATCCTTAGCGTACCATTATATCACTGAACTCTCTTCATATAAACACCGCCGTTTTCTTTGAGCCACTTATTGCAGCGTTTATAATCGGGGAACACTCGGTCAATTTCCTCGTAAAACTCTTTTGAATGATTCATGTGCCGGCGGTGGCAAAGTTCATGAACAACTACGCTGTCCAGAATCTCACCCGGCATTAACACCAAAAGACAGTTAAAACTTAAATTTCCATTTGCCGAACAACTTCCCCAGCGTGTACTTTGCAGGCGAATCGAAATCCGCCCGTAAGTCACGCCGATTTTTTCCGCCCAGTACGCAACCCGCTCCGGGATAATCTTTTTCGCCTGCCTTTTTATCTGCTTAATTTCATCCTGAGAAAGAAAACCCAAAGCTTCAGCTTTTTTAACTTCATGGTTTTGTTTTTCCAGATGCTTTGTAATCCAGTCCTTTTTAGAAAGAAGAAATTCCTTCACCGTGCGTTCACTGGTTCCATACGGAGCTTTTACAAGAACGCGGTTGTCTGTCATTACACTGACAGAAATAGAGCGGCGTCGGGATTTTTGGATGATGTAGGTAATTTCCATCTTCAAGCCTCTAGAACAAATCCAGCATGGAATCCAGGTAAACTGCTTCCCGCACTTCAAGGTGATGTTCCGGCTTTGTCATGTAGTACAAAAGAAACTCCAGCACCACCGCACTTCCAAGAGAGCGTCCTTCAATCTTAAAGTTCGTAAACCCCATCGGAAGATATGTTTCAAGAATATCCTGAATGCCGATAAAGGCCCGGTTTTTCATCGCAAGCGAAAATCTATATCCGTCCTTTGCATCCGGGGAAGCGCATTTGTGGTCGGGGGCTTCTTCTCCAAGATTTTTACGGCTCACATTTTCATAGCACTTTTTACGGTTTTTACAGCCAAAATCACAGCATTCATTACAAAGAAATTCAGTCTTATCTTTTTGCTCCTGTGTGAGTGTTCTAAGCCGGTCAAACTCTTTGTTCAGTCGGAAATCCGGCACTACAAACTTATAATCTACACGGTTCAATTCGGCTTCAAAGTCCGCAAAATCTGTGAGCACCTTTGTAGTTGAAGAAACAAGATACAACTCAGGATAATTTGCTTTAAGATATTCCGCCAGCAAATCCGAGTGAACAATCACACCGTTCTGCTTATTGCAGAACATCCGGCACAAATCATTGCACTTCTTATCCGCCAAATGCTCCTCTTTCAAAAGCGAATTACTGAACGTAAGCCGTGCCGAAATCCCATATTCTTGTATCAAAGCCAAAAGTTCCGCCGCATCTGCTTCGCCAAATCCAGCCCTTCCCCCGCCCCACATACAGTCAGCAGGAGCGCCGTAAATTGAGCCGATATCGCACCAGTCATAAAACCAGTCGCGATGTTCCTTCCATAAGGGAAGAAAAATCTTGTACAGCTCGTAGAATTCAAAGAGACCGGGAAGATGATAACGGGCAATGCGGGAAGAGTGATTCGTCATCAAAGCGTGAGTTATTCCCCAATCACATTAATCTGGCAGAGCTTCATTGCAGAAAGCGCCGTTTTATGACTAACAGGCGTAACGCAGGCACAGCCCTGAATATCACAGGTGTGCTTAATAGGATTCTCATATTTTTGCTGCAAATCCTTGTAATCTGCTTTTCGGATTGCGGTGATTTTTATTTTGAGCATGATTATTAATTTTACAAAACTTCTTCTATCTTATCTAGAATCAACTGGTCTGCCGGGAGCCAGTCTACAGAGTGAAGTGTTTCTTTTGTAAGCCATCGTGCGGCTTCATGTTCCAGCAATTTAAGTTTCCCAGAAACAATCGTGCATAAAATACAGTGCATTGTAAGATGAAAGTTTGGATAATCGTAATCTACTACTCCAAGTTCTCGTTCTGCACGAACTTCTGTCGCAAGCTCTTCACGAATTTCGCGAACAATGCACTGTTCCGGAGTTTCGCCCGATTCAATTTTTCCGCCCGGAATTTCCCAACCGCCTTTGTAATCACCGTAGCCTCGCTGAGTTGCAAAGATTTCTTTTTTATTTGTATCTGGATTTGTGCGAAGAATGATTGCTCCGCTTACTGTGATTTGTTTCATTTTATGCCACCAAATAATTGAATAAATTTTGAGGAACAGGATTTTCCATATCGAACTGGATATTTACCACAGGAACATCTGTTCCTTCTTTATCTTTCATTGTTGTATCAACAAATGAATTATAACGCATTTTGCCCATGTAATAG
Organism: Treponema sp.; assembly: GCF_045657965.1. Lineage (GTDB taxonomy): Bacteria > Spirochaetota > Spirochaetia > Treponematales > Treponemataceae > Treponema_D. Next base: position 4,725 of record NZ_JAZOUG010000327.1, on the reverse strand, counting down.
AAATCCGAACCTTCGCCATCATTCTTTTTAACAAAGAGCATAATTTTGATATTGTTCTGAGACTGGTTAATAAGTGCCACAACTTCATCTGCTTTTGAAGTTCTTCGGCTGCGGCTCATCCAGCTGAATCTTGTATTATCAATAAAGCCATCTTCATATTTTGTCGTCTCAGATATATCATCAGATTTTTCATAAGTTACAAAGATTGGGCAGGTATATTCTTCTGTGGAAGTTTCTGTCTTATATCCGTAAACCGTGGAAGAACAGTCTGATTTCCAGTTAAGCAGTTTACAGACATCTTTTCTGGAATACTTTCTGTAGAGAACTAAATTATCATTCACAATTCTTTCTTCCGGTTTTAGAGTTGCCCGTTTTATTCCATATTCAAGACAATCAGAAAGTTCTGCTCTATAAATGTCGGAATCGAGCAAGTTGTCGAAATCTTTCGTGCGCGTTAATTCCGAATTTTCATATTCAACATATTTTATACCACCGTACTTTTTCTTGTCGTTCTGTGTATAAAAATCTGGTGAGAGAAGATTAAGCATGCCTTTAAAATCATTTTTTGTAAGTTTTACATTATACTTAACCAATTCTGCTGCGAAATCATTAATGCAAATTTTCTCCTGTTTGAGGAGAATTGAAACAAGCAATAACTCATGTATTCTTATTCCACGCGCAAATTCAATCGAGAAAAATTGCAAAGAACAAAGCTGTTTTATGGAAAGTTCTTCTGCCTTCTTTTCGATGCTGCACTTAAATGCGTAATAAGAGCCCTTGTAATCTATGAACAAAAATGGATCAATAAATCCGTTGTTTACAAAATCCATCATTGTCGGGATTCTGGCCAGACGCATTTTGAGCTTATTGTATTCCTCTTTAAGAAGTTTAAGCTGTGTAAAATTAGTATCATTAATTGCCTGATAAATCTTTTGGCGGGCAATCTCATTAATCTGAACTGTTGAAGTTCCTGGTAAGCCGGACGAACCCGTACTCATTACTTTACGTAGATTATCTTTGTTGTACGAATTATCTCCATAGAGAGCAATCGGAATAAAGAAATTGTTTTCGTAGTTCCCGATAAAATCTATAACTGAAACATAGGATTTTCCCTTGAACTTTCTTAATCCACGGCCAAGCTGCTGAACAAAAATAATAGCGGATTTTGTTGGACGAAGCATTACAACCTGATTTACAGATGGAATATCAACGCCTTCATTAAAAATATCTACGCTTATTATGTACTGCAAAGGATTTTCATCAGATTCCAGTTCCTGAATTACTCTTTCACGTTCTGAATCTGAATTTTCACCTGTAAGATATTTTGTATGATAGCCGTCATTGTTTAACTTTGCAGAAAGCTCTTTAGCTTCTTCTACCCTGCTGCAAAATATCAATCCCTTTACAGGGTAAGCAAAATTTCTATAAAGGTTTATAGAACGTTCAATATGCTTTATTCGCTCTTCACAAACAAGCTTGCTAAAGTCTGATTTGTCATCAATAACTTCACCATCAACAGTCAAATCGGAAAGACCATAATAATGGAAAGGACAAAGCAAATCTTCTTCCATTGCTTTTTGAAGTCTGATTTCATAAGCAATATTATTATGGAACATAGAGAAAATATCAAAGCCATCAGTACGCTCTGGAGTTGCAGTAAGACCGAGCAGGAATTTCGGAGTAAAATAATCAATTACTTTTTTGTAGCTTTCAGCCCCTGCATGATGAACTTCATCTACGATGATGTAATCAAACTCATCCTTTTTGAAAGATTTTAGAGTTTCTTCTTTAGCCAATGTGAAAACTGAAGCAAAAAGATAATCCGCATTTACATCTTTTTGGTTTCCGGTTAAGAAGCCAGTTTTAATAGTTGGAAAGATATTCTTAAAACTTTTTTCGGACTTTTCAAGAATCATATCCCGATGTGCGACATACAATACTTTTTTAGGTTTTTCCTGTTTAACATCAAAAATGGAAAGATAGGTTTTACCGGTTCCGGTTGCTGCAATTAGAAGGGCACGATTTTGATTTTCTTCACGCAAATTATGCAGCGCTACCAATGCTTCTTCTTGCATCGAGTTTGGAACAATTTCCAACTCCTCTTCTTCTTCAACTTCAAACTCTGACGGCGATTCTGTGAACTGTTCAAATTGAGTTTCTTCTAGTTCTGCTTTAAACGATGGAATTAATGTAATAGATTCTTCTATTTGATTTAGTTCTCTTTCTTGCTTTCTCAGTTCCTTAATTTGTTTGTTAACAAGCTTTAATGAAAGTTTCTTTTCTTTATATTTCTTTGAATACTGTTCAAGCCATTTTTTATCAATAACATCTGCTTCATTCCAGATATGCTCAAACTCTTCACGTACAGTAAAAACAATCTGACCATCGATGCAAGAAAGAAACTTAACACTCCATTCCTGATTCATTGTAAGAGCTGAAGCTGTAAGATTTGCGCTGCCAATTATCATTGAATAATAATTACTCTGCTTAAAAATATAGCCTTTTGGATGAAAACCGCCTTTAGTATATGCACGAATTTCAATATTCGGAAATTGCATTAATTCCTGTATGGCAGACGGTTGCGTAAAATTCAGATAATTAGTTGTGAGAATTCGACCTTTTACTGCTTTTTCTGGATATTTTTCGCTATATATTGCTAATTCGTCTAATGTCTGCTTAATTGTGGCAAGTCCTTCGTTATTGATAAAGGCGACAGAAAAATCAAAAGCCTGGCAAGATTCCAATTCTTCTACAAGCGATGACAGAATTTTCTTTTCTTTATGATAATTGTTAACTAGGAGAGTTGGAGCAAGTTCATTTATTGAATGATGTGTTTTTGAAATAAAACCTGTCTGTAAACTTTGCAATAATTGATTGGAATCTAAATTGAGCATACTTGCAGCTTACCAGGAATAGAAGAAAAGGACCAGATCTTTTCTTCTATTCCCCTATCTCTTCCAAAAGTTAGTTTACCTGTATTTTTCCCAGAAGGCATATTTCCTGAAATGTTTTTCTTCCAGCTTCTTTTTGTATTCGCTGTGAGCTTCAACTCCACGCCAGTCTTTTATTTCTGCAGCAAGGTCATCCAGAGTTTTCAGATGTTTAGCAGCTGAGGAATAAAACTTACTCTTTGCATTATCAAGATAGTAGTTCAACGGAACTCTAAAAATTATTGTCTGTGTAAGCGGCGAGCAGATTTTCTTAATTTTCTTAAGGTCGCTTGCTTCATAATGCTCTGCAAGAATCTTAAAGAAATCATCTCCAAAAGCATTTTTTATTTTTTCTGCGGTTGATTCTGATGGTGAACTGAAAAAATCTTCGCAATAAAAGTTCTTAAGCGCATTTTTATCATCTGTTGCAAGGTATATCTTTTCTAAGATTTCTGACTTTTTGTAACCCCAGTAATGTGTGTCAATTTGATCTGCAAACTCAAGTGCCTTTTTTGCATCCCCATAATTCAGATAGCACAAGGCAACTTCATAAAAAGCTTCTCCCCATAGCTGACCATCTGGTCTCATTTCGCGCAGGAGTTTTTCCAAAAGAGGCGCATCATTAACGGCAAATGCTAAATCAGGCATAATATAGTCATGTGTAAATTTTTTCGTCATAAGAGTGCGGATGTTTTCCTGTGGCAAAAGTTCTGCTACATGTTTTAAAACACCGTCATGACATCCGTAATGATTGTTTTCAAGTAAATCAAAAATTATCTGAGTAAGTTTTTCTTTGTCTTTATAGTCAGGTGAAAATTGGGAAAAAACCTTTACCGCCGCCGAATTAAACTCGTAACCTAAACCACCGTCGCTGTCATCGCAATTGTTGCAGCATTTTTCGTCCAGAGCAAAGAATTTTACCAGAAGATCAACGGCAGATTCAGCGTCTTTTATATTGATTCTGATATTTTCAAGAATACTTTCCAGCTGTTCATAGAGTTCATTGCGACTCCGCCAGTCATAAAATCTGCGGCTCTTTTTTATTACGGCAATATCTGCTTTTATAGCCTCATAAGCTGCATCTTTACCAGCCGCTGCATTACGAATCATTTTTTCAAGCTCCGGATTCTGGCGCGCAAAAAGTTCAATTATTTTAGCAAGATCATCTGTATCCATAGTGGAAATTATTTCTGCAAGTGGTTTATTGTCTTTCATTAATTACTCTTCCTTACCTGCTTTTCTGCTTTTTTCATAGTCTGTTCGTGACTCACGCTACCCGCTCCTTGTAAAAGCTTTCGTTTTCCAGAAGACAGGACAGAATCAAGCTGCTCAACATAGTCACTCATGTACATCGGCTTATGCTCTATTGCATTGATTTCCGCAATATCGAAGTAACCGGAAACAAGATTATTCAGAATCTTAAGTTCATCTTCTTTTAGATAATTCTTTGCAATTTTTGCATCTTTTAATGATGGAAGTTCTCCAGAAAAACTTGTAAGGCCCATAAACGGCTTTTCTGCATCAGTCCGTTCATAAATAACTTCTGCAGCTGTGTGACCATGAGCTGCAAAATGAAGCTTATTCTGTACAATTTTAAAGAACTGAATCGATTCATCACTTTTTGGATTGTAATCCACGCTGGTTGCATATAAGTCGAGCTATTTGCCCAGATGCGGAACTGTGTTCCTCGCTGCGATTTTACGCGATAGCCTACAGAAATTATTACATCGAGATTGTAATAATTTGTTGGTTTAGTAACTGTAGAAGAAAAGGGGCTGTCCCAAAAGTATGGGGC
>NZ_JAZOUG010000326.1:0-8819 GCF_045657965.1 Treponema sp. | reverse complement strand
CACAATGAAGCATTAAGTTTTTTAAAAGAAGCAGAATATCCTCTTCCGACACATGCTTTTATTGGCGGAAGCAGGGGAAATCTTTATGAAATTATCCGGCTTCTTCTTGAAAAAAATCCGGAAATTAAGATTACTGCAAATTTTATAAGTCTTGAAAACCTGTGTGAAATGCAGAAGGTTTTAAAAGAGTTTGAATCGAAAATTTCTGAGCCTGAAATAAAGCAGATTTCTGTAAATAAGGCAGAAAAAATCGGGGATTTTAATTTAATGAAGGCACAGAATCCTGTATGGATTGTAAGTTTTAAAGGAAAGGCGGGCAATGAATATACAAAATAAGTCACAAATTTTCAACGCTCCAAGGATTATGATTGCTTCTCCTTCAAGTTCATCAGGAAAAACTACATTTACCTGTGCTTTACTTCATCTTCTTAAAAAACGCGGGAAAAATCCTAAGGCTTTTAAAACGGGACCGGATTATATCGACCCTCTCTTTCATGAACGGGTTTTAGGCGTTCAGTCGGATAATCTGGACAGTTTTTTTTGTACAGAAAAACAGATTAATGAGATTTTTTACAGAAATCCTTTAAAAAATCCGGATTTGGTTTCGGTGGTTGAAGGTGCCATGGGGCTTTTTGACGGGCTTGCAGGTAAATCAATTTCTGCTTCAAGTTATGATATTGCCCGGATTACCAGAACTCCTGTTTTACTTTTAATTGATGCCGGCGGAATGGGGCATTCAATTGTGCCGCTTATAAAAGGTTTTCTGAATTATGATGAAAAAAATTCCGGCAGTAATGAAAATTTTATCAGGGCTGTTTTTTTAAATAAATGTTCTAAAGGGCAGTTTGATTTACTGAAGCCTCAGATTGAAGAAGAATGTAAAATAAAAGTAATCGGTTTTTTGCCGGAAGATTCTGAAAACTCCTGGAAAAGCCGTCATTTAGGTCTGATTCTGCCGTCTGAAATACAGAATCTTCAGGAACAGATTTCAAAAACCGCGCAGATTCTTGAAGAAACGCTGGATTTTAATGAATTTGAAAAAATAATTAATGAATGGTCAGGTAATTATTCTGATTGTGAACAAATTCTGCAGAATAAAACTTATCTGCATAAAGCAGAATGTTCTGAATCATTAAAAATTGCCGTGGCTCAGGATGAAGCATTCTGTTTTTATTATCATGAAAACCTGCGTTTTTTAGAAGAATCAGGGGTAAAACTGGAATTTTTTTCGCCTTTACACGATTCTGCTCTTCCTTCCGGAATTCAGGCTCTTTTGCTTGGAGGCGGTTACCCTGAATTATATGCAGAAAAGCTTGAGAAAAATGAGTCTATGCGTTTTTCAGTAAAATCTGCCGTTAAAAATGGAATTCCGGTTTTTGCAGAATGCGGCGGCTTTATGTATTTACAGGAAAAGCTTGTAACCAAAGAGGGCTTATCTTTTGAAATGTGTTCGGCTGTAAAGGGGGAGTGCCGTTATACCGGAAAGCTGGTGCGTTTTGGGTATGCTGCCTTTACACAGAATCAGAATCCGGCCTGTACTGTTAAAGGTCATGAATTTCATTATTTTGACAGTTCAAACAATGGAGAGGCTTTTACTGCTCAAAAACCGCTTTCTACCCGTTCATGGAAGTGTATGATTCAGAGCGAAACAATGCTTGCAGGTTTTCCTCATTTGTATTACCGTTCCTGCCCGGATCTTATACTGTCAAATTTATTTCAAAACCATTAAGATATTGTCCAATATGAATCAGCTTGAATTTAATTCGGTTTCAGTCGGCTATAATTCAAATTCTCTGCACGAGCCTTTTTCTTTTTCTTTCATGGAAGGCGAAATTATTTCCTTAATCGGTCCGAATGGTTCTGGAAAAACTACAATTCTTAAAACTCTTATTAAAGAACTTCCGCCTGTAGAAGGAAAAATTGTTCTCTCTGGTAAAGATTTAAATGACTTTTCTCAAAAAAATCTTGCAAAAAATATATCTGCTCTTCTTACGGTGCCTGTAAAACCTGAGCTTATGAGCTGTTATGATGTTGTATCGGGCGGGCGGTATCCATATACAGGACATTTTGGAAATCTTAATGACGAAGATAAAAGTCAGATTGAAAGTGCAATAAAACTTGTAAAAGCGGAAGAATTTGCCCTGAAAAATTTTATGGAAGTAAGCGACGGTCAGAAGCAGAGGATTTTATTCGCCAGGGCTTTGTGTCAGAATCCAAAAATTCTTGTTTTAGATGAACCAACTTCCTTTCTTGATATTCACTGGCGTCTTGAGCTGTTTAAGATTTTAAAAAATTTGAGTAAAAAAGGCATTACAATAATGCTTTCCCTGCATGAACTTGATCTTGCTTTAAAAATTTCAGATAAAATTCTTTGTACCGGTAAAAATAAAATTACATACCTTTCAAAACAGGAAGGTGAATGTAAAAATCAGATAAAAGAACTTTATGAATTAAATGACGTTTTTTTTGAAGAAGAACCGGTATATTCTGAGCTTATAAAAAAATTCTGTGAAAATCTGACGGCTGAGCCGGTCATTGAAAAAAATAGTTTTTCCGGTAATTCAATAATGGTTCAGGGGACGATGTCTAATTCCGGGAAAAGCTTTATTACGGCGGGGCTCTGCCGGATTTTTGTTCAGGACGGATTTTCTGTTGCGCCGTTTAAATCTCAGAATATGGCCCTTAATTCTTATATTACAGATGAAGGGCTTGAAATGGGGCGTGCTCAGGCTATGCAGGCAGAAGCGTGCGGAATAGAGCCGAGTGTGTTAATGAATCCGGTTCTGCTTAAACCTGTAACTGACGTCGGGAGTCAGGTGATTGTGAAAGGTGAAGTTATGAAAAATATGAGTGCCCGCGATTATTTTTCATTCAAAAAAACACTTGTACCTGTAATAAAAGAGTCGTATGAAAAACTTGCTGAAGAACATGAGATTATAGTTCTTGAAGGAGCAGGAAGTCCTGCAGAAATAAACCTCCGCGAAAATGACATTGTAAACATGGGAATGGCAGAACTTTCGGATTCTCCGGTTCTGCTTGTTGCAGATATTGACAGGGGCGGGGTTTTTGCCCAGCTTGTCGGTACACTTGAACTTCTTACTGTTAACGAACGTTCGCGCATAAAAGGACTTATAATAAATAAATTTCGTGGTGACAAATCAATTTTAGACAGCGGAATTAAGATTCTTGAAGAAAAAACCGGGATACCGGTTCTCGGATGTGTGCCTTATATAAAAATTACACTGGATGACGAAGATTCTTTGTCTGAAAATTTAAACATCTTAACAAAGTTTCAAGCTGATTCCGGAAAAATTCAGATTGCAGTTATAAAACTTCCTCACATTTCAAATTTCACTGATTTTATTCCGCTTCAAAATCTTTCAGATGTAAATATTTATTATGTTAGTAAACCCGAAGATTTAGGTTTCCCGGATGCAATAATTATTCCTGGAACGAAAAATACATTTAAAGATCTTGAATGGCTGAAAGAATCAGGACTTGCAGATAAAATTAAAGACTTAGCTCAAAAAAGAATACAGATTTTAGGAATCTGCGGAGGATTTCAAATACTTGGAGAATGTATTTCAGGAACAGAAAGCGAAGGGGAAGAGCAGAAAAAAGAGGGACTTTCTCTGCTTCCGGTAGAAACTGTTTTTTCTAAGCAGAAAACGCGGACCAGAGTTTCCGGCCTTACTTCTGATGGGATTCCTGTTTCCGGCTATGAAATTCATATGGGCGAAACGAAATTTGTAAATGAAAATACAGGAGCATATTTTTCTGAAATTTCTGATTCAATTTCCGGAAAAAGCAAAAAAGAGGGTGCTGTAAAAGAAAATGTTTCAGGCACATACATTCACGGGATTTTTGATGAATTTGATTTCACCGAAAGTTTTGTAAAGAAGCTTGCAAAAGTAAAGGGAATTGAAATTCAGGAAATAGAGCGGAATGAAAATTTTAAAGAAAGTCAGTATAATCTGCTCGCAGACACTTTAAGAGAAAATCTTGATATAAATAAAATCTATAAAATTATGGGAATAAAAAAGGATATATAAAAAATGATATATTTTATAGGTGCAGGTCCAGGAGATGTAGAACTTATTACAGTAAAAGGACAGAAAATTCTTAAAAAAGCTGATGTTGTCATTTATGCAGGCTCACTGGTAAATCCGGATTTGCTAAAATACTGTAAAACCGGTACCAGAATTTTTAACAGTGCTCAGATGACTCTTGAGGAAGTTCTTGAAGTAATAAAATCTTCTGATTCAGAAAATAAAACTGTTGTACGTCTGCATACAGGAGATCCCTGCCTTTATGGTGCAATCCGTGAACAGATGGATGAACTTGATAAAATGAACTTAAAATATGAAAGTATTCCCGGTGTCAGTTCATTTTGTGCAGCCGCTTCTTCTCTAAATCTTGAATATACACTGCCTGATGTAAGTCAGACTGTAATTATTTCCCGTCTTCAGGGAAGAACTTCTGTTCCGGAAAAGGAAAGTCTTCGTTCACTTGCTTCTCATAATGCCACTTTAGTGCTTTTTTTAAGCTCCGGGATGACAGAAAAAGTCCGGGAAGAGCTGCTTCAATCAGGAATTAAGGGGCAGACTCCTGCAGCCATTGTTTATAAAGCCAGCTGGAAAGAAGAAAAAAAAGTAATATGTACTGTAGAAACCCTTTCAAAAGCTGCACAAGAAAATAATATTTCAAAAACGGCTTTAATTATAATCGGGGAGGTTGTTTCAAAAACAAATTATTCCCGTTCAAGATTATATGCGCCGGATTTTTCAACAGAATTCAGAAAGGCAAAATAAAATGGAAATATTCCTGTTCAGACATGGAAAAACTTCTGCAAATGAAAAATCTCTTTATTGCGGTAAGACAGATCTGGAATTATCAGAAAAGGGGAGAGAAGAATTATTAAAAAAGCCGGTTCCTGATATTTCAAACTGTAAGATATATACCAGCGGCTTAAAACGCACTGTTCAGACTCTTGAAATAATGTATCCTTCTCTTGCATCATCTGCAGTAACGGAAACGGCTTTTCAGGAAATTGATTTTGGTGATTTTGAAATGCATTCTTATGAAGAACTTAAAGGTAAAAAAGAATATCAGGAATGGCTTAAAAATTCATTTGAAAATCCCTGTCCTGGCGGGGAAAGTTATATAAATTTTAAGGAAAGAGTAAAAAAGGCTTTTGAAAAATTAATTTATAACGAACGGTCGTTTGTAATATTTACACATGGAGGGGTAATTTCGGTTATTTTAGAATATCTGTACCCTGACGAACGGAAGTCATTTTATGAAAAACAGCCTGATTTTGGGGATTTTATCAAAATTGAACTCTGATTATCTTTATACAAACCACATAATTTTATCAACTCTTGCAGGTTTTTTGCTTGACTGTTTTCTTGGAGATCCTCATTTTTTTCCTCATCCCGTAAAATTTATGGGAAAACTGATTTCTTTTTTAGAACTTAAGCTGAATAAAGCTGATAATACTCCGGGACTTCAGAGGTTAAAAGGTCTTTTTCTTGTAAATACAGTGATTTTTTTAAGCTTTGCAGTTTCGTTTTTTATTCTTCTGGTGTGCAGAAAAATAAATTTTTTTCTTTTTTTTACTGTTGAATCAGTGATGTGTTATCAATGCATAGCAGCCCGAAGTTTGTGCCATGAAAGCATGAAAGTTTATAAATTTCTTTCAAAAAATGACATTGAAAATGCTCGTGAGGCAGTTTCTATGATTGTAGGCCGTGATACAGATATTCTTGATAAAAAGGGAATTGCAAAAGCTGCTGTAGAAACTGTTGCAGAAAATACAAGTGACGGGGTAGTTGCTCCTTTATTTTACATGGTTATTTTTGGCCCAATCGGAGGAATGATATACAAAGCTGTAAATACAATGGATTCAATGATTGCTTATAAAAATGAGAGGTTTAGAAATTTTGGTTTTTTTGCGGCAAAGCTGGATGATATTTTGAATTTTATGCCTGCAAGAATTTCTGCTGTTTTTATGATTTTTGTTTCCTTAATTCCAGGATTTAATTTTACCGGAGCACTAAAAATCTTTGTGCGTGACAGGTATAAACATGCAAGTCCAAATTCAGCACAGACGGAAAGTGTATGTGCAGGCTCGCTGAATATTCAGCTCGCCGGAGACACTGTGTATGGCGGCGTTGTAGAGAAAAAAGAATTTATTGGCGATAACAGTCAGGAAATAAGGGTAAGAGATATAATAAAAGCAAATATGTTAATGTATATGACTTCAATTTTGTTTGAAGCAGTTTCTGTTTTTGTGATATTACAGTAAAAAAGAAATCCAGGCAGGAGCGGCTGGCTGTGTATGGGCGAACCTTGCTGTCTGCTACGGCTACGTGTTCCGGGATTTTTCCTTTGAGGCTTTTCTTCTGCAACGAAGTAGGCTTTCCGTCTTTTGCAATTGCAAGTTCAGCCTTAGAAAACATCACGTGCCCGATAATCTTTCCGTCAACTTCCATAACAAGCGAAAGCTCGGGAATAAAATCGGGATTGTCCCTGAAGCAGTGCAGAACATAATGCTCCGTACAGCCAGGATGATATACGTTTCAGAGCGACTCTCTGGTCAGAGTTTCAACTGTCCTAAAATCGCGCGGCTCTTCCACGCGGATTGTAAAATTTGAGTTCATGTTTATCTTAATTTTAGCACGAAACGAGACTTATTTCAGTGTTTTGAGAGTGATTTATTGATATAATATAACCATGATAACCGAAATAAATCCTGAAGAAACAACAAGAGCCACTGCCTTCAAAATGTGGATGACTTCTCCTATGCCGATGGTTACTCTTGTAAAAACAATTGATGTGAGCAAGCTTGTGAAGACAGCACGGCGGCGAGGACTTAAGTTCAACATGCTTTTGTGCTGGTGCATAGGAAAGGCGGCGGGCAAGATTGAAGAGTTTTATACGCTGCCGGTGCAGGGCAAATTCCTTCGTTACGATAAAATTGCTGTTAATGTAATTGTGCAGAATAAAAACGGTGGAATTAATTCCTGTGATATTCCTTTTTCTGAAAATCTTGAGCAGTTTAATCGCGATTATATTGAGCTTACTGAAAAAGTGGCTGAAGACTGCAAAAGTATTTTCAATGAAGATTACATGATAGTCGGAACTTCGGCCATGATTCAGACTGAACTTGACTGCATAGTAAATCAATATACCGATAAATTTGCAAATCCTATGGTGCTCTGGGGGAGATATCATAAAGGTCTTTTTAAGACGACTCTGCCAATTTCATTTCAGTTTCATCATGTTCAGATGGACGGCGGACACGGAGCTCGCTTTCTGGAAGAATTGCAGAAGAGCGTGAGAGAGTAAAGGTGACCAGATTCATTGCACTCCTTCGCGGAATTAATATCAGCGGTAAAAATAAGATCTCAATGCCTGAATTAAAGACCGCTTTTGTTGAGGCTGGCTATGTTGATGTCTGTACATATCTGAACAGCGGGAACGTGATTTTTTCTTCTGACGAATCTGATACTGTAACACTGTCTGCCCAGATAAAAGAACTAATTGCGCAGAAGTTTTCTCTGGAAATCCCAGTTTTTGTGATTTCTCAGACAGAATTGTGCTCGCTGCTGGAAAAGGCACCTGACTGGTGGGGAAGTGACGATAAGGCTGTGTACGACAATCTGATTTTTGCAATTCCTCCGCACCAGATAGAAACTGTAGCAGAGAAAATCGGTGAGCCGAGTGCAGAACTTGAGAAGATTGAAATCTCTGGAAATGCTGCATTCTGGTCATTTGACCGAAAACTGTACGCAAAGGCTGCCTGGTGGAAAAAGACGGCTTCTGCCGGAATTGTAGAAATGATTACAATTCGTACTGCGAATACTTTGCGTAAGATTGTGGAGATGTAATTAGGTTTACTCTACAACAGCTACAGCTTCTATTTCTACGAGGGCACCTTTAGGCAGGGCGGCTACTTCAAAGCAGCTGCGGGCAGGTTTTGTTTCGATTGTTTTCATTAATTAATCCTCCTGATTTTTCTATTTGAAGAACGAAATCACAAGACTTACCGCACACAGTATGAGTGATAAAGACATAACTATATTGACAGTTTTCTTATGATTCGAGAATAAACGCTTTAGACTTAGTCCTGCAAAAAGCCAGACAAGATTTGCTACAGGGCCGGTGAATGGTAAAAAAAGTCCAACAGCCAGAATCGGAAGAAAGGTTCTGTTGTATGGAAGCACAAACGAAGTTATAGCTGTAAGGCACATAAGCATGATTTTTACATTTGTGAGCTGAACAAGTACTCCAGTAAGAAAATGCTGGAAAAATGATTTTTCTGATGAGTTGATGCTTGGAGATTTTTCTTCATCATTCTTTTGTTCTGATTTGTTGTTATGTCCTACAAGAATATGAATTGCAAGATAAATTAAATATGCAGCTCCAACAAATGAAAGATACTGTACTTTGTCGTTTAGCGCAGTTCCTAAAAAATACGAAACAAAAACTGAAATGATTGATACGATAAAAAATCCTGTGAAAATACCAATCCATTGTTGAAAAGCGGCTTTTTTCCCTTCCTGAAGAGATGTTGAAAGAGAGCAGATGTTTGCAGGTCCCGGAGTTATAGCAGAGATATAGCAGTAAAACAAAAACGAAGGCAGAATTTCAATCGGAATCGGCATGTATTTCTCCTGTTCTATGGTCTGAAAGTTCTTAATGCGGTGATAGTGCGTCCGATTAAATCGTCGAGTTCCCAGCCGAGTAATTCAGCTCCGCGTTCAATTACTTCGCGTGAACAGCCTGCGGCAAAGTTTGCTGACTTGTACTTTTTC
>NZ_JAZOUG010000325.1:0-7114 GCF_045657965.1 Treponema sp. | reverse complement strand
ATGAAACCAAGAATAAGAATTATTACAATAGTAAAGGCAAAAGAGAAAAGTCTTTCTATGTTAGAATTTATATAAAACTTTCTTTTCATAACTTTTAATCATCTTATATCAAATTAAAGTTTTCTTAATACTATTTTAATGCATATTTTTCTAAAAGCAAGTAGAAAAAATGATTTATATTCAATAGAATGTTTCATTATGAAAACATTTCCACTTACACACGAACAATTAGTAAAACTTACTGAACAGTTTCCAACTCCGTTCTATATTTATGATGAAAAAGCAATCCGCGAGAATATGCGCCGGTTCACAAAGGCTTTTTCTATTTTTCCTTCTTTCAGAGAGTATTACGCCGTAAAAGCCTGTCCGAACCCGTACATCTTAAAAGTTCTGGCAAGCGAGGGCTGTGGCGCTGACTGCTCAAGCCTTCCTGAGCTCATGCTTTCTTCAATGAGCGGAATCAAGGGCAAGCACGTAATGTTTACTTCAAACGAAACGCCAGCTTCAGAATACAAATACGCTTTTGCAAACGGAAATATCATCAACCTGGACGACATCACTCACATTCCGTTCCTTAAAAATGCTTTGGGCGGAAAACTCCCTGACACAATCTGCTTCCGGTACAATCCGGGTTCAGAAAAACAGGGCTGTAACTCAATCATCGGAAAACCGGAAGAAGCAAAATACGGCCTTACCCGTGAGCAGATGATTGAAGCCTACAAAATCTGCAAAGAAGAGGGAGTTCAGCATTTCGGTCTTCACACAATGGTCGCTTCAAACGAGCTTAATCCGGCATTCTTTGTTGATACTGCAAAACTTGTCTTTGAACTTGCAGTCGAAGTAAAAGAAAAATGTGGCGTTCGAATCGAATTCGTTGATTTGGGCGGAGGCTTGGGAATTCCTTACAAACCGGATCAGAAAGCTGTTGATTACGATGTTGTCGCAAAAGGAATCCGCGCAGAATATGACCGTGTTATCGTTCCGGCAGGACTTGATCCGCTTGAAATCTGCTGGGAGTGCGGACGGCCGATTACAGGCCCTTACGGCTGGCTTGTTGCAAAGGCAATTCACGAAAAGCACATTTACCGAGAATACATCGGCCTTGATTCGTGCATGGCAGATTTAATGCGGCCTGGAATGTACGGCTCATATCACGAAGTTACAATCAGCGGAAAAGAAAACGCTCCAAAAGACCACGTTTACGATGTAGTCGGAAGCCTGTGCGAAAACTGCGACAAATTTGCCGTTCAGAGAGAGCTTCCAAAAATCGATATCGGAGATCTTGTAATCATTCACGATGCAGGCGCACACGGAAGGGCAATGGGCTTTAACTACAACGGAAAACTCCGCTGCGGCGAGCTTTTATTACGCGAAGACGGCACTGTAAAAGAAATCCGCCGCCGCGAAACAATCGACGATTTGTTCAGTACCCTTGATTTGGGCGGACTGGATACTTTTAATGCATAAAAAAATCCCCCGTAGGCGGGGGATTTTTTTGTGATTAGTAAGTTTATTTTTTCAAAAGAGCCGCAAATGGGTTGTAAGTGTCTCCGTCATCTGCTTTGTTCTGTTTTTTAAGATATTCGCTTGCGTCATCTTCCTGTTCATCGCTTGCGGCAGCCGGAGCAAGGCTGATTCTCTTTTCGTCAGAATCGATTTTCTGAACGATAACTTCCATTGTATCACCGACCTTGAATTTTTTGTTAAGGTTTGTTTTGTCGTTTACATCACGCAAAAGAGAAACATGAACAAGACCGTCAATTCCAGGCTTAATGTTTACAAAAAGACCGAAAGCTGCAATTCGTGCAATTTTGCCTGTGAATTTTTCGCCGATTTCGATAGAAGAAACTTCGTCCCACGGATCTTTTTCAAGCTCTTTCATGCTCAAAGAAACTTTTGAGCGTTCCGGTTTACTTGTATTCCATTCAGCCCTGATAATTTTTGCTTCGATTTTCTGACCGACAGAAAGCACTTTTGAAACATCATCAACCCTAGCGTGAGAAATTTCTGAAACCGGCAGAAGTGCCTGAAAGCCGTTCAAGTCGATGAACGCTCCGTAACTCTGAATGGATTTTACTTCGCCTGTAACGACCGAGCCGACCGTAAGTTTTTCTGAAAGTGCGTTTACTTTTTCTGTTTCGGCATTTTCTTCTACACGGCGGTTTGATACGATAATATTTTTGCCTTCATTTTTGAATTCGGTGATAACGAAAGTCATGCTGCGACCGACATATTCAGCCGGCTCAAGTCTGTTTTTATAGCCCATCTGGCTGTAAGGACAAAATGCTCTGGCAGTTCCGATTTTGACTTCGAATCCGCCTTTAATTTCCTTTTCGACATGACCTTCAACAGGAAGACCTGAATTATATGCGCTTTCAAGAACAGAATTGTCTGCGTTTTCACCTTTTAAGCGGGTTGTAAAGTGAAGCTCGTCTCGGTTTGAAGAAACGAAATATACTTTGATTTTGTCGCCTTCTTTTACAGTACAGTTTCCGTCTGCATCAATAAACTCTGACTTATCAACAAAACCTTCGCTTTTAAGGCCTAAATCAATAAAAACTGTGTCAGAAGAAACCTGAACTACTGTAGTTTCTACTTCCTGACCAATATCAAAACCTTTCATATTCTTAACTCCTGTTTTTAAGTTATTTTATCAAAAAAATACTTGTAAGTACACATAAAAATTGAATGTCAAACAATTCAATCAAAATGAATATTTTTACCTGAAACTACTTTCAATGTGTAATAATGCGAAAAATTACATTAAATTACAAAAATTCAGATTGACAAATATGAATTAATTTATTAAATTACTGCTTAAAATTGCAGTAGTTAGCAATGGCTAATTACTGTAATAAAACTATAACAAAAAAAAGGTGGTCTTTATGAAAAAGATTCTTACTGGGTTAGCCGCATTCGTGCTGACTTTAAGCTTTGCTTCAGCTGAAGTAAAATTTTCTTTCTACAACAAATTGTACGAAGAAGGTGCCGTTGCAGTTCACGATGATTCTGCAGACGAAACTGTAAAAGATTTTCCTGCCATCAGAGAAAAAATGTATGCAGAAATCCTTACAGACCGGGTTGACGCAATGATTGAAGGAACATTTGCTATTGATGATTTTGATGATTCACACTTTGGTCTTCAGGGCGAAGTTGACGACTGGTACATTGAATTCCGTCCAATTCATATGATTACTCTCGGTCTTCATACAGGAATTTTTGCTGACGGTTCTTACCTTCCAATCTGGGATGACAATGTAGCTTCCGGAAATATCGGAAGTGACGGTTTTACAGTAACTGTACGCCCTGTTGAAAACTTTCGAATCAGCGTTACAGCTCCTTTCTCATTTGACGGAGACCCGGATGGCGTTAACTGGGTTAACGGTAAAGAAGAATGGGGAGAGGACGAAAAATTTAACGTAGGTTTTGGTGCAATTTTTGATGCTGAATTTTTCCAGATTGGTGCTTCTCTACATGATATAGCAGACAGTGATGAACGTGAGCTTGGTGCATTCATAAATATACCTGGTCTGTTCGGTGCTTACAAACCTCTTACAGTTGGTGCTGGTTTTTCACACTCATGGGGTAATGGAGAACTCGAAAGCCTCATTTCTGTTTGTACAGACACAGCAGGTGACGGAATCGATGGCGGTATTGCTTACAAAAACCTTATGAATGCTTATGCTGAACTCGGTTTTGAAAAATTCACACTTACTGCAGAACTTGCATACAATCTTGGTGATGATGATCATGGTACACATGATATCTATACAGCAGCTTCGGTTTCTGTCACACCTGCTGAAAAAGTTACTGCAACAGCAACAGGTAAACTTCTTTCTGATTTTACATCTTCTTCAAAAGGAAAAGTCGAAAACATTCTTTTTGCTGGATTCGCTCTTGATTTTGACGTAAATGATAACAATACAATCGGTGCTGAGTTTGATTTCGCAACTCAGGATTCAAATTGGGCGATAGCTGTTCCTGTTTACTGGAAATATCAATTTGAAAACTAATTAATCAAACTCACCGTTTATCAGATTATGAGCTATGCTGCCCGGTCCTGGAACTTTGGGCAGCTTTTCTCTTTTAAACCACTGTGCTTCTAAAAGTTCATCTTCCTGGATTTTTATTTCACCGCTTTCGTAATCTGCGCGAAAAGCAAGCATCAGCTGATCCGGGAACGGCCAGGACTGACTTCCAACATAACGGATATTTTTTACTTTTATGCCGGTTTCTTCAAGAACTTCCCTATAAACGGCATTTTCGATTGTTTCACCGATTTCAACAAAACCTGCAATACACGAATACATACCGTCACTGCGGTTTTTATGACTGGCAAGAAGAATTTCATTACCTTTACTTACAAGAGTAATAATTGCAGGTTCCAGCTGCGGAAAATACCGGGTATTACATTCCGGGCATATTCTTGCAGTAAAATATGGATCGTCTTTCAAGGGAGCTCCGCAACTGGCACAAAAACGTTTTGCCTTTTTAAAATTCAAAAGGCCTCGTGCTCTTGCTGCAAGACCTGCCAATTCAGCACCAGAAATCTTTTTATTTTCATCAGTAAAACTGACATACTGGTCAATTCTGTCAAGTTTCTGAACCTTATGAAAAAATTCACGAAGAGGTACATCAATACAATTTTTGGGATTAGGAGTGTCTTTTTCAAGCAGAAGTGCTGAATATCCTAATTCAAGCTCAGCAAACCAGTCTTCAGCAACATTCATTTCAAGACACTTTCTTACAATTCCTTCATCTGGAAGAGAATCCTTCTGTAAAATGATCGAATTTTCACGAAATATAAAATGAATTTCGCAGAATACATTCATTTGATTAGAAATCATCGGCATAATTAAAGTATAAGCGACTTTTTTGTAAAAAGAAAGTTTTTTTATTCTCCGATTGGCTTACAGACAATTTTTTCGACCATTGAAGGAATTTTCTGCTGTTCTTCTTTTGAGAGACCTTTTGTTTCAATTGGATCGTGAATAATAAGCTTTACGTGCTGTCCTTTTTTGATTTTTTTCTGACCTTCGTAAATACGCCAGGTACCGTCAATAGTAACCGGAACAATTGGAGCATCTGACATAAATGCAAGCTTAAAACTTCCGGCCTTAAATTCGTGATGAGGACCGCCTTTACTGCGGGTTCCTTCAGGAAAAATTACCTGTGAATACCCTTTTTTAACGCCTTCAGCAGCATCGTGAATTGCCTGAATTGACTTACGCGGGCTTTTACGCTCAATAAAAGTGCACTGAAGAAGCTTCATCCAGTCTGAAAGAAGCGGAATTTTTGCAAGTTCTGCTTTTGCTACGAATGTCATAGGCTTGTTAATAAAGCCGAAAAGGAGCGGAATATCCATGTTGCCCTGATGATTACCAATAAAGACAACGGCACGGTCTTTTGGAAGTTTTTCTTCACCTGTAACTTCAACAGTCGCCTTTGCAACATTTGTAAATACAAAGCGGGCCCATTTTGGAACGACATCAAAAACGACTTTGTCGCGGTTAGAAATATCACCTGCTTTATCGTATTTGAGTGCAAGACGGCGGGTTTTATTTTTTGTAAGCATATAGAATGCAATTCTGATTAAAGAAATAATTGTTGTAAACATGACAGTATTATACTCCTGATTTTACTTTAAATAAAGATAACTTGTTTCCGCCCCGTTAAGATTATCGTAATAAACGTTTGTCATATCCCAGCGGTTTTGAAGACCAAAGAATGAGCGGGAACGAATCAGATAAACAATCGGACACTCCTCCAGAAAAATTTTCTGATATTCATCCCAATAAGGTTTTGCTTTTTCATAATCTGAAATACATTTTGCTGTATGATAAAGTTCATCTACCCGCGCTTCCCAGTCAGTAGCAGGCGTTTTCTGAAGAGGATTCCACAAATGAAGGTTACCGTCAGAAACCCAGACATTACTTCCCTGAGTCGGAAAAAGTGAACCTCCGCCGAATCCGATTAAAATTGTCTGCCAGTCATAGCTTGACATAAGCTGTTCTACAAGTTTCTGAAAATCTGTAGGACGGGAAACAACTGTAATTCCTTCCTTTTTACATTCATCTGTAATAATCTGGGCTATATCGGACATAATCGCAGCCGAACCATTAAAACTTATATCAAATTCAACCTTTCTGCCCTTTTCATCGTACAAAAGTCCGTCTTCCCGTTTTGTAAATCCGGCTGATTCAAGCAGTTTCTTTGCATGTGCGTGAGAAAACCTGTACTGTAAGATGATATTTTCATCGTAATATTTATTTACTTCCGGAAAAAATGAATATTTAGGCTCTCCAAGTCCCCTGTATGTTTGAGTGATAATTCTTTCGCGGTTTAAAAGACAGCTCATAGCCTGACGGAATTCTTTTTTGCAGAACCAGTCGTAGTAAGGTTCAGCTTTATTTTTTGGATTCTGATTAAAACTCCAGAAAGAAGCATTCATTGCTCCGTCAGCATTAAACACTGTGTATCCTTCAGAAGATGAATTTTCTATAATGGTTCCGTCTGAATTAAGTGCGTTATCTGCATTTTTTACAGCTTCTTCAACCTGTTCCGGCTGAAAAGAATAGTCTTCGATTTTGCCCTGTTTAAACAGAAGGTAGGCAGTGTTTGAATCTCCAATAATCTGCAGAATCATTTCTTCAGGGTAATAGTGACTTTCACCATTTACATCGCGGTCCCAGTAATCAGCATTACGCTTATACAAAAGCCTCTGACCGGGTTTGTAATCAACAAGAAAATAAGGACCACAGCTTGGGATTTCCCGCGGATCAGAAGCGACCGTAAACAGCTTTTTTACAGCTTCAGCTCCACCCTTATCTTTGGCAGCTTTGTATAAAAATTCTGGTCCGAAATCCATATTTGTGTGCAGGACAGGCTCAGCAACAAGATTCGGAAAATGAAAAACAAAGCTCTTTTCGTCTATTTTTTCGATTGTAATCCGTTCCGTTTCACCGTCTGCATTTTCCATAAACTGTGAATTGTAGGCAGAAGAACCGCATTCTTCAACATCCTGAATTTCATTGTACCAGAAAACAACATCATCGCTTGTGAGTTTTACACGCGGCTTTGCATTTTCATAAAACGACCAGTATACCCCATCTTT
>NZ_JAZOUG010000324.1:0-18331 GCF_045657965.1 Treponema sp. | reverse complement strand
ATTTACATCTGAATCAGTAAGCGAAGGTCATCCGGACAAACTCTGTGACCAGGTTTCTGATGCAATTCTTGATGCTTGTCTTGCAGGCGATCCTTCATCTCACGTTGCGTGCGAAACTTATGCAACTACGGGCATGGTTTTAGTCGGCGGCGAAATCGCTACAAATGCTTCAATCGACGTTCAGAAAATTGTCCGTGATGTAGTACGCGACATCGGTTACACAGACGAGGACTACGGAATTTCTGCTGATTCAATGGCAGTTCTTAACGTAATCCACAAACAGTCACCGGATATCAATCAGGGTGTTGTTGGAACTGGCCTTAAAGAATACGAAGGTCAGCAGGGTGCAGGCGACCAGGGAATCATGTTCGGCTTTGCAACAAACGAAACTCCTGAATACATGCCGGCAACTCTTGTTTATGCACACAAAATTCTTAAAAAGGCAGCTGAACTCCGTAAAAACGGAACAATTGCATGGCTTCGTCCGGATTCAAAATCACAGGTTACAATCGAGTACGATGAAAACCAAAAGCCGGTTCGAATCGATGCAGTCGTTGTAAGTCATCAGCACAATCCTGAAGTTGATTACGACACAATCAAAAAAACAATCATCGAGCAGATTGTAAAGCCTGTTCTTGAGCCTACAGGTCTTCTCGATCAGAACACAAAATACTACATCAATCCGACAGGCCGCTTTGTTGTCGGTGGTCCTCACGGTGATGCAGGTCTTACAGGCCGCAAAATCATCGTTGATACTTACGGCGGTGCAGGCCGTCATGGCGGTGGTGCTTTCAGCGGTAAAGACCCGTCTAAAGTTGACCGCTCAGCAGCTTACATGGCACGCTACATTGCAAAGAACATCGTAGCAGCCGGCCTTGCTGACAGAGCAGAAATTCAGCTTTCTTATGCAATCGGCGTTCCGCATCCGGTTTCAATCATGGTCGAAACATTCGGCACAGAAAAGGTCGAGAATGCAAAAATTGCTGAAGCTGTCAAAAAAGTGTTCGACTGCACTCCGGCCGGAATCGAAAAAACACTCGATTTACGTAAGCCGATTTACCGTGCGACAAGCAACTACGGTCACTTTGGCCGCGAAGGCTTCAGCTGGGAAAAAACAGACAAAGCCGAAGAACTTAAAAAAGCAGTAAAATAAACTGATTAAGACCGTCCTCGAAAAAGGGCGGTTTTTTCTTTTGGGGAGATTATTTCTTTCCCCTTATTCAATTTTACTGGTTTTATCTGCGAACAATCCTCATCACACTGAAAATTGCTCTAAATTTTAATCCCGTTTAAATCATTTTCACTTGTATTGAATTCAATGTTCCGGAAACATTCTGCATCACAGGTCATTATAATGCCATCGGATTTTTGTTTTTTCTGGATTGTTGGAAAAAAGTCCTGAAGTCGGAAAATTTCTGAAAAGCCGAATTTTTCGTAAATTTTAAGTGCTCCTTTCCATTCTTCATTAACCAAAAGCACGATTTTTTCAATTGTTTTCATTGAACCGCACAAGGCAGCAACTGAATTTTTGAAAAATTTTTCTCCAAGTCCTTTTGTTCGGTATTCTTTTAATAGTGCAAATGAGGAAATATACAGAAAACGGCCTTCATTTTTGTGTGTATAAAGCGGATTATGCCCAGGTTCAAAACGTTTTTCGATTTTTCTGAGAGATTTTTTATAGTCTTTTTTGTTCTTTGATTCAATATTAGAAAAATCCGGCAGTTCATCCCATCTTTCAGCACAGAGATAGCCGCAGATCAGGGCAGTTTTATTTTTTAAAATTACTTCATCACTGCAGTCGGCAAGAAGCAGAAAACCTTCAGGAAAAATTTTAAGCCTTTTCTCAAAGACCCGTTTTTTTTCCTGAATTGCAGGAATAAATGACTGTCGTTCAATATTCATAATTGAAAAAATATCAAAATGCTGTGCCGGACAGATAATCATGTATAAATTATGCAGAAAAACTTAAAAAAAATCAAAAAAAATCAAAAAAAATCAAAAAAAATCAAAAAAAATTAAAAAAAATTGAAAATTTTGCTTAAGTAAATTTTTCAAAGTCCGAAATTATAATTGTAGGGCGTACCCCCACAGGCAACAGGTTTCAAAGCTGAAGACCTGTCGAGCAAAACCAGATAGTAATATAAGGAGATACACTATGGTTATTAATCACAACATGAGTGCAATGTTTGCACAGCGTTCAACAGGTCTTACAGAGCTGAACAACACCAAAAACATGGAAAAACTTTCATCAGGTATGAAAATCAACCGTGCTGGTGATGACGCTTCGGGACTTGCTGTTTCTGAGAAAATGCGTGCTCAGATTCGTGGTATGAACAAAGCTTCTGAAAATGCTCAGAACGCTATTTCATTCATCCAGACAACAGAAGGATACCTTCAGGAAACAACTGACATCGTTCAGCGAATCCGCGAACTTGCAGTTCAGTCTTCAAACGGTATCTACACTGACGAAGACCGCATGCAGATTCAGGTTGAAGTTTCTCAGCTCATCGCTGAAGTTGACCGAATCGCTTCACAGGCTCAGTTCAACGGTATGAACCTCTTGACAGGCCGCTTTGCCCGCTCAACTGGTGAAAACACAGTAACAGCTTCTATGTGGTTCCACGTTGGTGCTAACATGGACCAGAGAACTCAGGCTTACATTGGTACAATGACAGCTGGTGCTCTCGGACTCCGCAATGTTGGAAACGAAGAGATTATGTCTCTCGAAACTCCAGACGAAGCTAACCGCGCAATCGGAACTTTGGATGAAGCTTTGAAAAAGATTAATAAACAGCGCGCTGATTTGGGTGCTTACCAGAACCGCCTCGAGAAAACAGTTGTAGGTCTCGACATCGGTGCTGAAAACCTCCAGGCTTCTGAATCACGCATCCGTGATACTGATATGGCTAAGGAAATGGTAGACTTCACAAAGAACCAGGTCCTCCAGCAGGCAGGAACAGCTATGATTGCTCAGGCAAACCAGCAGTCACAGTCTGTATTGAGCTTGCTCCGATAAGCCAGACCGCTGCTTAAAAGCAGAAAAACCGCTCTCAAAACGAGGGCGGCTTTTTGTTTTTTAAAGATGAATATTTGTGTTATGATTGGGAAAATATATATTACCTATTGAAGGAAGCCCATTGAATCCAGAATGATTGAACCTGCCACAGTTGCAGCTGTTTCTGTGCGGAGAACACGGATACCCATTGAGCAGAGTGTAAAACCTGCCTTTTCCAGTAAATCCCGTTCACGTTCAGTCCAGCCGCGTTCACTTCCGATTGCAGCAATTACAGAATGAGCACCTTCATGCAGTAAAAAATCATGAAGAGAAGAAGAAGCTCTTCTATTGTCAAGTGCAATTTTTGAGGCTGTATCATCTGTTGTTTTTAGTACATCATCCAGAGTGCGCGCAACTTCAAGAACAGGAACATGGGTACTTGCTGCCTGTGCCGTGCCGTCTAAAAGCATTTTATAAGCACTTCCATCTGAAACGACATTAGATTCAAGATAGGATTTTTCGGTTAAATCCGTACCACAGAGAATAATTTTTTGAACGCCAAGACCTGCTGCATCCCGTAAAAGTCTTCTGAGCTGAATTGGACGCGGAAAACCAATGATAAGCGTAAGAGGATAGAGCTTTTTACCTGCGGATTTTGGTTCAAAGCTAAAAGAAATTTCTCCGTCTTCAGAGATATTGGTAATCACAGCTATGCCTGCTGCTCCGCCGATTATTCCGGCATCGAAGGTTTCGCCAGGCTGTTTATGAAGCACTTTAATTATATGTTTGGCCCGTTCATCTGATTTTTTAAGCGGATTATTGATTTCTTCCGGTGTAAAAAGACAAATATTCATAAAAATTCTCCATTTTGTCGGAATAATACAAAAAAAATTACATTTTTTTCAAAAAAAACTTGATTTTTAATTTACATGCAGTATAATACAAATATCGTTATTAAGTAATGATTCATAAACATTAAACAAAATTGTTCCATAACTAAGTCAGTCAAAAAGTGGTTTCGCGCAACAGCGCACTGGTTAGGAGCATTTGTTTATGAAGAAATTACTTTTTGTCTGTATTGCTGCACTTCTTTTGTCGGCTTGTGAGGTTATTCCTGTTGAGGAATACGAAGAATACACAGAAAATGAGCCTGCAGCATCAATTTTAACCCCATCAAATTCTGTTTCTTATGAAGTTACCTCAAAAAAGGCAGCTTATGTTGTTGACGCTTCAACAGAAAATCTTACTCTCTCAGGCTCAGTTAAGGGCAAAAAAATCTATTATGCAGTTGTAAATACAACTTCTAAATCTGTTTCAAAAGATTTAGTCCGCTATGCAAACGGTACGTCTGCCCGCTCTGCAGCTGTTCAGTCAGAAGAAATTGAAGAAGCTGAAGTTTTCTATGATGATGAAATCACTACGGTTCAGGAATATGATTTTGAACCAGAGTTTGATAAATCTTCTTCAGAAAAAGCAAGAATTATTGCAAATATCGCTGTTCCTGAGCTTAAATATGAAGAAGGCGTCACAAAAAAGAATATTTTTATGGCTGACTCAAATAATGGTTATACTCTCAAAAGTGCAACTCTCTGGGCTTATAATGATATCTGTAATGTCTGGATTGCAGATGATGATAAATATATTCAGAATGAAAACCGCCGTAAGTATGCTTCGGATTATGCCCGCAAATTTGAATCAATTTATCCGATGATTCGAAATGTGTTTGGTCAGGAATCAAATGAAATCTACACAAGCACAAGCGGTCAGAAAACTCATATGAATTATGTAAACAATACCGGCACAAAGGTTAATATTGTTTTGTATGATTTATATGGCTGTAATAACGGTGTTGTAGGATTTTTTTCAAGCATTGATTACTATAAAAATCACCTTGCTTTCTCAAATGTTACTATTGATCATTCAAACGAAGGAAAATTTTTCTATATCGATTCATGGTTCTGCAAAACAAGATACGATCTTACTGTTTCAACTCTGGCACATGAATTTCAGCATATGATTCATTTTGGTGTAAAAACTATGAAAGGCATTAAAACTGACACAAACTTCAATGAAATGATGTCTATGCTTTGTGAAGATATGCTTCAGAGCCATCTTTCAATTAAAGACAGTGATTCTCCAAAGCACCGTCTTCCTCACTTTATCCGCGGTTATTACAGCTACGGAATCCGGGCTTTTAACAATACTGCTCAGGCTTATGCAAATGCTTATGCTTTTGGTGCATGGCTTACAAGAAATTTTGGCGGTACAGCTCTTATTAAGGAAATGATGTCTAATGGTAAAGCAAACAACAGCTGTATTGTTTCAGCAGTGAATGCTTTGAATGGAACTTCTTACACTTTCAATACTCTTTTTGCTGAATTCGTAACTTCCTGCTTTGCTAAAAAAGAACTTCCGGTATTTGCTAATCAGAAAATTAACGACGTTCCTTCTTCATACGGAATGCTTTTAAAAGAATTCGGCAGGGTAAATTCTGAATCAGTAACAATCAGCTTTAATTCTGATTCTGGACTGACAAATTCTGGTTTACTCATTTATGTTTATGTAGAATAAAAATAATTATGATGTATAATGATTTGAGTAATTTCTGGAGAATAGAAAAATGTCTGTTAAAAAAGTTTTTTGCCTGATTTCAGCTTTATTTCTGACTGAGCAGGCAGTTTTTTGTTTTGGCGGCCGTGCACCTCAGGTTGCTGTAGGTTTTATTAATTATTATGGAAATGCGCCTGTTGAATTTGCCGGTTTTGAAACTGTTGACGGATATGTATACACTCTGCAGGTTGAAGAAGGTTCAAAATTTACTTTAAAAGATATTGAAGCAGAACAGGGAAATATGCTTGAACTTACGGGGCAGATTGATAATTCTCAAAAAAATGGATTTCAGATCTTAAAAGACGGTGTTTTTATTGTAAGTGACTGGAAAAAACTGTAGTTTTTTCAATTAAATTGCAGTTATCGACAAAGTTTTTATGTTTCATTAAAATTGTTTTCATAAAAATGTGTGGAGGCACTAGATGAAAATGTTAAAAGCTTTGGCAGTTGTTTCTGCTGCAGCCCTTGCTTTTGCTGGATGTAACTCAAAGAGTTCTACTATTAAAATCGGTTCAATCGGACCACTTTCAGGAAACTATGCTGTTTATGGCGGTGACTGTAAAAATGGAATCGAACTTGCTGTAAACGAAATTAATGCAGCTGGTGGTGTAAACGGTCAGCTTCTGGAACTTATCGCAGAAGATGATGAAGGTCAGCCGGAAAAATCAGTTTCTGCTTATAAAAAACTTGTTACAAAAGATGGTGCTAAAATTATCGTCGGTTCACTTACTTCCGGATGTGCGATTGCAATCAGTCCGCTTGCTCAGGCTCAGAAAATCGTTCAGATTGCACCTGCTGCAACTGCACCGGCTGTAACAGATGCAGGAAATTTTATTTTCCGTGCCTGTTATGATGATCCTTTCCAGGGAACTGTCGGTGGAAAATTCGCTGCTGAAAATCTGGGTGCAAAAAATGCAGCCATTCTTTACGATATTGGAAACGACTATTCTGTAGGTTTGTCAGAAAATTTCACAGCTGCTTTTGAAGCAAACGGCGGTAAGATTGCTGCAGTTGAGTCATATCAGACTGGTGATAAAGATTTCAATGCTCAGCTTACAAAAATCAAAAATGCAAATCCTGATGTTGTTTATCTTCCTGATTACTATGGCACTGTTGCTCTTATTGCAAAACAGCTTCGTGCACAGGGTATCACAACACCAATCGTTGGTGCTGACGGATGGGATGGTCTTACAGAAAATGCAGGCGATGAAGTTCTTAACGGATTCTATTCAAATCACTATGCAGCTGATTCAACAGAAGAAAAGGTTCAGAATTTTGTAAAAAATTACAAAGAAAAATACACTCTTACTCCAACTTCATTTGCAGCTTTGGGTTATGATTCAATCTATATGCTTCGGGATGCAATTGAAAAGGCAGGAAGTGCAGATTCAGAAGCTGTAAGAGCTGCTCTGGAAGCAACAAACGGTGACTATGTAACTGGTCATCTTACATTCAATGAAAAACACAATCCTGTAAAAGGTGCTGTAATTGTTGAACTTGTAAAAAATTCTGAAGGAAAACTTACAACAGTTTACAATGCAACAGTAAATCCGTAATTCAGATTTTAAAAGCTGAATTCAAATAAAACAGCCCGTAATTGTATATTGCGGGCTGTTTTATTTTAAATTAAAATATGGAGGAAAAATGTTATTAAGCTGGGATTTACCGGCGTTTCTCTGGAGGAAATTTTGAACTCTGCCTCTATTTTTGTTCAGCAGTTCGTAAATGGTCTTTCACTCGGAAGCATTTATGCACTGATTGCTCTCGGCTACACCATGGTCTATGGAATCGTAAAGCTGATTAACTTTGCCCATGGCGATGTAATGATGATTGGAGCCTATGCCGGCTATTTTGTGCTTGGTGCTCTTGGTTGTACAGCACTCGGTATGAGTCTTGCTTTTGTTGCGGCAATGGTCACCTGCGCTCTTTTAATCATTTTGATTGAACGGGTTGCATACCGCCCGCTCAGGTCTGCTCCACGCCTTAATTCTTTAATTACGGCAATCGCAATTGAGCTTATTCTGCAGAACATCATGCGGATTCTGCCTTTTGTAGGTCCGAATCCGCGTCAGTATCCTACAATGGAAACAGTTAATTTTTCGTTCGGGCTTGTTTCAATTTCAAATATTCAGCTTATCGTAATTGTTTTGAGTGCAGTTCTCATGGTGATTTTAAATTACATCGTCAATTATACAAAAGTCGGAAAGGCAATGAAGGCTGTTTCTTTCGATCTGGGCGCTTCAAGCCTTATGGGAATCAACGTAAACCGAATCATCACGCTCACTTTTGTAATCGGTTCGGTTCTGGCAGGTGCCGGCGGTGTTTTGTATGCAACGGCTTATCCTCAGATTGACCCGATGATGGGGTATATTCCAGGCCTTAAAGCGTTCGTTGCAGCAGTTTTGGGCGGAATCGGTTCAATTCCGGGTGCTATGGTTGGTGGCATGATTTTAGGAATCGCCGAAACAATGGTCAAAGCTTACTTCCCGGCTCCTCAGTATGCAGATGCAATTTCTTACTGTATTCTGATTTTGATTCTGCTTGTTAAACCGGCTGGTCTTCTCGGAAAGAAAGTTCGGGTCAAGGTTTAGGGGAGGCTTTACAAATGAAGAATATTCAGACTAGAAACACTTTGATTTTAACAGGCATTGCTGTCTTTGCGATTGTGGTTCCTTTTCTTCTCATAAAAGCAAATGTTATCAATGCGTATACAGCTTATGTAATTACGCTGGCAGGAATCAATGCGATTATGGCAATTTCCGTAAATGTTGTAAGCGGAATTACGGGTCAGCTTACGCTCGGGCAGTGTGCTTTTGAAGCTGTCGGTGCATACACAACGATGATTTTAGCTCAGGATTTAGGCGTTTCTCTTCCTGTTGCAATGGTTATCGCTCCGGTTGTAGCGGCTTTCTTCGGATTTTTGATTGGTTTTCCGACCCTCAAACTTGAAGGCGACTATCTTGCAATTGTAACTCTTGCTTTCGGTGAAATTGTGCGTGTAGTTCTTGTAAACTTAAAGGGAATTACGGGCGGTCCGAACGGAAAGAGCTTTAAATTTTCATTTTTGCGCGACAGCCTGGATTGGGGAGCAAGTCTTTCTTATCTTGTAATCATCGGAATGCTGGTTGTAATTATCGTTCTTCTGCAGAATTTTTTGCGCTCAAGTTACGGGCGGGCTATTATGGCAGTACGTGAAGACGAAATTGCTGCAAATTCAAATGGTGTCAGCGTATTCAAATACAAAATGATTGGTTTTGTTGTGGCTGCATTTATCGGCGGAATTGGTGGTGCGCTCTACGCTCCGTTTATCGGTCTTATTAAACCGGAACTTGCTTCATTTAATAACTCAATCAACGCACTTATTTTCGTTGTTCTTGGCGGCATGGGAAGCATTACAGGCTCTGTTCTGGCAGCATTTGTTCTTACCTACATGCAGGAATTCCTTCGCTTTATGCAGAATTACCGCCTGCTTTTGTATCCGGTTATTTTAATTTTAGTAATGCTTTTCCGTCCGCAGGGTTTACTCGGCATGAAAGAACTTTCGTTCATAAAATGCTGGGACGGTCTTCCGGCTCTGGTAAAGAAAATTCGTTCTAAGAAAATAAAACAATCAGTCAGTTCAGAGGAGTAATATTATGGAAGTTATTCAAAGTTTTACAATTGATCACACAAAATTAAAGCCTGGAATTTATATTTCGCGTGAAGATAAAGGTTTTACGACCTATGATTTAAGAATCACAGAGCCAAATAAGGAACCGGCTGTTTCTCCGGCCGCAATTCATAGTATTGAGCACCTTATGGCAACCTGGTTCCGTAATTCAAAGGTAAAGGAAGATGTAGTTTATGTCGGTCCGATGGGCTGTCTTACAGGCATGTACATCATTATGACAGGAAAATACACTGTTCAGGATATGCGCTCCCTTACGATTGAGTGTCTGGAATGGATTTTGACACAAAATGAAGTTCCTGCAAACCGTCCTGAAGCGTGTGGAAATTATCTTCTTCATGATCTTCCAATGTGCAAATGGGAATGTGAAAGATATTTAAATCGATTAAAAAATGATTTCCACAGTGAATATACAAAACTTCAAATTACCCTTGAAGACGGCAAAGTTTTTGCTGATGCATAATGAATTTCAGGAATTTTATAATGAGTGATAAAATAATCTTGCAGACTTCTGACATTTCAATCGTATTCGGCGGACTTCGTGCTGTAAGCGATTTAAATCTTGAGCTTAAAAAAGGCGAGCTTGTAGGTTTAATCGGTCCGAACGGCGCAGGAAAAACAACTGTATTCAATATGCTTTCAGGCGTTTACACACCAACAGGCGGTCAGATTACATACGTAGGCAGAAACAATATGCTTCACATCGTAAACAAAATGACTCCTGCCCAGCTCAATAAAATCGGAATTGCGCGTACATTTCAGAATATCCGTCTTTTCGGAAATCTTACTGTAGCCGACAATGTGCGCATTGCAATGCACGCTCAGAGAAAGGCAAATCCGCTGCATATTCTGTTCCGCACTCCAAAATTCCGTAAAGACGAACTGATGATGACAAACCGGGTTCGAAGTTTGCTTAAACTTTTTGGACTTCGTGAAAAAGAAGGCGAACTTGCAAAAAATCTTCCGTATGGCGAGCAGCGAAAACTTGAAATTTGCCGTGCTTTGGCAAGTCAGCCGCAAATCTTGCTTCTAGATGAACCTGCTGCCGGCATGAACCCTCAGGAAACAAAAGAACTGATGGAACTTATTTCGTTCATTCGCAAAGAATTCCATTTAACAATTCTTTTGATTGAACACGATATGAAACTCGTAATGGGAATCTGCGAACGGCTCTACGTCTTAAACTACGGCCGTGTTTTAGCAAGCGGAAAACCGGAAGAAATTCAGCAGAACCCGGAAGTTATTAAGGCATATCTTGGAGCGGAAGCGGCTGGAGGAAAATAATGGCAGAAATAATGCTTGATGTTAAAGATTTGGTTGTCTCTTACGGCTCGATTCTGGCCCTTAGGGGAATCAGCTTCGATGTAAAAAAAGGCGAAATTATTTCGCTGATTGGAGCAAACGGCGCGGGAAAAACGACAACGCTTCATTCAATCTCAAATCTGATTAAAAAACAGAGTGGCAGCGTCACTTTTAAGGGCGAGGATATCACAAATCTTGGTGCTGATAAAATCGTAAAAGCGGGACTCATTCATGTTCCGGAAGGAAGGCGTGTTTTTGCAAATCTTACTGTAAAAGAAAATCTTGAGATGGGAGCCTATCTTCGTAAGGACAAGGCTGGAATCAAAGCCGATTTGGAGCATGTTTACGAGCTTTTTCCGCGGTTAAAGGAGCGTGTAAAGCAGCTTGCAGGAACTCTTTCCGGCGGTGAGCAGCAGATGCTTGCAATGGGGCGCGGTTTGATGTCAAAACCGGAACTTTTACTGCTCGACGAGCCAAGCATGGGTCTGGCGCCAATTTTAGTAGACGAAATTTTTGACATTATTCAGAAAATCAACAAAGAGGGAACAACAATCCTTTTGGTTGAACAGAACGCTTTCAAAGCAATGAGCATCGCAAACCGTGTGTACATTCTTGAAACCGGCGAAGTTGCTTCTTCGGGTAATTCAGAGGATATGATTCACGATGAAAGCGTAAAAAAGGCGTACTTAGGCGGTTAAACATTCCCTTTGCCAAAATTTTCAATCAGCTCTTCATGACTTGAAAATCCTGTTTTATTGTAAATACGGCTGATTGTGTTTTCGACGGTACGCTTATTGATTTTGAGCTCTTCTGCAATCTGAATATTTGATTTATTTTGCAAAATCAGGCGCAAAATTTCGTTTTCGCGCGGGGTGAACTGGGAAAGCGTTTTTTCAAAAAGAACAAGATTCGGGGCGACATCGGGATCAACAAAACGCTTACCCTCAGCGGTATTTTCCAGAGCGTTTTTAAGTTCCACTTCATTGTTCATTTTGGAAACAAAGCCGTCACAGCCCGCTTCAAAAGCCGCACTCACAATGCTTCCGGCCGAATGCATTGAATACACCACAATCCTTGACAAAGAAAGTTTTCATTTTTCAAAAACCTCCAGAGGAATAAAAAGCTGAATTTTCGTGCCAATGCCGGATTCAGAAAAAACAGAAAACGTGCCACCCGTCTGAGCTGCACGTATTTTTATTCCTTTTAAGCCGAAGTGAGAAGATTTGTCTGAGACGGTATGATTTTCAGGAATAAAGCCCTTTCCGTCATCTTCTATATATATGTATACCCCCCCCGTTCATTTTTATAGTTTTTTCGGGCAAAGACCGAAACTTCACACGGTCCTGCATGCTTCTGAATATTTGTAAGCGATTCCTGCACAATGCGGTAAATGCTCAGTTTTTGCAAGTCGGAAAGTGAGTCAGAGTCTAAAAGTTGGGAAACTTCATCCTTAAAGAAAAAAGAAACTTCAAGGTCAGATTTATTTTTAAAATTAAGACATAAAGAATGTAATGCAGAAGTAAGAGACTGACCTGAAAAGTGCCGGCTCAGCAATCGGGAAGCAGACCGTAATCAATTATATGGGATATATTACCGATGCTTACCTGTTGTTTTCAATTCAAAATTATGCGGCAAAACTCGTGGATAAAGAAACTGCTCCAAAATACTATTTTATGGATACTGGACTTCTCGCTCTTCTTACAATAAATTCTGATACAGCACAGCTTGAAAATCTTGTTGCGGTCGAATTAATCCGAAGATACGGGACAGAGAATGTCTATTACTTTGAAAGCAATGTTGAGATAGACTTTTATGTGCCCGAGCCGAATCTTGCGATTCAGGTCTGCTACAACGCACTGGATAACTTGGACACAAAAGAGCGCGAACTAAATGCGTTTATAAAATTAAGGAAGTTCATGCCGGAAGCACAGTGCCTGATTTTAAGCAACAGCGAAGAGGCAGAACTTGATTACAATGGCATAAAAGTGAGGGTTGTTCCCATGTGGAAGTGGTTGTTGACATAAAAATTTCTGTTAAATTCCCAAAATCTGTGCTATTATATAAAAGACGAGGAGAACGTTATGATTGTACAGGACTTTATGACCAAAAATCCGGTTTACACAAACCCGAAGGAACTGATTTCAAACGTAAAGAGCACAATGGACAGAGAGCAGATTACTAAAGTGCCTGTTCTTGATGATTCCGGAAAGCTTGTAGGTGTAATTACCAAAACTGACCTCAAAAAAACTATGCCGAGTGAGGCTACTACACTTGATATTTACGAACTCAGCTATCTTCTTTCAAAAATGACTGTCGAAAAGGTAATGAAAAAGAATCCGATTACGATTCAAAAAGATGCCACAATTGAAGAAGCAGCAAAGCTCATGGCAGAAAAAGGAATTTCAAGCGTAATTGTTCTTGACGGCGAAGTTCTTTCAGGAATTCTTACAAAGTCTGACCTTTTTAAAACTGTCGTCGATATGTTCGGCCTTCGATATGACGGTGTACGTGCTTCTTTAGAAGTAAGCGATGACTGCGGTGTGCTTGCAAAAATCAGCAAAGCAATTGCCGATGAAAAGGGCAAAATCGTCTCGTTTATTACAGCTGACGGAAGTGACGTAAGCAAGCGAATCATCACATTCAAAATCATCGGTATGGATAAAGAAAAAGTCCGGAATGTTTTAAGCACTCTGGGCGGTGAAATTAAAGATATCCGGTAAAGTTTCTGCACGAAAGCAGCGCAGAAAAAATTAAGGGGCTGTCCTTTATTTTCGGGCAGCCCCTTGTCGTGAAATGAATGGCGTTTTAAGCTATGTTAATCTGAATTTTTCGTGGAGCTGATTCCGGCTTACGAGGGATTCGGACTGTCAAAACGCCGTTCTTAAATCCGGCAGTTACGCCTTCTGCATCAATGTCTTTTGGAAGTGTAAAGCTTCTGCGGAAAGAAGTGCGGCGGCGTTCACGAAGAAGGAACTGTGGTTTTTCGTTTTCCTTTTTTTCTTCTGATTTATCTTCAATCTGTTTGGTTTCATTTTTCTCAGAAGAAGAAGCAATCGTAAGAACTCCTTCATTCAATTCAAGATTAACATCGTTTTCTGTGCGACCAGGTAAATCCATATCGAGGATGTAAGAATCTTTGTTTTCTGTTACATCAACATCTGGAGTTGATACTGAATTTCCGTAGCAGCCTGAAGTTCCGTAGTAATCGTTGTTGAGCCAGTCGTTAAAAAGTGAAAGTGCGTTCATAATTTACTCCTCTCTGGTCTTAAGCCAGATAATATTTAATTTTTTTTCGTCAGTTTTTTAATTCTGACACTAAGAATTAAGCAAAAAGCGTGCCAACTTTTTTTTCAGCAATAATTTTCCAGAATTTATCTCAGGAAGTCCGTTAATTCAGTAAAAAATTGCTTTTTGCGTCAAAATGTCTTTTATAAGTGTGTTATAATGACACAGTTTTTGTTTTTGTAATGCTTTTTTCTGGTCAAAATGCACGGTTTTTATTTATAAGCCGTAACTTTTTGTTTTCTCTCTTTGCTTTTCAGTAAAATTCCGTTATCTTTATATAGTGAGTGTTTCTATTGAAAATTTTTTAACTAACTTTCTCAGAACTTATCCAATGCCTTTTTCTGCAAAAGATTTGTTAGCCATGCTTTGCGGGCTTGGGCACAAAATTACTTTAGCTGAACTTGTAGATTTCCTGGATAATGACGGCAGGGCTTTTTCACTTCAGAAAAGAATGTATATAACCAGAGCTGCTTCTTTTACAAATCAGATTTTTAGTTTTATGCCGACAAAACGCGAAATCGATCAGAAACTTTTTGTTCCCGGCGACAGGTTAATGCCTTTCGTTGATTTTGATATGCTTTCCTATTCACTGGATTTTGAATTTCTTGGGCAAAAACTTCCTCAAAAGCTGTTTTCAACGGACTGTAATGTTGCACGTGATTTATTTTGTCTGTATGGTGATGAATTTTCTGCCCAGTATATAAGCTCTGATCCTGCCTGCAAAAATCTTCATATTGCCGAAAATGGCTTTGAACTTCCTTTCAAAATGAACCTTACAGGAATATCTCTTGAACCGGTGTTTGATAAGGTTGATTTCAAATATGGTGACAGGATTTTATGCCGGGTTTATGACTGGGACAAAGGAATAATCGAAATTATTCCAATACTCACTCACAAATTAAATGCACTTCAAATCAGTAATGAAGATGTTGAAAGACAGCGATGGTATGAAATTCTTGAAGATGCACTGCTTGAAAGTTTTGACAGAATGGGTCCCTGTTCTTCAATTGAAGAACAGCTTGCAAATGTTTTTTATGAGCATCGAAGGGAATTGTGCGTACCTAACTGCGGTTCTGTTCATGAGTTTTTAAGCATTTCCAAAAAAGTCGGAATGGAGTTGTTTGGAGTTGAAACTCGTTTATGGTTTAAAGGTCAGGATGTTCCTGCTGTAGGTAAATGGAACGAGGATTTAAAAGAGCAGAAGGGCAGGGTAATCCCATTCTTTGTTCTTCCTGACTATTTGATAGACTGTTACTTAAAAGACCAGCTTTATGAAAAAAAAGATAATATCGAAGAAGTAATAGACAAATTGATTCCGCATGAAATACCTCTTTCAAAAGAAGAGAAAGATATGCTTACATTGCAAATCACAAATAGAAATGCTATACTTCGCAAAAATTATAACTGGTTTGCTGATTTTGAGAATGGTGCCCTCCGGCATAGAGCCTTAAATCTTTTCACAGAGGTTGGTTCACTTGTTTGTGAATTAGATTGTGATAATAAAGAAATTGATCAGCTTCCTCAGCAGGAACTTGTTACACTTTCGCAATTATATTCACATATTTCTCACATGCTTGAAATTCTTTCTGATGACAGTGATTGTGAAGAAGATGAAGCCTGTGCAATGGAGCTTTCCCTTGAAGGAATGGAAATGAACTTTGAAGACATCAAACCTCTTCTCATTTCTGCTCTGGATAAGGTGAAAAAAAACAGATTTAATGTCATTTAAAGCATTTTGCTCTAAAATGACTTAAATATAATTTTTTTTCAAGGTAGGGTTTTTATGGACTGTAAAAAAATTGCTGCTGTTGCAAAATCGATTCGCAGTTTGTCTATCGATGCCATTCAGAAAGCCAATTCTGGTCATCCGGGATTGCCGCTTGGTTGTGCAGAACTTGCTGCTGTTTTGTACGGAGAAATTTTAAAACACAATCCGGCCAACTCAAAGTGGGCTGACCGAGATCGTTTCGTTCTATCAGCTGGACACGGCTCAATGCTTTTGTATTCTATTCTTCACCTGGCAGGATACAAAGTAAGTCTCGATGACATTAAAAATTTCCGGCAGATTGGTTCTGTCTGCTGTGGTCACCCGGAATACGGAATTACAGACGGTGTAGAAAATACATCAGGTCCGCTTGGTCAGGGTGTTGCACTTGCTGTTGGTATGGCTCTGGCAGAAAGCATGCTTGAAGCAAAATATAATACAGCTAACCATAAAATCGTTAATCACTATACTTATGCCCTTGTTGGTGAAGGCTGTCTTGAAGAAGGTGTTTCTTCTGAAGCATGTTCTTTTGCAGGTCACAACAAATTAGGCAAGCTCATCGTTTTCTACGATCAGAATAAAATCTCTATCGACGGTTCTACAGACATTACTTTCACAGAAGATATTGCTAAACGTTACGAAGCTTACGGCTGGCAGGTCTTAAAAGGTGATATGTACGATGTTAAAAAACTTGTTTCCCTTGTTGAAAAAGCAAAAAAAGAAACAAATAAACCTACTCTTATCATGCTTAAGTCTACAATCGGCAAATTTGCTCCAAAGCAGGGAACTCCTTCTGTTCACGGTGAACCTTTGGGAGATGCTGATGTTGCTCAGACAAAAATTAATCTCGGACTTGATCCGGAAAAATTCTTCCAGATTGATCCGGAAGCACTTTCTTATTTCGAAACTAAAAAGGCTGAATTTGCAAAACGTGAATCAGACTGGAATGCAGAATTCGATGCCTGGTCAAAAGAAAATCCTGAACTTGCAAAGCAGTGGAAAGCTTCTTACGAGTTTACAGCAGACGGTACTGCTGAAGATCCTGTTTACGAAGTAGGAAAATCAGTTGCAACTAGAACTGCTTCAGGCGACATGATTTCTGCAATGGGTCTGCGCTATTCTTACCTCGCAGGCGGTTCGGCTGACCTTAAGGGTTCAAATAAATCAGGAATGAAATGCGACGGCGGAACATACACTCCAGAAAACCGTGCCGGACGTTCTATCGAATTTGGTATCCGTGAATTTGGTATGGCTTCAGAATGTGCAGGAATGGCTCTTCACGGCGGCGTTCGTCCGTTCTGTGCTACCTATCTTGTATTCTCTGATTATATGCGTCCTTCAATCCGTCTTGCAGCATTAATGAAGCAGCCTGTAATCTACGACCTTACACACGATTCAATTTACCTTGGAGAAGACGGTCCGACACATCAGCCAATCGAGCAGCTTTCTTCACTCCGCTCAATTCCTAATCTTCAGGTATTGCGCCCGGGTGATGCCGAAGAAACTGTTGCTGCATGGCATATCGCAATGGAAGCAAAAGATCATCCGGTTTTGTTTGCCTTAACCCGTCAGAATGTTCCTGTTTATGCAAAGGAAGACAAAAACTGGCGTGAAACAATCAAAAATGGCGCATACATTGTAAAAACAGGAAGCGAAACTCCGGATGTTACAATTGTTGCAACAGGTTCAGAAGTCAACATGGCTTTGGAGGCAGCTTCAAAAGTAAGCGGCAAATCAGTCCGCGTTGTTTCTGTTCTCGATAAAAATCTGTTTGAAGCTCAGAGCGAAGATTTCCAGAAGTCAATTCTTGGCGGAGCAAAACGTGTAATCGTTGCAGAAGCAGGTGTAAAAACCGGCTGGGAAGCTTATGTTTCAAACAAAAAAGATTTGTTTACAATCGACAGATTCGGCGAATCAGGTCCTGCTAAAAAAGTAGCTGAGCACTTCGGCTTTACTGCAGAAAAATTAGTAGATTTGATTAACGAGTAAAAAAATGGGGCTGTCCAAAAAGAAATGGGCAGCCCCAATTATTTTAAATTTACAAGTGAATTCAAATCTGCTAAAATTTAAATATGAGCAGAGGCGTAAGCGATAAAATCACATACAAACCATATAACCAGGGCGAGCAGTGGCTGCTGCCACCAAGTCTGGACGAACTGGTTCCACAAAATCATTTTGTAAGAATTGTCAGCAAAACAGTAGATGAACTCGAAATTGAAGAAGTGTTTGCACGAAACACAAAAGGTGGCGGAGCAAGCAGATACAATCCGGTCATGCTGCTTAAAGTATTGATTTACTGCTACATGACGGGAACCTATTCTTCAAGAATGATAGCGAAGCAGTGCCGCGAGAATGTAAACGTGATGTGGCTAACAGGATTCCAGAAACCTGACTTCAGAACGATTAACACATTCCGCAGTGAAAAGCTGAAAGACTCAATCGAAGAAATATTTGTATCGACAGTGAAGCTTCTGAGCAGAAAAGGTTATGTCAGCCTAGAAAAATATTTCGTTGACGGAACAAAAATTGAAAGTGCCGCAAATAAATATACCTTCGTCTGGAAAAGAGCCGTAGAGAAAAATGAAAAGAAACTGGATGAAAAACTGAAGGTATTCCTAAAAGACGTAGAAGAAATTACACGGAAAGAAAATCAGATTTACGGTGACAAGGACTTTGCAGAAACGGGCGATGACACCCCGGTAACAAG
>NZ_JAZOUG010000323.1:0-2336 GCF_045657965.1 Treponema sp. | reverse complement strand
ATCGAAATCTGCAATCTGATACTGACCTCCCTGACGAATAAGCTCACGAAGGTATTTATTTACAGACAAACCGACTTCAGCGGCATGTTTTTCTAAAAGCTCTGCTTCTTCAATCGGAAGATTTACTGTGTAGTGCTTTGTTTTTGCTCCAGTGGCTTTTCTTCCTGAACCTGGGCGTGCTCCACCTCTTTTTTCTTCTGCCATCTGTCTCCTCCTGTGTTAGCTTTGATATAATTACTAACTTTTTCAAATCTAATTATAATATAAGCACACCTGTTCAATTTGTCAATGAAATAATTACTAATTATTTCAAAAATCACATTTTCTCGTAAAATAATTTTATATTCTTACACTTTTATTTTCTTATATGTACTACTTGATATTTTTGTATACATTCTGTATATTATAAATGTAACAAACGAAATCGCCTGCCCAAAGGTTAGGTTTTGTTTTGAAAGATAAGGAAGAATTTGCCCGTCAGGACCCGGACAGCTCCCACAAAGTATACTGGCTCGCAGTTTTAAACTGGTTCGTGCCGATTACCCTTGTTTTTATAGGGTTAATAATCACCACTCAGAAATTTGCACCAATGATGAACTATGACCCGAAGGTTATAGGGCATCCAATCTTCATTACCAAGAATGGATACAGAGTTTACAATCCTCTGGTCTTCATAATTGGCATGATGAAGTATGCATTTAACGAAACTTATTCGTATTACTTCTTTCAGGCTATTCCCCCTGCATTCTTCTGTCTGATTTCTGCAATAGTTCTATTTGTACTTACAAGCATTTTTGTTAATGCACATCAGAAGAATCAGCACATTCACGGAACAGCGCGTTTTGCTACCCGTAAAGACTTAAAGAAATACGGAATGCTTCAGCAGCACGGAGTTGTATGCGGAGAACTTGCAGAAGCTAGAGTGAATTACAAAATTGATGCTGAAAAGGCATCTCTCACCCTTCACTGCAAGAAACCAGCAGCACTTGTCTGCCATTCAGGACGTACAAACACTCTTTTGATTGCTCCTACAAGAGCAGGAAAAGGCGTTTCCTGCATAATTCCAACTCTGTTGAATTACGGCATTCCTGTTTACAAATGGATAAAGAAAAAGGTTCTCTTTTTCAAAATCAGAACTAAGAAAGAAGTTAGCGGAAGAGGAAGTGTTGTTGTATTTGATCCAAAAGGCGAAAACTGGGCAGCCACAGCAGGCTACCGTTCTAAATTCAGCAGAGTAATTCCGTTCCGTCCTCTGGATCCGGACAATAACACCGCTCATTACAATCCAATCTGGGAAATACCGGATTCTCCAAGTGAGGCTTTCAGCTGGGCAGATACTATCGGTGAAATCTTCTTTGGTGGAGATACAGCAAAAGCTGCAAGTGATGGGGCAACACAGTACTTCAACAATACAGCCCGCGATATTTTCAGCGGTGTTGTAATGCACGTTCGCTTTTCAAAAGACATTCCCTGGAAAGATAAGAACCTTGCCACAGTTCTTCATGTATTCTCTTCTGCCACAAATGATGAACAAAAAGAAGGCGAAGAAGAAAACTCAAAAGGACCTGGCTGGGAAATGCTTGAAGCAATGATTAATGCCGACCATGGAAACGACAAAATCCATCAGCTGATTGTTGAGGCTGCAAACCGAAGCAAGATTCAGACACCAAAAGAGCGTGCTTCAACCTACTCTACTGTGTTTAGTAAGATTTCGCTCTTTCAGGACCCGCTGCTTGCTCAGGCAACTGCATATTCTGACTTCAGTGTAGATGACTTTATCAATTCTAAGAACGGAATCAGTTTGTATCTGATTGTACCCTATAACCACATCAAACGAATCAGTCCGGTTTTCAGAATGATTATCACCTTCATGATTAAGAAGTTTTCTGCAGGTGAGACAAATGCAAAAGAAGTTAAGCTCAAGATTCCTTGTCTTTTCCTTCTCGACGAATTCCCTGTGCTCGGATTTTTTCCTGACATCGCGTTAAACGCTGGAATTTTGGCGGGCTATGGAGTCACGTTCTTTATCGTCTGCCAGGCATTGAATCAGATAATTGATGTTTACGGTGAGAATCATCCGTTCCTTGATCACTGTAAGACAATCATCCTGTATGCGCCGGGTTCCCTTAAAGATGCGCGTACATTCAGTGAATCAATCGGAAACCGCTCGGTGCTTCTGGATAACATCAGTGCAAGCGGAAATAAGTTTCAGGTGGGATTCAACAATATTTCCCGATCCAGTCAGGAAACAAGCACTTCGCTTATCAATCCAGATGAGCTTATGAAGCTTGAGTTCAGCAGAGCCATCATTATGAATCAGGGAATGCCGCCTTACA
>NZ_JAZOUG010000322.1:0-4539 GCF_045657965.1 Treponema sp. | reverse complement strand
TCCGACTTAGCACTTTCTGTCGGTGCAAAAATTATCGTTGCTAACTGTGCTAGTCTTCCAGAGATTTATGAAGAAGCGGCTCAATATATTAATTCTGATAATACAAACTGCAATCTTACAGAAATTGCAAAAAATCCAGTTAATCAAGATAAAATTAATATAATTTTAAATAAATACACCTATCAAAAAGCTTCAGAACTGTTGTATAATGAACTTATGGAGGCTGTTCTATGAGAAAAATTGCTATCGTACATGACTGGCTTGTAAATTACGGTGGAGCTGAACGCGTTGTAGAAGAGCTTCTCAAAATCTATCCTGAAGCAGAAATTTTTACTCTTGTGTACGACGAAAAAAAAATGGGAAAAATTTTTCCGAAAGAAAAAGTGCACACAAGTTTTATCCAGAAATGGCCTTTTTCAACAAAGCTTTACACAAAATTCTTAAAATTTATGCCTAAAGCTTTTGAATCCTTTGATTTTTCGAACTATAAACTCGTAATATGCTCTTCTTCCTGCTGTGCAAAAGGCGTTATTACACCTCCGCTTGTTCCTCATGTTGCCTATATTCATACTCCAATGCGCTATGCATGGGACAAATATTTTGAGTACAGAGCTTCAAGCGGATTATTAACAAAATTTTTTATGAACCGCTGGATGCCGCAGATTCGTTTATGGGATTATGTTTCAAGCCAGAGAATTGACGGCCTTATAGCAAATTCAAACTATATTTCGCGCAGAATAAAAAAATACTGGAACAGAGATTCAATGGTTGTCTGGCCTCCTGTAGATACAGAAAGGCTTTCTCCAAACGGAAAAGAGCCTGAAGATTTTTTTGTTGTTTTCAGCCGTTTTGTTTCTTACAAAAGAATCGATCTTGCAATTACAGCATGTGCAAACTTAAAGAAAAAGCTTGTTGTAATTGGAAGTGGAAGCCAGGAAAAAGAACTGAAAGCGCTTGCTCAAAGCTATAAAGATGCAGACATCACTTTCACAGGGCGTATTTCTGACGAAGAAGTAAAAGATTACCTTCAGCGCTGCCGTGCCTTAATTTTCTGTGCAGAAGAAGATTTCGGAATTATTCCTGTTGAAGCACAGGCATGCGGACGACCTGTAATTGCTTTTGGAAAAGGCGGTGCAGTTGAGACAGTAATAAACGGAAAAACAGGAGTTTTCTTCAGTCATCAGACTTCTGATTCAGTAGAACGTGCAATAAATCGTTTTGAAGCTCTTGAAAAAGAAAATCCATATACTTTTGATTCTGATTTTATTGCACAACATGCACAAAAATTTTCTACAGAACGATTCTTCAGAGAAATTAAAGAGTGCATAGATAAAACAATTATCCGTATGGACGAAGAAACAACAGCAAAACAATAAACGGTGAATAAAATGCTTCGAATTGCAATCGACTGCCGCATGATAGGCTCCGGCGGAATAGGTTCATTTATTTCTGAACTTATTCCCTGGTTTCTGGAAGAAAATGAATGTCTTTTAATTGGAACTCATGAACAGTGTACACCATTTGTACGAATGCAGAATGTTGAATTCTGTTTTTGTGACACTAAACCATTCTCCTTATCTGAGATTTTAAATTTTCCTTCTGAAGTCCTGGAAAAAATCAACAGTTACAATTATTATTTTACTCCATACTGTAATATTCCGGGTGGCATAAATATTCCGGTTTTTTCAACAATCCATGATGTAGTTTTCCTTGATGTAAAAGGGCTTACAGGATTTTCTGGACGTCTTATACGAAAGGAATTTTATAAAAGAGCCGTAAATTACTCAAAAGCTGTATTTACTGTCTCTAATTTTTCAAAAGAACGTATTTTGCATCATCTTCACTGCAAAAAGCCTCTAGAAGTTATCTATAATGCAGCTCCCGCATATTTAAAACAGCCCTTTGAAAACGAACTGCCGGCAAAAAAGAATCAGATTCTATTTGTAGGAAACATAAAAAAACATAAAGGATTAAAAACACTTCTCGAAGCTTTTGAAAAAGCTTCTAACAGTTCATCTGAATTTAATTCGAATCTAGTTATCGTTGGAAATGCCGAAAATTTCCGTACCGGAGACGAAGAAACTGTTAATAAAATCAACGTTCTCATTGAAAATGGAGCAAAAATAAGCTTTACCGGCCGCATTTCTAATGATGAATTAAAATATCTGTATGCTTCTTCCCGGCTTTTAGTTCAACCTTCACTTTATGAAGGCTTTGGAATGCCTCCTCTTGAAGCTTTAACAATGGGCACAAGGGCTATTATTTCAGACATTCCTGTCTTTAAAGAAATATACCAGGACTTACCGGTTACTTTTTTTAAGGCCGGAGATTCAGAAGATTTGTGCAGAAAGCTTCTTTTATGCAGCGATGAACCTTTTTCGGAAGAAGAAAACTCTCTTATACAAAATAAATATTCCTATAAAGACTCTGCAAAGAAAATTATTGAAGTAATGAGAAGAAAACTGTAAAATAATCTTAGCTATGACGAACGAAGAATATAAAAAGTTTTTCAAGAAAAATTTCTGGCGCACAAGTTCTTTTACTTCCGGTATGTCTCTTATGATTGTTGATGCTGTCGTAGTAATGCTTTGCATAGGAATTTCTTTCTTTATTGTTAATTTTATAAATCATCACTGGATTAATTTCCGTTCTTTCGTTACCTACTGGATTTATCTTCCTCCAATGCTGGCAGTTTTTTATGCAGCAGGGCTTTATCCGGGACTTGTTTATCCGCCTGCAGATGAAGTTAAAAAATTCGGAATCTGTTCTTTTTTCGTCTTTGTTGGAATAGCCCTTTCGATTACTGTAGAAGAAGCTGATGATAAATGGCCGATTGTAATTGCCCTTATCTGTGCAACCCCATTTGCATTAATTTTATTACCTGCAGCCCGGGAACTGGCACGTTCTCTTTTTTCACGGCGCAAATGGTTTGGAGTGCCTGCAGTTATTTATGTTTCAGGAAATTCTGGAGATGTAATTATTGAACGTCTTATAAAACGTAAAGATTTGGGTTATAAACCCTGCATGATTGTAGACAGCAGAGCCTTTATTCCAGGCGAAAAATTCGGCATTCCGGTTTATCCGCCATCAAAAGAAACTTTTTCCTTTATAAAATCCTTCAAAATCAAAGTTGCTGTTCTCTGCGATTACGACCGGGATACAACACACATTAATTCATATTTCCGTTACACACTCCAGATACCAAAAATTAACGATGTTTCCACAATTTCAACAAATGTCCGCGATTTAGGTGGTATTTTAGGATTTTCTTCAACACACAATCTTACAAAGCCAGTCAGTCTTTTCTGGAAGCGTTTTATTGACTTGTTTTTGCTTTTACTTTCTTCCCCAGTTGTTTTACCAGTCGTTATTTTTGTTTCAATTATAATAAAAATAACTTCACCAGGACCTGTTTTTTATGGACATAAACGTTCAGGCAAAAACGGAAAAGAATTTAAATGCTG
This sequence comes from Treponema sp., assembly GCF_045657965.1. GTDB lineage: Bacteria > Spirochaetota > Spirochaetia > Treponematales > Treponemataceae > Treponema_D. Next base: position 1,075 of record NZ_JAZOUG010000322.1, on the reverse strand, counting down.
GAAATTCCGCTCAATGGTTATCGATGCAGACAAACAGCTTGAAAAAATCTTAGCAGAAAATCCTGAAATGCGTGCTGAATGGGAAAAAGACCGTAAATTTACAAATGATCCCCGTGTTACAAAAATCGGTAAAATCCTGCGTAAAACCAGCATTGACGAGCTTCCTCAGTTCTTTAATGTCCTTACAGGCGAAATGAGTTTTATAGGTCCACGTCCTGTTACAGAGCCCGAACTTGTAAAATACGGAAATAAAGCAGAATTTATTCTTTCAGTACAGCCAGGCCTTAGCGGAATGTGGCAGATTTCCGGTAGGAGTGATACAGGTTACGAAGAGAGGGTTACACTTGATTCATACTACATTCAAAACTGGTCTGTATGGCTTGATATATGGATTATTATAAAAACAGTTTATGTAGTTTTACGGGGAAAAGGTGCGTATTAGCAAAACCTCACCACGTTTTTTTTTAATTTTTATTTTTTCTTTCTTTTCTTTCTCTCTTTTTTCAGAGCGTTATCAGATTTCTGATGTTTCATATACTCTCGATAAAACCCGCGAACAGGATTTAAGACGGGTAGTTTCTGTAAATACAGAAAAAATTTTTGAAAGTAAAGAAGAGCTTGATTCTTACCTTGCAGATTTACGGCAGCGTCTTATGAATACAAGAGCATTTGATGACGTTCAGTTAGAAGCAGAATATGAACAGCCGGAATCTGAAGATATAAACAATGTGCTTCTAAACATTAATGCAAAAGATTCAAAACACCTTTTAATACTTCCTTATCCAAAATATGATTCAAATAACGGCCTTATTTTTAAGATTAAAGCAAAAGATGTAAATTTTTTAGGTACTTTAAATACCATGAATGCCGGTATTTTTGCAGGCCTTAAAGAAGATTTACAGACAGGAAAACAGAATCTGACATTTGGGGCAGAATTTAACTACAGTTATCCTTTTCAGGCAGGCCCCTTTTCAGGAAGCTGGAACAATCTTTTTGATTTTGAATACACAAAAGGAGTAAATGAGCTTGAATTCCAAACGGGTACGGGTTTTACCTTTGAACTTCCATTTCAAAG
>NZ_JAZOUG010000321.1:0-6608 GCF_045657965.1 Treponema sp. | reverse complement strand
GAGTTGGCTAAGACATTTGTCTTCCTAAGACCGCTTTGGGCCTCCGACTTAAGTTCACGACCGCGGAAACGGATTGTAACTTTGACCTTATCGCCTTCGTTAAGAAATTCCTGAACGTGTTTTGCCTTAGTATCAAGGTCGCCTGCACCAATTTTTGGCTGCATACGGATTTCCTTGAGCTTAAGGGCTTTCTGGGCCTTGCGGGAATCTCGGAGCCTTTTTTCCTGCTCGAACCGATACTTACCGTAGTTTAAGATTTTACAAACCGGTGGATTTGCGTTTGGCGAAACTTCTACAAGGTCAAGATCGCGTTCTTTTGCAAGTTCGAGAGCCTCACGTGTTGGAATAATTCCATTTTTTCCGCCCTCTTCATCAACAAGCCTGACCTCTCGTACACGAATCTGTTCGTTGATTCGTAAACCTTTTGTATCTGCCAACATTCCTCCTTGTGTTTATAAAAACACTACTGCAAATATGTTTTAATATTTTATCAAAATATTGTGTTGTTTGTCTATAGAATTTTTTGTATCAGACAGAAATAAAGCGGGCCTGCTCCTTTTGCTTTATCCGGTAAAATTTGAGAACCAAATTGAGTTTTTTCATATTCAGGTAGTTTTGCTTTTGTAAAATCAGAGTAATTTAAACTGATTTCTGGTTCTAAGATTTTTGCATTATCGAATTTTTTGAGCAGCTTTTCGATTATTTTATCGTTTTCTTCCGGAGAAAGTGCGCATGTTGAGTAAAGAAGAAAACCTCCTGAACGAAGCATCCGCCATGCAGAAGAAAGCAGTGCCCACTGTGCCATTGAAAGTGTTTTGATTCGGGAAGGGCTCCAGTCAGAAAGATATTTATTATCATTAAATACATGACGTTCACTTGAACAGGGAGCATCAAGAAGAATTGCATCAAAAGACTCCTCGTTTGTGCGGCACATTACGGCTCCGTCTTTACAGATGACCTGTACACGCTCCTGAATATTTTGAGGAAGACAGTCCCGCACTGTGTTTAAAAGCCGGTTTTTGCGGTCGGAAGAGCGTTCATTTGAAAGCAGATGTGCATTTTCTGACATGTTGCCGGCGAGTACTAAAGTTTTTCCGCCTGGAGCTGCGCATAAATCAAGAATATCCACTGCGTTTTTTAAGGGAAGCGAGACAGCTGCCCTTACAGAAGCTGAGTCAAGAAAGTAGGTTTTTTCTCCGCCTGCATTCCATTCAGCATAGTCACTTTCAAGCAAAAAAGCTTCTTTAATCGACTGCCAGCGTTCGCCGAACAGGGCTGAATAGTAAGAGTCAAATCCCTGAGCGCCGGTAAGTTTTTTTTCACGGTCTTTTTGTTTCATTTTTTCATTTCGAAGGCATTCATTCCTGCCTTGTAATCCTCGTTAAATCTGTATAAGTCAAAATCAGCATAATTTTTGTTTATTTCTACTTTAAATTGCGGAAGTTCAGTTTCACTGTCTTGAGATGTTTTAATCAGATTAAGAATTCCTGCTTTAATTTTGAAGCGGATTACATTTTCTGCAGCACGGTTTATTTCTTTTGAAAAATTTTCATCTTCACAGGCTTTTTTCAGGATAATTCCGGCAACTTTCCCGAAGCGTTTTTCTGAAAGCATGATTACATCAATTCCGGCTTCAACAGCACTGATTACAGCAGTTTCCGGCGGATAACCGTTTTTTGCAAGGGCGGCCATAAAAATATCATCAGAAAGAATAAGTCCCTTAAAACCAAGTTCATTTCTAAGAACGTCTGTGACCCAGTATTTTGACAGACATGCCGGATTTTTTGATTCTGTGTAAGTAGAATCATCAGAAACTGTAATTCTTGCATGGCTCATTAAAACTGCAGATGATAAAGAGTTGAGGTTTTTAAAAGGCAGAAGGTATTGGTTTTGAAGGATTTCTCTGGTAACTGAAATTTCCGGAAGACCTGTATGAGGGTCTGTACTGGAATTTCCAGGAAAATGCTTTAAAACTGTGGCTATTTTGTTATTTTCGTAGGCAGAAACACAGGTTTTACCATAAATAAGGACATTTCCAATATTTCCAAAAGAGCGGGTATCTAAAAAATCCCGGTTTTCGTCATTTTCGACTTCAATTACAGGTGCAAGATTTAAATGAAAGCCAAGATTATTCATTTGGCGTGCCTGAGAAGCGTAAAGCTGTTGGGCTGACACAGGTGATAAAGAAGATGCCGCATTTTGCTGTGAACAGAGTGTGGCTGTAAGTGAACGCAGACGGTTTACATAGCCTCCTTCCTGATCAACTGAAACAAATGGCGGCGGATTTCCGTTTGCAAGGTAGAAATCACGGATTGATTTTATATATTCGTAAGTTTGAAGAGGATCATTTGAAATATTATAGGAAAAAAGCAGTACTCCGCCAGGTACAAGAGGATTTCCTTCAGCCGGTTTTTCATGGAGAGAGCCTGTTTTTTCGACAGCATGGAAAGTTTCATTTCCTTCGATGTTTACAAGAAAAAGCTGAGAGAGTCTAACTTCATCGGAAAGATTTTTTACATATTCTGAAATTGCACTGTTTTTTGCATTTTCGATTTTCTGCTGATTTTGAATTTCAATTTCTTCAGGAGTAAGTCTTTTTGTACAGGAAATAAAATTGAAAACTGAAAATTGAAAACTGAAAATAAGTAATATGTTTAAAAATTCAGATAAACGGATATGATTTTTGAAGTGTGAATGCATTTTTTTTCTTACCTCCTGAAATTTGATTTTAGTGAAAAAGACAGAAAATTGCTATGCAGGAAGCAGTTTATTCAATATAGAAAAATTCTGAAAATTTCATTAACATAAAGGTTATGGATTTATTTGACATTGATGAAAGTGCACGCATTTCAGAACTTGCGCTGCTTATTAAAAAATATCAGGATTCTTACTATAACGGTGAAGGGGAAATTTCTGACGCTGAATTTGATAAACTCTGGGATGAATTAAAATCTTTAGACCCGCAGAATCCGGTCTTACAGCGGGTAGGCTCTGATTCTGGAAATTTTGCAAAAATCCGTCACATAATGCCGATGGGAAGTCAGGAAAAGGCTGCAAACCCCGAGCAGTTTCTTGCATGGGCAAAAAATCATGCTTACGATGAATATCTTGTTGAATATAAACTTGACGGTGCTTCTCTTGAGCTGCAGTATAATCATGGGGAACTTGTGAGGGCTGTAACACGCGGAGACGGTACAATCGGGGATGACATTACTGCAAATGCCAGAAAAATGCAGGGCGTCAAAACTGCATTATTTGATTCTGAGAATAATAAAATAGATTTTACCGGGGCTGTACGCGGTGAAGTGATTATGAGCCACACGGTTCACGAAAAGTTTTATTCTGATAAGGCAAACTGCCGGAATGCTGCGAATGGGCTTATGAAGCGAAAAGACGGTTCTGGAAGCGAGCATTTGTGTCTTATGACTTACGACGCACTTTCTACTGAAGAAAATAGTCCTTTCAGTGATGAAGAAGGAAAAATCAACTGGCTTAATTCATGCGGATTTTCAACTTCACCGCTTAAAATCTGTAAATCGCCGGAAGAAGTGATTCATTACCGGGAAGAAGTAATGGAAGTCAGAAAATCTCTTAATTACGATATTGACGGACTTGTAATTAAAGAGCGGAAAATTGATTTAGCTGATGCAAGCAGGGCACGGCCTGACAGACAGATTGCCTTTAAGTTTTCTCTTGAAGAAGCTGTTTCGGTTTTGAGGGAAGTTGAGTGGAGTGAATCAGGTGCAACTTACACACCGGTCGCAATTTTTGATGAAGTTCAGCTGAACGGGACAAGTGTTCAGAGGGCTTCTCTGGCAAATCCTGACACAATGCGTGCTCTTGGGGTCAAAATCGGAAGTAAGGTAGTTGTTGTTAAGCGCGGTGAGATTATTCCTAAAATTGAAAGTGTTTTAACTGAAGAAGAGGGGCAGATAACGAGTGAAATTGTCTTTCCGAAAAAGTGTTCCTGCTGCGGAACTGAGCTTGTTGACGAAGGAAGCAGGCTTTTCTGTCCGAATAAATCCTGTGAAAAGAGGGTTCTTCATCAGCTTCAAAAATGGGTTAGTGCAGCTGATATCCGGGATTTTGGAGATACACTTCTGCGCTCCCTTTTTAAAGACAAAGAAATTAAGAGCATTTCAGACATTTATTCGCTTACGGCAGAAAAACTCGTTCCTTATTTTCTGAATGAAGAATCAATAGAAAGCCGGAAAGATTCGCTTGGTGCAAAAAAAGTTTATGAAAGCATTCAGAGTCACCGCAGAATGTCTCTTTCAGTTTTTGTGGGCGGCTTTGATATTGAAGGAATCGGCGAAACAATGGTTCAGAAACTGATTGATGCCGGCTTTAATTCCTTAGAAAAGCTTCTTTGTGCCGGTGAAGAAGAAATTGCTTCTGTGTACGGATTTGCTGAAATTACTGCGAAAACTATTGTTGAAGGGCTTTCTGAAAATGCCGGTGAAATGCGCTCGCTTGTTCAAAATGGAACAATTGTTCTTGAAGAAACTGGAGACGGTAAACTTTCCGGTATTTCTTTTTGTTTTACAGGCGAACTTCGTACAATGAAAAGAAACGATGCTGAAGCGATGGTAAAAAAGGCAGGCGGTTCGTGCAAATCATCTGTTACTAAAGATTTAAGCTATCTTGTTACAAATGACACCTCCAGCGGTTCAAGCAAAAATCAGAAGGCGGCTAAATTCGGTATTCCGATTATTAACGAAGACGAATTCCTGGCGATGTTGAAATAAGGTATCTTATAATTAAGAAAATACTTATTTTATATGTGTAAACTTTTATAAAACTGTTGAAATCCTCTGTATTTTTAATATAATTATTCTTAAAAATAAGTTTAAAAATCCTATCTGGGGTTTATTTAACGTTTTTAAGTCTGTTCTGCATTGTTTCGCCGGTTAAAAAAGTACGGAGTTTTCTATATTAGGAATTTTAATAAGTGAAGCAACTTACAGGGAACTTGGAGATGAAATCCTCTGCCGCCGTCTGGACCGGGTTCAGGTTGTGAATGTAAATACACCGCTTACACTTTATGAGCCGCTTTGCTTAAAAAATGATGCAGGCGAAAAGCTTTTGAAATACACAGAAGTCTGGGAAAGTGCAATGAAAGATTTTGAGCATGAAGATTATGCCATTTCCTGCGATAAATTCAAAAAACTCATGAGTGAAAATCCTGACGATAAAGTTGCTTCGTATTATGTAAATCTGCTTGAAAAGTTTTTTTTGAAAGGCTCTTATCCAAAAGAAGAAGACGATTTTGGTGTGGTTTATAATTCAGCACTAAAATGTTTCAGACTTTTGAATAAGTAGGAAAGAAATTATTCTAAAAATGATTGTACAAATCTTCCACTAGAGAAATTGCTCCGTGAGTGCCGATATGCTGTGCGCCAATCAGCACGATGCACTGTTTCTGCGTCATTTTCGCACCCCGCTTTGTGTCCTACAATGTTTTTGGGTACAATTTTTCAAAGTCAGGATACTTATCATTATGGCTCACGAAATAAGTCCACATATCCGTATAAAAGGAATCGTCGGGATTTTCGGCAATCACTTCCTTGAGCGCGTCAGCATATATCGAAATGTCGAAATACTCATGAAGCGGACGGGGATTTTCCGGCTCAATAAAACCAAGATCAAACAATACATCATATTGCGGTGCGCAGCCGTTATAGAACGGGTCGGGATGGAATGTGATGTTCGCAGTCCCTTCTTTATCATAAATATGGTCGTACACCCACTGGTCGTCTTGATTTGTCACTTTCTTTATGACTGTAATTGTGCCTTTTTCGTCGGTATTGAAATATTTCCAAGAATAAATCAACCCCTTTGTCCATTTTACGAACAAGTCGCGGTCAGAGCGCAATTTTGCACCGTTTGCAGTTTGTCGACAGCAGGCATAATCAGGGTACAAGTCAACAAGTTCAGCAATCTGAACAAGCCCAGAAGCTTCCGCTACTTCACGCAAGGCATAATATGAAGTAATGAGGTCAACATCTCCGTGTTTACAAGCAGCAATAATAGCTTCATCATTATCAAAATATTTGTAATTCATTTCGTCGAAGTCGATTCCGTAGTTATCCCGTAAAGCGGAACGAAGCACACAGTCAGCAGTTCCGCCTGCGGTACCACCGACGGTTTTTCCCTTCCAATTTTTCGGGTCTTTCAGCGTTTCAGCAACATTTTTATTTGCAAAGATAAGGTGTCCGCCGCCCATCGTTCCTGCGAAAATGGTAATATCGCTTCCGTTTCCGCCTGCGATTATAGACGGCTGTAAGGCATTGAGTCTGCCGTCAGATTTTCCGGCTAAAACGGATTCCAAGCCTGTCGTATACTCCAAAGTCGGGTACACGCCGCCTTTTTTTTCAGCAATGCCGCCTTCCGCGTTGAGATGCAAAATTGGCGAATAATTTGAACTCAAAAGAAGCGTTAAATTCAATTTTGGAAGATTTTTGGCGTTCTTCTTGTTACACGATTGGAAGAAAGTAAGCGTAATCGTAGTGACAATAATAAGAACTGTTTTTAAAAAAGATTTTGCTGTTTTCATAGATTTTTTCTCCTATTTCTTTTAGTGTTTTTTGTATTTTTGCAATTTCAGG
>NZ_JAZOUG010000320.1:0-12672 GCF_045657965.1 Treponema sp. | reverse complement strand
TAATTTTTGATGACAGGGAAAGCCATTCCTGTTTGTTTTTGATTAGTGCATAAATGGCTGTTAATAAAAGATAAGTCAAAAGGGAAGGTGTTATAATAAAAAAGCCGGTATAAATTTTGAATTTTATGTATGTAAAAATTACTGCAGCAGGGAAAATAATGACAAATACAGCTGCAAGAATAATTACCGGAAAAGCTTTTTTAATTTTTAATGATAATATGGCTAAAATAAGGCAGAGTAAAACGGCAAGTGAAAAAGACAACAGAGGAGAAAGAAAATCAACGAAATCATCATTATAAATCATGTGTGCAAGAACATAGGCTGTGAGTGATTCCGGTAATTTTGAATCAACTGGAGAACTTATAAAATCTGAAAGGGTATCAGCTGTAACTGCGAATACGCAAAATGAGCCGTTTATTTTGGAAATGAGATTTTTACGTTCTGCTTCAAGATTGTTAAAAAGAGTTTTACAGGTTTTGAATGAATTACATATTATTTCACGGTATTCTTCATCACCAGTTTCTTCTATGAGGATTTTTTCCTGTTTTCCTGAAAGATATGAGTTAATAAGCTTATAAAATTTTTCTTTCAGATAAATATAATCTTTTAGGCCTGGTTTATTTTTCAGGCTTTCGGCAGTTTCATAAATATCCAGCGGATTTTCGGAATTCAATTCACCGAACAGTCCTCTTTTGGACATAAGTTTTAAATAGCTGTAAAAAACTTCTTCGCTTTTTTTGTAATTGTAAAGTTCTAAAACAGAAACAGTGTTCCAGTTTTTGTATGAAGTTTGTGGATATTTTAGAAGAACTGACCCATCGTAAATGCGTGGAATTGATTTATCTGCAAATTTAATTGAGAAATTATCAATCTGCAGATTTGAATTGTCAAAGTTTTCTAGAAGAGAAGCAAAAACTGAATCAGCGTAATACTGTCTGCCTTTTTTATAAATTAAATGAACTTTCTGCTGAGGTGTGAGTGGATTGTAGTTTTCAGGAGTTTTTGAGTCTTCATTCAGATTGTTTTGATTTGGTAAAACAATTTTTAATCCGAATAAAGATGTTTCTCTCTGTGCATTAATCTGAGTTTTTAATGTCTGGGGAAATATTTTTGAAAAGCTTTTATTGTAGCCGAAGTCTTTTATGTGGCCTGTTGAGCCTAATTCTCTTGAAGCAATAACAGCATCTTCTATGATTGAGTTTGAAGCAAAGGGTGAAGAAAATTTTTGAACAAAGTCTTTGTCAATGGAAATTAATGTTAATGGAACTTTTTCTTCTGGTGATTTTATAAACTTCTGTAAAAATAAAGAAAAGCGTATGTCATTTCTGGTGAACAAAAAGACAGACGCTATTCCTAATGATGCCGTAAGGCTGAGTAAGATAAAAACTTTTTTCATGTTTAAATTTTCGGTGAAATATTAAACATGAATTACACTAATTTTGTTGCTTCGTGACTGCCTTTTAAGTCTTCGCCCAGGTCTTTTTCGGCTTTTTCAACATGACCGATTTTGTAGGCTTTGAGAGGAGCGGCTCCAGCCTTTGTATATGGTTCTGTCTGGAAGCTGTCTGCCTTTTCGTTGAAACGGGCAATGATTGCATCTGCATCGCTTGCTTTGACTGCAAGAATGAAGCCGATACCCATATTAAAGGTGCCCCAGACGCCTTCAGAATCTGCACCACGGCGGATAAGTTCGTTAAAAATTGCCGGCTTTTCCCATGAATCTTTTTTGATTACAGAAACAAGATTTTTGCCTTTTGCGTACATGCGCGGAACATTTTCGTAGAAGCCGCCGCCAGTAATATGAACCATGCCGTGAATGCTTTCACCAAATACATTGAGAACATCCATAACAGGGCGGACATAAATGCGGGTCGGTGTGAGAAGTACTTCACCTATTTTTTTACCGTTGAAGTCTTCGCTAAAATCAGAAACAAGTTTTCGGACGAGAGAATAGCCGTTTGAGTGACAGCCGGTCGAAGAAAGACCGATTAAGATGTCGCCGGCTTCGATTTTTTGACCTGTAATCATTTTTTCTTTTTCGCCGACACCAACACCAAAGCCGGCAAGATCGTATTTTCCTTCGTCGTAGAAACCAGGCATTTCAGCAGTTTCACCGCCGAGAAGGGCACAGCCAGTATCAACGCAGCCGTCTGCAACACCCTTTACCAGCTCACCGGCAACCTTTGCGTCAAGTTTTCCGCATGCAACATAGTCGAGGAAGAAAGAAGTCTGAACGCCTGAGCAGAGAATGTCATTTACGCTCATTGCTACACAGTCAATTCCGACTGTGTCGTATTTTCCCATCTGGAAAGCGATGTCGAGTTTTGTACCAACACCGTCAGTGCCTGAAACCATGACAGGATTTTTAAGTCCTTTTGGAATTTCGAACATACCGTTAAAACTTCCCAGATCACTTAAAAGACCAGGAATGCGGGTTCGTTTTGCATGAACTTTGTATTCGTTTACGGCATTGTAGCCTTCTTCAACATCAACGCCAGAATCTTTGTAATTTACAGCCATTGTTTACTCCAAAAGGAAATTTTTTTGTTATTATACTGAATTAGTCATTCTCCACGCAATACATGGAAAATTGTGCTTAAAAATGCAGACTTATAATTCTACGTCAAGACCGCCTGCTTTTGCGTCATCAGCAAGTTTTTTTCGGAAAGCAAGCAGCTTTTCTTTTAATTCAGGATATTTGATGGAAAGAATTTGTACTGCCAGATAAGCTGCATTTTTTGCTGAGTTGATACCAACTGTTGCAACTGGAATCTGTGGAGGCATTTGTACAATGGAGAGAAGTGCGTCCATACCTCCTAAGCCGTTTGATTTTCCAGGGGCGATACATTCGAGTGGAACACCGATTACCGGAAGTGTTGTAGCTCCTGCGATTACGCCGGGAAGTGCAGCAGCTAAGCCAGCGCCAGCAATAATTACTTCACAGCCGTCCTGCTCTACCTGTTTGACAGTTTCGTGAAGTAAAGCGCCGGCACGGTGAGCCGAAAGAATGTACGCTTTATAATCAACGCCGAATTCGCGCAGAATATCGGCAGCCTTTTTCATTGTCTCTGTGTCTGATTTTGAACCGAAGAAAATTGCAACTTTCATAGATACCTCGCTGAAAGAGAATATCAAAAAAAAGGAAAATGTAAAACAGAAAAGTTAAAAAAAGTTTTCTTTAACAGGCTTTCCGTCAATTGTATAAAGTTTTACTTTTAATTTTCCGTTTCCATCTTCTTCGATGATTCCGCAGGTTTTTCCGTCAGCACATTTTGGAAGTGAAATGGACCCTGGATTAAAATAAAAATTTCCGTTTTCTTCTTCCATTTCGGTGATGTGAGTGTGACCTGAGATTACGAGTGTGCCTTTCGGAAGCCATTCTGTAAGTTCTTTGCGTGAATAGAGGTGTCCGTGATGAATAAAAATACGGCGGATTGCTGATGATGCAGGGACTGTGATTGTTGTATATGCATTCAAACATGGAAAAGAAAGCATCATCTGATCTACTTCTGAATCACAGTTCCCGCGTACACAGATGATTTTTTCTTTATGTGCATTTAACAGTTCTGCTGTTTTTTTTGTATCCCAGCCTTCCGGAAGCGGGTTACGGGGCCCGTGATTGAGATAGTCACCGCAGAGAATCAGCGCATCACAGTCCTTTTCAAATGTGGCAAGAACAGTTTCAAGTGAGGATGCGCTTCCATGAATGTCAGAAATGACAAGAAATTTCATATTGCCTGTTTACATTTTATTTAAGAACGGAACAAGCACAAGATTCATTGCATCTTTTAAGACAGCAAGAGTTGCTTTTGCAAGTGTCAATCGGGCAGCTTTTAAATCTGCGTCTTCTGCGCTCATAATCGGGCACTGCTGGTAGAATTTTGAGAACAGTTTTGCAAGATCATAAAGATAATTTGCTACGACAGAAGGATCTCTGTTTTCGGCGGCACGGGCAACTGTTTCAGGATATTCACCAAGACGCTTAATTAAATCCCATTCTTCCGCAGTTTTAAGTGCCTCTGAGGCATATTCAACAGTTGCAGGAAGAGAACCTTCACTTTCTGCCTTCCGCAAAATTGAAGCAATGCGCGCTCCCATGTACTGCAGATAAGGACCTGTATTTCCATTAAAGCTCAAAGATTCTTCAGGATTGAAAACCATATCTTTGACTGGAGAAACCTGAAGAAGATAGTAGTGAAGGGCTGCAAGTGCAACTTTTTCTGCAACTTCGTCAGCGTTTCCAAGTTCATCTTCACGACCTTTTTCTTTAATTGCGGCCAGTGCATCTGCATGGAGGGAGTCGATTAAATCATCCGCATCGACAACGGTGCCTTCACGGCTTTTCATTCTGCCGCTTGGAAGATTTACCAGACCGTATGCAAGGTGATAGAGTTTATTTGCCCAGTCGAAGCCCAGCTTTTTGAGTATGTAGAAAAGCACTTTGAAGTGGAAATTCTGTTCTGTGGCAACGACATAAATGAGTTCGTTAAAAGCCCAGTCTGAATGACGGCTGATTGCTGTTCCGATATCCTGTGTGATGTAAACTGAAGTACCATCCTTTCGAAGCAGAACTTTTTCGTGATCTTCGCCGTCTTTGCCTTTGCCGACGGCTTCTGTAACATCGACACGAACTGAGCCGTCTTCAGCTTTGAAGAAAACACCTTTTTCAAGACCTTTCTGGATTTCATCCTTACCTTTGAGATAAGTTTCGCTTTCAAAATAGAACTGATCGAAGGAAACGCCTGTGCGTTTATAGGTTTCCATAACTCCGTTGAATGTCCAGTCGTTCATCATTTTCCAGAGTTTATGTGTTTCGGCATCTCCTGCTTCCCATTTGCGGAGCATTTCTTCTGCCATTTCCTGTGCTTCCGGGTGAGCTGTTTCCGGTTTATCCTTTTCACCTTTTAAATAGCGGTCAAATTCAACATAGCACTGACCAACAAAATGATCGCCTTTCATTCCAAGACTTTCCGGAGTGTCACCGTTTTTCTCGTGGAAGAGTTTGTATGCAAGCATTGATTTGCAGATGTGAATGCCGCGGTTATTGATTAAATCGACTTTGTAAACTTCAGCTCCTGCCTTTGATAAAATCCGGCTTACTGATTCGCCAAGAGCATCGTTCCTCATGTGACCTAAATGAAGCGGCTTGTTTGTGTTAGGTGAAGAAAATTCAATCATTATTTTGCGGTCTGCCATAGGAACTGTGCCGTTTGAACTGATTGTTCCGTAATTTTTGCCTTCTGTTTCAATTTTTGAAAGAATTGACTTTATAGCACCTGCTTTATCCATTTTGAGATTGACATAAGGACCTACTGCCAGGATTTCACCGATGGAACTTGTATTTCTGCTGTTTATTTCGGCTGCCTTAGAAGCAATTTCCTGAGCAATCTGCGGTGGAGCTATCCGGAGAGTTTTTGCGAACATAAACATTGGTGAACCGATATCGCCCATTTGTGGATTTGGAGAATCCTGTACAACAATTTTTTCTGCTGTGACTTTTTCTGCTTCAAGTCCCTTTCCTTCAATAAAACTGTTGATTGCGCCTGCCAAAATATTTTTGAATTCTGTCTTTACATCTGCCATAGAAATTTCTCTTCACTAAAAAAGATTTTTACTGTATTATAAAAAAACTACATGAATTTTGCTAGTAGAGTGAGTTTTTTAATAATATCTTTGTTTTTTGGCTGTCAAACTGGAGGGATTGTCCCAGGAAACAATTGGAGTTCTACCGTGGATACAAAAGTAATTGACCAGTACATCGATGATTTAATGACAAAATCAACCGCCGAAATTCCTGTCTGGAATATCGAAAAAGCAAGGGCGGGGTCTAAATCAGGCTGGGATTACATTGACGGCTGTATGATAATGGCTCTTCTTGAGCTCTACGACACAAGTAAAGACGAAAAATTCCTTAAATTTGCTGATTATTACGAAGATTACCGCATTCAGGATGATGGAACAATCGACGGATTTTCAAAAGATGACTGGAATATTGATTCAATCAACGGTGGTAAAAATCTTTTCCCTCTCTATTCACTTACAAAAAAGCAGAAATATCGCCTTGCACTTGAAAAAATTTACGAACAGGTAAAAGGTCAGCCGCGAACTTCAGAAGGAAATTTCTGGCACAAAGATATTTATCCTCATCAGGTCTGGCTTGACGGTCTTTACATGGGACTGCCGTTTTACATGGAATATACAGCAACATTCGAGAACGGTAAAAATAAAGATGACATTTACAGCCAGTTCTTTAATGTTGAAAAACTTATGAAGGATTCTGAAACAGGGCTTTACTATCATTGTTATGATTCATCAAAAAATTCTTTCTGGTGCGATAAAAATACCGGATTATGTCAGAATTTCTGGCTTCGTGCGCTTGGCTGGTTCAGCATGGCAATGCTTGACACTTTAAATCACGCTCCAGATAAAGGCAGTGAAAACTGGAATCATTTAAAACAGATGTTTATCAATCTTCAGGACGCAATGCTGAAAATTCAGGATGAAAGCGGAATGTGGTATCAGCTTCCGGCTCTTTCTGAAGTTGAGGGTAATTATCTTGAAACTTCTGGAACTTCAATTTTTGCATATTCGCTTCTTAAAGGCCTTCGGACAGAAATTTTAACAGGAACACCGAATGAAGCTGAATACAGAAAAGCCGGAATTAAAGCATTTGAAGGAATCTGCGAAAAATACCTTAAAACTGAAAACGGTGAACTGAGTCTAGGTGGAATTTGTCTGGTTGCAGGTCTTGGTCCGGAAAAGAACCGCCGTCGTGATGGAACTGTCGCTTATTATCTGAGTGAACCGGTTGTCAAAGATGATGCAAAAGGTGTCGGACCGTTCATTCTGGCATACAATGAATATAAATTAATTCAGAAATAGCAGAAAGCTGCCTGAACGCACATTGAGCGGCTCCGTTCGTCTGAAGATATTTCTGCCGGAAGGAAAGCCGCCTGTCTTCTGAAGGATCCGAAAATATTCTGACCATTGGAAAATTTTGTGCAGCAGGTGCAGTCTTCTGCAATCACTATGTTTTCTTCACGGATTCCTGCCTGCTTTAAAACAAAAATATTTGCTTCAGTGAGCGAAAGACGGTAAGGAAAGCGTTCAATCAGTTCTTTGTCTTTTGAGTCTGCAGGATTTTCTGCTTTTTTAATGCAGTTTTCACCGAAATTTTCTGTAAAATAATCAGCTCTTTCTTTGTCTACATAATAGCAGCAGCTTCCAATATGTGGACCGATTGCGGCTGAGATGTTTTCCGGTTTTGAGTCAAATGCTTCCTGCATTTTTTTTACGCCTTCTTCTGCGATGCCTGTTCCTTTCCAGCCTGAGTGAAATGCACCTGCCGCTTTTATTTTATGATCGTATAAGAAAACCGGAACGCAGTCAGCAACAGTGACTGTGGGAACAAGAAGCGGATTTTTTGTGATGATTCCGTCCCCCTGTAAGTCTTTTGTATCAGTTTCATGCTCTGCAAGGAAAACTTTTTTTGAGTGAATGAGTTCAAGCGGAACTGTGCGAAGTTTACAGTCACATTCGCCTTTGCTGCTGGAACAGTTTCCGCTACAGACAGGCTTTTTCAGTTCATTTAGAATTGTTTTGAGAGTGTTTCTGCGGTTTTCATTTGATTCATTCCATCGGAACCGCATTGACCCGGCTGTTAGAAGTGTCATTCCCCAGCGGGCGTGCTTTTCTGATTCTGAAATAAGCGGTATCCCGTCGAAATAAAAGGGGTGTGTGAAATATTTTGTGTTCTGTAAAGAAGATTTTTCAAGTTCTTCTTTAAATGAAACTGTGTTTATCATTAAATTTTTGTCTTCTGAATGTCGATGGATTCAAGATTTTTAATCATATCAAGAGCTGAAACAAAAGTAGTGTAGGTTTTTTCTAGCTGAATGACATAATCTTCTTCATTTTTGGAATTTAATTTGTTAAGATTTGTAATTGTTTCGTATTTCGGTTCTTTTGATTTTCCCAAAATTCCTGCAAGAACGCGGTTTATGGTTCTTGTGGCTTCTCCGAACTGATGCAGCATTGTAGCGACATCAGATTCAATTTTACGAACCATTTGTTCAGCTTTTGTCTGAATCTGCAGTGTTTTAAGGTGCTCTTCTTTAAGCTTGTTCATAACCATGCCCAATTCACCGTTTGGAGAAAGATTGCGTAATAATCCCTGCAGTGAAATTGATAATGATATGAGTGTATTGAAAGATTCATAAAGCTGTGTTTGATTTTCTTTTCTTTTGAATGAACCTTCTGTCTGCAGCTTTTTTAATACAAGTTCTGACTTTAAGAACCCTTCTTTCATAAACCAGTTTAAAAAACCTGCTGTAAGTTCATATCTGAAATGTATGCCGCCCCAAATTTCTGCCCATGGCCGGAAATCAAGCAATGGGAATTCATCTAATCCGAAATTATTTTTCAGATTTGACTTAAGGAATTCTTTTTTACATTCTTTTTCCCAGACAGCCCATTTCTGTTCAAAAAGTTTTTTCCAGGAATTTTTGAATCTAACAAACCAGTCTTCACCACCGGAAATAAACGGAAGCTGCCACTGAAAATCATTATGAACAATACAGCCGAGTGAGCGGACCGGAATATTTCTGATAAAAGTGGTTAAAAGCTGTACGCTGGAGTGTGCCTTTTCCAGAAAAACGGATGCTTCCTGATTTGCTTCGTCTGTATCCTGAATTTTCCGCTCTTTGAGTGAGAAAACATGAAGTGCTTCCAGAAGTTCATCTGAGATTTCAAGATTATTGCATAAAATTCTGCCCATCTGATCGAAATCTTCTGAAAATCTGTCAAAAGGGCAGGTAAACTGATTATTTGCTGAGGATGTAAACAGTGTCAAAAATTTTGTGAATGGAATTCTTGTAAAATGTCTGAGCCATTCTGCGGTTTTAACGGCCATATACATTTTGGCTTTTTGTGATGAGTCGATGTTTTCGAACAAATCTTCCATTTTGCGCAAAAGCGAAACCCTGTATTCGGATTTTGCTTCTTTATCTTTTGCATTTTTTTTTGGATCAGTATTTTCTTCGATTTCGGCTGTAAGTTCTGGAATTACGAAAGAACTTAATAAAACATAGAAATCTCCGTCACTGTTTTCGACTGGCGACATATAGGGTCTGAAAAATGATGCACATGACTTTAGTTCTGTAAGTTCATTGTAGAATGCATCCAGAAAGAGCCCGCGTCTGTAATCGATTATTCCCGGATAATTACGTTCAACATTGCGTGATATTAAAAAGATTTTATGTTCGTTGTAAAGAGTTTCGATGTTTGTATTTGTTAAAACTGATTTTAACCAGATATAAAAACGGAAAAGAAAGGTTTCTTTTTTGATTTGAATTTGAATCGGCTCGTCATTCATTGGCAAATCTTCATCTACAGACGAGATTATTTCTTCTTGATTTGAGATTTTCATTCTTTCAAGAATACTCTGACGCTCTTCATCTGAGATTCCGGTTGCCATTCGTGAAAAAGAATCCTGCGTTTCCATAGCGCTATTCTATATGAAAAACATTCTAATAACAAGCAAAATTAAACTGTTAAATTTTTGCCGCCCTGTTCTGTAACGCCAGATCTGCAAGAACAATTGCCGTCATAGCTTCGATTACAGGAATGATTCTCGGGCAAAGGCAGACATCGTGTCTTCCTTCAATTACTAAATCACTGTCTGTAAAAAGTCCTGCTTCGTCTACAGAAATTGTCTTCTGGCTTTGAAAAATGCTTGGAACAGGTTTTACGGCCACGCGGAAGAAAATATCGTTTCCGTTTGAAATCCCGCCCGTGATTCCTCCGGCATTATTGCTTTCAAAAATTACATTTCCGTCTGCAGCAGTACGCATATTGTCATTATTCCGGCTTCCTGTTGAATCACTTGCGGCAAATCCTGCTCCGAATTCAATTCCCTTTACAGCTCCAATACTTACAACTGCTTTAGCAAGTTCTGCATCCAGTTTACCGAAAACCGGTTCTCCCCAGCCGGCAGGAAGACCTGTAACCCGGCATGCAATTATTCCGCCTGCACTGTCTTTATTAGCTCTGATTTCTTCGATTTTTGCGTTCATTTTTTCAGCAGCTTCGTTATCTGGTGCTCGAAGGGCATTCTGTTCAATTTCAGAAAAATCGACTTTATTAATAGAAATGCCGGCTGCCCGTTCTGTCCAGGCCGTGATTTTTATGTTGCACAGATTTTCAAGAATCTGCAGTGCGACAGAGCCTGCTGCGACTCTGGCTGCCGTTTCGCGTCCGCTTGATCTGCCACCGCCACGATAGTCACGGAAACCGTATTTTTCAAAAAAGGCAAAATCAGCATGTCCCGGCCTGAAAGTTGAGGCAAGGTTTCCATAGTCTTTTGAATGCTGGCTTGTATTTCTGATGACAATTCCAATCGGTGTGCCTTCGCTTTTTCCTTCAAAAATCCCGCTTAAAATTTCGGCTTTATCGTCTTCTTTTCTTGCTGTGACAGAAGCGTTGTTCTTTCCGCCGAAATTCTGCCCCGGCTTTCGTCTGTCTAATGCCTGCTGGATGCGGTTTTCGTCAATTTTAATTCCGGCAGGAACTCCGTCTATAACACAGCCAAGACCTGCTCCATGACTTTCACCAAATGTTGTAACTTTAAAAATTGTTCCGATTGTATTCTGTGCCATGGAAATAATTATATCAGATTGTCAGAAGTTTTTCATCTCCCTTCTGATAAATACAATTGCTACAATGCCTGCAGTAAGGCCTGTGAGGGCGTTTGAAATGCACATTGCCATGCCAACACCAGAGATGCCGACTGTCTGTGAAAGAGAAGGAATTTTCATAAAAATCAGTAAAACCGGGATCCTGTAAACGAAAAGACGTGCGATATTTAAAATCATGCTGATTTTTGTTTTTCCAAAGCCGTATAAAAGTCCCATGACGCTTGAATTAACAGCGATGAGGATTGTATCAAGCCTTTCCCATTTGTAAATCAGATCTATTTCGCCGGCAAAATCTGCGTTTCCTTTAGCAAAGGCACCTATTATAGTCAGACGGAAAATGCCGGTAAGAATGAAAAATATTACAACATAGCTCATTGTAAGAATGAGTGTACGGTAAAAAAATGAAATTGCACGGCGGACATTTTTGTTTCCGAGATTATTTGAAACCAGGCTTGATTCTGCTTCCTGAAAGCCTGAAATCGGGTTAGTAGCAAGTCCGCAGATTCTGTCGCTTACACCTAATGCACCTACGACAGTTGTTCCCATTGTTGCACAAAGCGAATTGACGAGCGTTTTTCCGAATGCAAAAATAAATTTTTCAAGAAAGACAGGAATACTTAAGTTTGCAAGTGGTGCTAAAAAAAACTTTTTAAACTGGCAGGCTTTTATGCTTAATCTGAAAGGATTTTTCTTTGAAGTCAGGTTTATAAGCGCGATTACTGTGAGGGTAAAGTGCGCAGTTATTGTGGCAAGCGGAAGAAAATAAATGCCGTTTTCACGGGCGAAAAAACCATGTTCAATCAGCCGGATTGTGGTAATATTAAGGGAAGTTTTAATGAAGAGAACCAGCAGATTTCCCCACATGATGATTTTTGTGCTTCCGCGCGATTTTTGTACAGCAAAGAAAATTATGTTTATAAACTGAAAAAGCGTACCTGCTACAACTAAATCAGAATAAATTGTTCCCTGAGCAAGAAGTTCTTCCGGCATTTTTAGAAGGCTTAAAAGCGGGTACATCAGAGGCACGATAATTGCAAAAATGGCAAGACCTGTAAAGACTGCAAGAAAAAAAAGTGTGGATATCTGGCTTTTTACTTTTTCCATGTCGCCTGAACCGAAAGAACGGGCAATCATTACACCACCGCCGATAGAAAGGGCAGAAGAAACAGCCATTATCATTTTTTCAAGCTGATTTACAAAACTTACAGTAGAAATTGTGCCTGCGCTCATGCTTGAAGCAATAAAAGTATCAATCAGCTGAAAAATCTGTCCCACACAGGCATAAAAAACAAGAGGCAAAGAAATTGTCAGAATAGCCTTAAGCTGATTTCCCGAAAGCATGAGATTTCTGCGTAAATTTTCTTTTTCTGAGAGAAGCGGTCTGTTTTCTATATTCTTTGTGGTATTTTCCATGTAATTATATTTTATAAGGCACATAGATTAAAATCTGTACAAATTTTTGCATTTTTTAGTATTTTTATGCACTTTTTGATATTTTGAAGTATACTTTCTTTATGATGCAGAATGAAATTTTTGAGAAGGATTCTGATTTTCGTTTTTCCTCTGATGAACTGGGGTTTACTTTTATAAAAAAAACGAAGGCGCTAACAAATCCCCGCAGACATTTCCATCCATGGTGGGAAATTCTTTACATAATCAGTGGAGAGCGTACTTTTTTTTACGGAAACAAGACCGTTCAGGCTAAAGCCGGTACTTTTTTGATTGTTGCACCGGGAGTTTTGCACAGGGCTATTAATCCTGAAGGAGAAACCTGCTCTCTTTATAATATTTTTAATGAAAGTCACAGTGATTTTGTTCTCAGAAAAAATCATTTTGATGAAATAAATTCGATTCTCTCAACTTTAGAGCCGTTTATCCAGCTTGATGAAAAAGAAATTGAGACAATGAATATTCTTTTTCAAAGACTGACCGTAGAACTTTCAGAAAAGAAAAATAACTTTGAACTGATTTCCCGTGC
>NZ_JAZOUG010000319.1:0-7417 GCF_045657965.1 Treponema sp. | reverse complement strand
CGCTTTCTTTCGTACTCATTCTGTTAATTGGTGGTCTGGCAGTTCTTTTGAGAAAAAGTCTTAAAGGATTCGCCGCAAGCCATTAAAATATTTTTTGGAGAAAATTATGAAACTTCTTTCTAAAATTACACTAGCGGCACTTGGACTTGCAGCTGGATTTGGTCTTATTTCCTGTGAACAAAAAAAGACCCTTAAGCTCTTTACATGGACTTACTATACACCAACTGAAGTAGTAAAAGCCTTTGAAGAAGAATTTGATTGTAAGGTTATCGTTACTGAATATGATTCAAACGAAACCATGTTCAACAAGCTTGTAAACGGAGGAGCAAAAAGCTTCGATATTGTCGTTCCTTCTCAGGATTATGTTTCAATCATGATGAAACGCGGAATGTTTCAGCCGATTATTCAGGAAAAATTTACAAACAGAAGCAAAATTAATCCGAAAGTTCTTGAAAAAGTTACTTACGATCCTGAAATGATTTATGCTGTTCCTTATTACTTTGGTGCAGCTGGAATCGGTGTTAATAAAAAGAAAATGCCTGCCGGTGATTATGAACGCACATGGAATATTTTTGCTGATGAGCGCTTCAAGGGACATGCTTCAATGATGGACGACTACCGCGAAGTTATCGGTGATGCCCTCAAATACAAAGGATATTCTGTAAGCACTACAAATGAAGAAGAAGTTGCCGATGCAGTGAATTTAATCAAAAGCAAATGGCTTCCAAACATCGTAAAATTCGATGCTGAAGGTTTTGGAAAAGACTTTGCTGCCGGAAATTTGTGGGTATGTCATGGATATGCTGAAGTTATGTATGGTGAAGTTCCGGAATCAGAATGGGAAGATACAATCGACTTCTTTATTCCAGAACAGGGTGGAGCTTCTTATCTTGACAGTATGTGTATTCTTAAAGATTCAAAAGAAGTTGAACTTGCTACAGAATTCATTAACTATATTCACCGCCCGGAAAATTATGCAAAATTCCTCGACTTCTTTAACTTCCCGTGCTTTGTCAACCTTGAAGCTCAGCAGTTTATGACAACAACACCTCTTTACGAAGCAAGTGCTATGGATAACTGTGAACTTAAAAATGACCTTGGTGAAAATCTTGATATGTACTACAAAAAGTGGGAAAGTCTGCGCCTTCAGGTAAACTAAGTTAGTTTTTTATTGATTAAAATACTTTTTTAAGCAAGGGATTTTCGCCCTTGCTTATTTTTTGCTCTTTTTGAGATTAAAATATAATTCTGTAAGCTCTGAACGAAGTTCTCTGATAGCATTCATGGACTGTGCGTGTGTTTCATAGGCTTCTGATTCATGCAGAATCTGGTTTCTTGCGCCTTCAATTGTATATTTCTGCTCATAAATTAAATGCTTTAGTCTTAAAACGATTTCAAAATCACGTTCTGTATATACCCGTCTTCCCCCCAGATCTTTTCTTGGGGCAAAACCCGGGATAACAGTTTCCCAGTACCTGAGGACATTTGCTTTTATGCCAGTTAATTCTTCAATCTCGCCGATTGTATATGTCATTGATGGCTCCAAACGAACAGTTTTTAGCTTTCACTGTCTGTATTAAAGCGGTTTTCCCATTTTTTACGGCTTGGTTTCATGTTCAATTCAACCGGAATCTGGTCAAATCCTAAATCTTTACGGATTGAATTTTTGAGATAGGTTACATAACTTTCAGGAACATTATCCGGACTTGTGCAGAAAATACGGAATGAAACCGGATTTGAGCTGGTCTGAGTCATGTAGCGGATTTTGAAATGAATTGCCTTGCTTGCCGGTGGCGGATAATGAAAAAGCCAGTCAGCCAGCGCTTTGTTGAGTGCACTTGTTTCAATTTTACGGGTAAGCTGGCTGTATAATTCAATTGCCTTATTTAAGAGATCTTTTATTCCTTCACCATGCAAAGCAGAAAGAGGTAAAATCGGTGCCCAGTTCATGTGACCGAACATTGTTTTGATGTAATCGACAGTTGACCGCAGTGTTTTACGGCTTTGTTCCTGCGTATCCCATTTGTTCAAAACAAAAATTATACCGCGACCGCGTTCATAGGCAAGTGAACAAATTTTTTTATCCTGATCAGCCAGACCTTCCTGAGCATCAATCATTAGAAAAACTACATCACATTTATCAAGTGTTTTGATTGCACGGTTAACAGAATAATATTCAACATTTTCATGAACTTTCTTTTTACGGCGGATCCCGGCCGTATCCATAATTTCAAAATTCTTTCCTGCGTATGAAAATTTGCCTTCAACTACGTCACGGGTTGTACCTGCATAATCAGAAACTATCGATTTCTCTGTGTGGGTAAGACGATTTGAAAGTGTTGATTTTCCTGTATTAGGCTTTCCTAGGATTGCAATCCGGATTGGCTGTTCAGGCTTTTCTCCTTCTTCTACTGATGAAAAATCCAGATTTTCTGTAATTTTATTTGCTAAATCTGTAATATGGTCTCCGTGATCGGCAGAAATAAAAAGTAAATCATTAAAACCGTACTGAAGATAATTCCATGCAACATCTTCACCTTTCCCGCCTTCGCATTTATTTACTGCTACAACGAGCTTTTTCCAGTAAGGGCGCAGAAGATGTATAAATTCTTCGTCTTCTCCGGTGATTTTTCCGGCTTCGAGTAAAAGAACGATTTTATCAGCTTCTTTTATGGTGGCAAGTGTTTTTTCTACAACAAGCTCATCCATTTCTGATTCACGGCTTTTTAAATCGCGGTCAAGTTTGTAGCCGCCTGTATCAACAAGCCGGACTGGTTTACCTGCAATAAAAGCATTTGCTTCTACAGGGTCGCGTGTAACGCCGGGAGTTGGATCTACAATTGCAAGACGCCGGTGCATAAATCTGTTAAAAAGAGTCGATTTTCCTACATTTGGACGGCCTGCAATTACTACCAGAGGCAAATTTATATAATATTTTGAAGTATCATAACCTGCTGTCTTTACTTCAGATTTGTATTGAGCGATTTCTTCAGAAGTTTCTAATTGTTCATCTTCTTCCTGAAACTGATTATCGAAATTGATTTCATTTTCCGGAATTTGAGAAGATTCTGTTTTTTTAGGTTTTGAAAAATCTGGTTTTGATTTGTGTTTAGCCATGAGCCTATTATAAACTATTTAGCCTTTTTGAGGAAATGGCTTTAAGCTCTTCTATGCTCATTTTTGAAAGAAGTTCTTTAACACTGGTGATTAATTTTGGGCTCATACTTAAATTTCTGACCCCCATACCGGCTAAAACAATAACACTTTCGGCACGGCTTGCCATTTCACCGCAGACAGAAACTGGAATGCCTGCAGATTCAGCCGCCTTAATGGTTTTGTGCAGCAATCTTAAAACTGCCAGATGAAATTCATCATAAAGAGGGGCTACAAGTGCATTTTCACGGTCAACACCAATTGTATACTGGGTTAAGTCATTTGTTCCGATTGAGAAAAAGTCTGCTGTATTAGCCAGACAGTCTGAAATCATTGCAGCCGCAGCTGTCTCAATCATAACTCCTACCGGAACATCCGGGTTAAAAGGAATGTTTTCGGTTTTAAGCTCTTCCTGTACTTTTGAAGCAAGTGCAAGAGCTTCTTCAACCTGTTCTACACTTGTAATTAAAGGAAGCATGATTTTGAGATTTCCGTAAACACTTGCTCTATAGAGGGCACGGAACTGCGTCCTTAGTAAGGATGGATTTGCAAGTGTGAGCCGGATTGCCCGCAGCCCCATAAGAGGATTTTTCTCTTCACTGGTTGAATGATTAATATCAAGTGATGAAATGATTTTATCACCGCCTGCATCCAGTGTTCTGATTGTAACAGGCTTACCTTTCATTGTTTCAAGCACTGTTTTGTATGCAAGAAATTGATTTTCTTCACTGAATGCGGCAACCTTTGAATGAGCCGCTCCCATACTGCTGTTTGCATTTGCTTCACTCATGAAAAGAAATTCAGTTCTGAAAAGTCCGATTCCGTCAGCACCTTCTTCTATTGCAACTTTTGCTTCTTCAACTGTACCAATATTTGCCATCAGCTGAAAATTTTCGCCGTCTGAAGTCTGTGAAGGTAAATCCCGGTAGACTTTTAATTTTTCGGCATGAGCTTTTGCTTCATCGATTTTTTGCTGATATTCAGATACGGTAAAATCATCAGGTTCATTAATAACTTCACCGGAATTTCCATCGATAATGACCGTATCGTTGTTTTTGATTTCTTCAAGAATGTCATTAATATTGAAAACAGCAGGAATTCCGTAGTTTCGCGCCAGAATGCCTACGTGTGAAGAAACACCGCCGTCAGTCAGTGCAATTCCTGCAATTCTTCTTTTGGAAAGAATGACAGTGTCGCTTGGGTTCATTGACTTTGCGACAATTACTGCATCATCGGGAACGTTTTCAATATCAAAGGGATGAAAATCAAGAAGATCATTTAAAACCCGGCCGAAAATATCGCAGATATCTTCGGATCTTTCTGCAAGATAAGCATTGCCGCTTGAACGAAGCCTGTTTGCATAATCTTCTGTTTTTTGATTTAAAACATACTCAATAGAATAATTTTCTGATTCGAATGTTTTTCTGACATCGCCCAAAAATTCCGGATCATTGAGCATGAGAAAATAAGTTTCAAAAATTTCTGACTGGACTTTATCGTCTTTAACAGAATCGAGCTGACTTGCTATTTGACCTGTGATTTTGGCAAGTGAGCGGTTAAAACGTTCTAAATGGCGCGGTTTATCTTCGTTTTTAATTTTCTTTGAGGAAATTACTCTTTTTTCAGATTCTGGAATTACAAAAGCCTTTCCAATTCCTATTCCAGCGGAAGCCGAAATGCCAAATAGAACGTTCATGGTTTTATTTTACTCTTTTGTGTTTTGTGTGTCTGCTGTTTCAGAAACTTCAGCAGTAGTTTCTGCCTGAGAATCAGCCGGCTGTGAAGCACGGGCTGGCATTGGAATAGATGTTACTTCTGTTGAATCAGCGGTTTGGGTTTCTGCAGAATCTTCTGTAACTTCACCCATATAGCTTACAGCAAACTGTCTGATTGCACTGTCAACTGCTTCTTTTAAGGTTTCAACAAAAGTGTCCTTGTTGTATTTATGGCTTGAGATTTTTGTTCTTTCTGAAGTCTGTGTAATGAAAGTTTTATTGATGATTTCTTTACCACGTTCATTTAAAACTCTTACTTTCATTGTTACAAGGCCGACAAACTCTCCGTTCCATTTGTTTCCGGAAAGAAGTTTTTTCTCGAAAGTGAAATTAGCGATAATGAGGGAATTTGCTCCGACTTCCTGCATAATAAGGCGCGCATTTTTTGCACCAAGTGTTGTGAAATCTTTATAGCCCGTTGCAACAACTGTTGCACTGAGAGCATTAAAATAACTTGCGGTTGTGTTCTGATAGCGTTCTGAAGAAACAACTTTATTTTTATCAATAAATTCACATGCAGCAACTTCAGAAACTATGCTTCTGAAACTGTCATCGGCATAATCAAGCCGGTCTTTTGCAGTAACTATTTCCGGATTTTGACCGTCAATAAGTTTGTTTACCATGTTACTCAAGATTCCATCTGAACTTGCTTCATCATCATTATTCGGGTCATCTGCAACCCATGGAACCTGTGAATTTCCTACAATTGAAACAATGGCTACAGGAGATGAATCCTTAAGCGCTAACTTTGTAGAGCCGCAGCCTGTTAAAAACGCAATTAATGTGAGTGCCTGAATGGTAATAATAATTTTTGTTTTCATGTTTTTCCTCTGAATGTTCAACAAATATAAATGTAGAGAAGTTACATTTTTAATTATTAAAGCAAATTATTGTTGAAATGTCGATAATTTCAGTTTAAAATATATTTAATAAAGGAGCAATCATATTCATGGAAGAAAAATTTGATTTTACGATTGAACAGCTCGGAGAATGTAAAGTTCCTTCTCCAATTGAACTTTCAAGAGAACACGGTGAATTCAGGGCAAATTATGTCCGGGATACTTCTTTTGTGCGCTATAAAGTAAATGTATTTGATGCCAACTCAACCGAAAATGAATTGACTAAGGGCAATCTTATGCAAAAGGCAGGCCCGCGTGAATTTATTTATTTTAATCCTGCACATGTAACAGCCGGAATCTGTACCTGCGGGGGTTTGTGCCCAGGCCTTAATGATGTTATCCGTGCTGTTGTACGCTGTTTGTGGTTCCGTTATGGTGTTAAACGGATCCGCGGTTTCCGATATGGTTTTAAAGGCTTTTTCGCTGATTCAGGATATGACACAATTGAACTAAATCCTAAGGTAGTCGATGATATTCATAAAAACGGCGGTTCTTTTCTGGGAACAAGCCGTGGTGGTGGAAATCGTGTTGCTGATATTGTTGATGCCGTTGAATCTTTAAGTATCAATATGCTTTTTATCGTTGGTGGTGACGGTACTCA
Organism: Treponema sp.; assembly: GCF_045657965.1. Taxonomy (GTDB): domain Bacteria; phylum Spirochaetota; class Spirochaetia; order Treponematales; family Treponemataceae; genus Treponema_D. The sequence goes on along the minus strand of NZ_JAZOUG010000319.1, from coordinate 989 downwards.
GCGCGGGGCTCTTGATGTTGCCCGTGAAGTCGAAAAACGCGGTTTAAAAGTTGCTGTTGTTGGTATTCCTAAAACTGTAGATAACGACCTTCTTTTTATTGACCGTTCATTTGGCTTTGAAACTGCTGTAGAAAAAGCCCGTGAAGCTGTTGATGCAATTCACATGGAAGCTGAATCTCAGGTTAACGGTATTGGTGTTGTAAAACTTATGGGACGCGAATCAGGTTTTATTGCAACTTCTACAGCTCTTTCCAGTCATGAAACAAACTTCTGTCTTATTCCTGAAGTGCCTTTTGATTTAGACGGTCCAAACGGTTTCCTTTCTCATCTGGAAAAACGTCTTGAACGGCGTGGTCATGCTGTTGTAATTGTTGCAGAAGGTGCCGGACAGGAGCATATGCAGTCTACCAATGAAAAAGATGCTTCCGGTAACAAAAAATTGTCTGATATCGGTGTGTTCCTTTGTAATAAAATCAATGAATATTTTGCCAATAAAAATATCCATGTAAACCTTAAATATGTCGATCCGAGTTATCAGGTTCGTTCAGCTGTTACTACGGCAAATGATTCGATTTACTGTGAACGCCTTGGAAACAATGCCGTTCATGCAGCTATGGCCGGTAAAACAAAATGTGTTGTTGGTCTGGTTCATGATAAATATGTCATTATTCCAACAGAAATGGTTACCCGAAAGCGAAATATAGTTGATCCTGAAGGAGCTCTCTGGCGTGATGCACTTGATGCTACTGGTCAGCCTATTCTTATGGTCAATAATATTCAGTCTGTTATTGAGCACATGAAGCGCAGTGCTGCAGAAAAAGACAAAAAAGCTGCCGAAAAGAGCGAAAGTAAATAAAAAAAAGGCTGTTCATGAAGTGCACCCCAATTATTGGACACTTTAACTAGGCTGATTTTAAGGACTGATTCCTGAATTGTAAAGGGGTCAGTCCTTTTAATTTAACCTTAATTCTTTTTTCGTTGTACCAAGA
>NZ_JAZOUG010000318.1:0-24994 GCF_045657965.1 Treponema sp. | reverse complement strand
CATAATCTGACATGGTGAAAGGAGTTTGTATAAGTCGTAGAAGAATTTACCTAATACAGGCAGAGCCTGATCTGAGCCCGGTTTATAAAATTTATAGTGAGTTTTTGAAAGTGTTTTTGCGATATTTTTAAGCATTCGCTTTTTATCTGCTTCCGGATCTTTACCGCCAAGCAGGGAACTGAAGATTTTTTGAAAAAAGGATGCGTTATTTGCCATACTATAAAATATGCAATTTTCTGGGTATAAAGTCAAATACTTTCATTGAATTTTATGCCCATTGATGACAAATAAATAAAATTTTGCTATTCTTAATTTGTATTTAAAAATGGGAAAACAGTATTTTCTGCTGCTGTTTTTTGGAGGAACTTTATGAAAAGATTTTTAGCTGCAGCTTTAACAGCTGCTCTTTTTAGTGTAAGCCTGTTCGCTTACAATCCGCCGGCCGGAGGACAGAATGTTTTACGGCTTACAGAACCTCAGCTTATTTACGGGGCAAATTCTTCTGCCGGAGGAGCAATTTTTGGTGTTACACCTGCATCAATTATCAATAACCCTGCGTTAACTGCATGGGAACAGCGGGTAACACTTGATTTAGCTGGTACAATGCTTCTCAGTTCAAATTCGGCTGATGATAAATCAGTCGGAACTGCTTTTGAAGGCGGTATTCTTATTCCTTCGCGCTGGTGCGTTTCTACTTTTTTGTTTCAGGGAATTTGGGCTGAATTTATAGATATGCCGGTTGGTGACAGTATCAATTTTACGGCAGGTGTTTCTAAAGATATAACAGACCAGGTATCGGTTGGAATTTCAGCTGATTACGGTTATCTTTTTGGAAAAGCCGGTAAAGACTGGACAGCAAGTGCTTCACTGGGATGTTATTATGATTACGGCAGCCTGTTCTTTATGAAGAACCTTCGTTTCGGCGTTTCCATGAATAACATCGGTAAAGTTTATACAGATTCTAACACTCTCGGAATTACAGATTCCAAAGCTGATGCATGGCCTGGACTCTGTACTCCACGTACTGGAATTGCAGCAACAATGGTTTCAACTGATATTATGGATATGGGGCTTTCTTTTGACCTTTCTTATCCGGCTTTTCAGAATATTGTTGTTGATGCTGGACTTCAGCTGCAGTTCTGGGATTTCTTAAAAGTTGCGGCAGCATGGGAATATGATGCACGTGAATTCTCAAATGGAGCAAAAAATATTATGCCGTCTGTTGGATTAAGCTTCAAATTTACCTTCAGTGCAAAAGACGGTTCATATCTTTCAAATAAAGGCTGGGAACAGAGCGAAATAACAGTAAGCGGTACATGGAAACAGCTTTATAAAAATATTAATGCAGTAAGTGCAGGTGCTATTATGAATCTTGGTATGACTGATACCAAAGCTCCTGAAATCAGTTTGTGGGACGAGGAATAAAATATGAAAGTTAAAGTTAAAAAATCATTACTTACATTTACATGTGCAGCACTTGTTTCATCATTTGCATTCGCAGAAAAAGAAACAGTTTATATTTCACCTAACAACGATGGTAAACAGGATGTTCTTGAAATTCCTGTTAAAATTAAAGATAAGCGTTATGTAAAAGACTGGGCACTTCATATTGAAAATGAAAAAGGCGAGTTAGTCCGCACTATCGGCAATAAGGAAAAACGTGAAACCCGCATTACATTTAAGACATTCTGGAAGGCTTTATTTACTCCAAAATCAGGTGTAACAATTCCAGCTACAGTTTCATGGAATGGTGTTATGGATTCCGGTGAAACTGCTCCTGACGGTAATTATTTTTATTACATGACCGCTACAGACGATAATGGAAACACTGCTACAACAAAAAAACTTTCTGTTGTTGTAGATAATACTCCTCCTGAAGTTGATTTAGCACAGCCTTCTTCAAACGAAAAAATCTTTGGTGAAGGTTCAAAACCTGTGCTTGCTGTAAAACAGTCTGGTTCAGAAGAAGATTTATGGACAGCAGTTTTTTCTGATGCAGCCGGTAAAATTGTCCGTTCATACAAATGGACTTCATCAGCACCGCTTAGTTTTGAATGGAACGGCTCAGACGATAAGGGCGGCCCTCTCCCGGATGGTGTTTATTCTTATAAAATTTCTGCTGTTGACCGTGCAGGTAATACTTCCAATCCGGCATCAATTTCCAATATCATTTATTCTGCTGATAAGCCTGCAACAAATATTTCGATTTCCGGCAGTAAATATTTTTCACCAAATGGAAACGGTACCAATGATACAATTTCATTCCTTGTAAAAATTCCTGTTCCGGATGTAAAATCCGTCAATAAACTTGTAGAATGGGCTGTAAAAATTACAGACGAAAAAGGCACTGTTGTAAAAACATATTCTGGAAAAGACAATCCGCCGGCAAATATTACTTTCGACGGTAAAACCGATTCAGGCTCTGCTGCCGGTGAAGGTAAATATCAGGCTGTAGTAACAGCAAAATATTCAAACGGTTATGAACCTGATATCGTAAAATCTCCGGAATTTACTCTTGATAAAACACCTCCTGTTGCTAAAATCAAGTCTTCAAGCCCGACATTTTCTCCTGACGGAGACGGAAATCTTGATAAACTTGTAATTACTCAGGATATTGCCAGTGATTCAGGTGCTCCTGTCGAAAACTGGACAGGAAAAATCATTGATTCAAACGGCAAAACTGTAAGTGAATTTGATTTCGGTTCGTTCCCGCCTGATGAAGTAGAATGGAACGGTCTTGACGATTCCGGAAACCTTGCTTCAGACGGCAAATATAAATATGTTCTTTCAGCAACAGACCTTGCAGGAAACTCTTCAGAGTCTGTTATCAGTGAAATTACTCTCGATACAAGTAAGACAGAACTTGCCCTTGCTGCAAGCCCGCTGGCATTTAATCCTGCAGGAAGCGACAAAGCAAAATCATCTGTTAAACTTACTCCGGTTGTAAAAGCAGGAAGCGGAATCAGTGAATATACTGTAGAAATTAAAAATGAAAGGGGAACAACAGTCTGGACTCAGGCTGGAAAGTCACTTCCTTCATCTTTCGTCTGGAACGGTCTGTCTTCAGAAGGTAAACGCTGTGAAGACGGAAAATATATAGCAAGTCTTTCAACTAAATCTTCAAATGGAAGTGAAGCAAAAACTTCATCACAGAAAATTACACTTGATACTGTTCCACCAAGTGTAGAGCTTAATGCAGCTTATGTCCTCTTCTCTCCTGATGGTGACGGTAAAAAAGATACTTTAAAAATTACAGCAAAAACATCAAGTGAGGATAAATGGACAGCAAATATTCTTAATTCTAAGAATCAGTCAGTTTATTCAAAAACATGGACTGGAAAGGTTCCAGAAAAATTTGAATGGAATGCAACTGATAATTCAGGAAATAAAGTTACTGACGGGACATACAAAGCTGTATTCAGCTCAGAGGATGCTGCCGGCAATAAAGGCAGTGCAGAAATTGCAAATATTGTTGTAGACAGCCGTGAAGCAAAAGCTTATGTAACTGTTGAACACGATGCATTCAGCCCGAACGGTGATAACTTCTTTGAAACTCAGAAAATTTCTCTGCGTCCAAGTTTGAAAGACGGTGTTGATTCATGGAGTGTTTCTATCGTAACTCCTGAAGGTAAAACTGTAAAATCATGGTCAGAAAAAGACCAGAAGGACATGCCTGCAGAAATTACATGGAACGGTCTGGATTCAGAAAACAAAATCGCTGAAGGAGCATTTACTGCAAAACTTAAGATGAGTTATGCAAAGGGTAACGAAGTTGATGTTTCTTCTTCACTGTTTATCTGCTCTGTTACACCTCCACAGCTTTCTGTTAAAACAGCTCCACAGTATTTCTCTCCTGATAACGACGGGGAAAACGATGATCTTTACATTCAGCTTAAAGGGAATGATGTCGTTCCTCTTAAGAGCTGGTCATTCCAGATTAAAGATCCAAACAATAAACCGTTCTGGTCAACAAGCGGTAAATCTTCAATTACCGAACGGATTATCTGGGACGGACGAAGTAACTCTGGTGAGCTTGTTCAGTCAGCAATGGATTATCCGTACACATTTACAGTTACAGATACTCTCGGCATGACAAGTACTGTTGAAGGCAAAATCGAAATCGATATTCTTGTTATCCGGGTTGGTGATGTTCTTAAAATGGCAGTTCCGTCTATTATCTTCCGTCAGGATGCTGCAGACTTTAACGTACAGGTTACTGATTCAAACGGAAAGGTTACAAAACCTGGTATTACAGAAGCCCAGGCTAAAAATAACGAACGTGTTCTTAAACGAATTGCACAGATTCTCAACAAGTTCAAGAATTACACTGTTACTGTTGAAGGCCACGCAAACTCTGTTACTGGAACCGAAGAAGAAGAAACAACAAACAAACACGGCCTTGCTCTTGAACCGCTTTCAAAAGACCGTGCAGAATTCGTCGTTTCTAAGCTCAAGAGCTATGGAGTTTCAGGAAGCCGCTTGAGTGCAGTTGGCCGCGGTGGACGTCAGCCTGTTGCAGCCCGTGGTGATAAAGATAATGCATGGAAGAACAGACGAGTTGAGTTTATCCTCAATAAATAGCCTTCCTTTAGAACTTAAACAAAAATTAATTCAGTTGGCTCAAAAGTATGAGTCAGCTGAGTTTCTCGAAAAAGATCCGTCCAAATTTATGCACCGTTACACACGTCTGCCTGAAGTTGAGACGGTTTCTTTTATTGCAGCAAATCTTGCATTCGGCAGGCGCGAGCAGATTCTTCTACATGTCGAAAAAATTCTTGAAGCGGCAGGTACTTCTCCTTCTGAGTGGATATTTTTAAAAAAATACGAAAGTTTTTTCCCGGATAACGAAAAATCTTTTTACAGAATGTACACAAACCGTGATATGCGCATATTTTTCAATTCATTGCGTTTAATTTTAGAAGAAGCTGGAACGCCGGGTGAGTTTTTCAGACAGAAATGGAATGAAGCTCTGACACAAGCCTTGAATGAGGAGCAGAAAGTTTATCTTCATCAGGTGATTGCTTCTGTATTTCCAAAAGAATGTAAGCTTCTGCCTCATTCAGAAACCTCTGCTGCTAAAAAATTAAATATGCTTTTACGCTGGCTTGTACGTGATAATTCTCCTGTTGATTTAGGAATCTGGAGCTGGTACGATAAAAAGAGTCTTCTTATGCCGCTTGATACTCATGTAATGCAGCAGGCGAATGAACTTAAACTGATTTCTTCAAAGTCAGCAAATCTTAATACTGCCTTTGAGCTTACAAAAAAGGCCGCCGAAGTTTTTCCCGGCGACCCTGTAAAACTGGATTTTGCTCTGTTTGGTTTAGGAGTGAACTCTTAAGCGTTAAATTCAATGACACTTCCCACTGCAGCTTTTTCTGAATAAATCGAAGTTCTTCCGCGGTACGGGTTCATAATATTCATATTACCAAGCTGAGTTTTGATTTTACCCATTTTGCTCTGTAGCAGTAAACGGTTTCGTTCATTCTGAGCAAGAACCTGCTTCTGTAAATTTGCAAGATTATTCTGAAGTTCTTCAACAGATGCGTTCTCAGTTACAGGTATTCCAGGCATGATAGTGTTATACATTCCCTGCATTGGAACGATAACTTTCTGAAGACTTGCAAGATTTTCTACAATCTGGTTTTCAAGCTGTGTATGAGCCGCAATTGAATCCCCGTCTTCAAGTTCAATCTTACCTTCCTGACTTTCAAGAACCATAAGATATTCCTGAAATTTATTTCTCTGCTGTTCAAGAAGTTTTCTGAATCTTTTTAAAATAGCAATTCTTTCATCTAATTCTTCTTTTGAAAGTTCTTTAGTCATACTTTTCCTCCTAGCCGGTAATGTTCAGTGTGCGTTGTGCCTGAGGAATTGAATCTGCCTGTGTATTTGCTGCGGCTGCTTCCCATGCACTTCCAAGCTGTTTAATCATATCTAAAAGACCTGTTAATTTGTCCTTATCCTGCTTAATACTGACATCCATGAGTTCTTTGTTAAAAAAGACATAAAGGGACATAAGATTCTGTGCAATCTGTCCGCCTTTGTCCATATCCAGAGAAACCTGGAGCTCATTGATAATTTCCTGAGCTTTCATTATGTGTTTACCGAAGGATTCAATTTTTGAAGCTGGAATTTTTGATTCTGAATCGAAGCATTTCTGCGCTGAAGTTAATTCTTTTTCTGCTCCCTGATAGAGCATAACGACAAGTTTACCCTGACTTGCTGTTTTTACAGCTGTTGTCTGATAGGCTGCATAAGGATTTCCGAATGCCATTGTGTTTTCCCTCCCGAAAACAATTTTTCCATATTAATATCGGTTTTTTAATCAAATAGTTTAGAAAATTGTGCTGAAGGATCGATTTTTATATTCGAGTCTTTCCTAAACACTGACTTTTTAGTATATTATAATAATAGTATTTTAAATTGAGACAGTTATGGCAGATATTAACGAAACTAAAGATGATGAAAAGAAAAACGATAAAGATCCTTATGATTTTTTCAAATTAGATCCTGATTCAGGTGATGACGGAAACCGCAATAAAAAACCTTTCAAATTTCCGTTTTTTACCCTTATGGTAGCAGTTGTTCTTACTCTGGCTTTTGTAAATATGTTTCTTATTCAAAAACCGGAAGAAGAACTTATCGATTTTTCTATTTTTAAAGAACTTATCGAAGACGGAAAAATTGTCAAAGTTGATATGGGCGAAAATATCTTTATCGGATACGGTCCGGAAGAATTTTCTGTTTCATCAGCAGATTCTGCTTCAAATAATACACTTCAGAATTTACCATGGCTTCGCCGGCCTTCTTCTGTACAGAATCAGAACCGTAAAGTATACCGTACAACCGGCGTTCTTATGGCGAAATTTATCGAATTTCTTGATGAAAAGGGTGTCCAGTACAAATTCGTAAACAAACAGTCTAATATTTTTGTTCAGATTTTAATCAACATTCTTCCATTTCTTATTCTTCTGGCAATCTATTTCTTTATGTTCCGCAGAATGACAGGAGGTATGGGGGGAATCGGTTCTGTTTTTGGAGGCGGAAGCCGGAATAAGGCAGTTGACGAAGGAAAAGTTAAAACCCGGTTCGACGATGTTGCCGGTGTAGACGAAGCAAAGGATGAACTTGTGGAAGTCGTAGATTTCTTAAAATCTCCGAAAAAATACACTGACATCGGCGGTAAAATTCCTAAAGGTGTTCTTCTTGTAGGACCTCCGGGAACAGGTAAAACGCTTCTTGCCCGTGCTGTTGCAGGTGAAGCCGGTGTTCCTTTTTTCCGTATTTCAGGTTCTGATTTTGTCGAAATGTTCGTTGGTGTAGGTGCAAGCCGTGTACGCGATTTGTTTAAGCAGGCTCGCGAAAAAGCTCCCTGTATCATCTTTATTGATGAAATCGATGCTATAGGTAAAAGCCGTATGAACGGTTTTTCAAGCAACGATGAACGTGAGCAGACATTAAATCAGCTGCTCGTTGAAATGGATGGTTTTGATAACGAAAAGGGACTTATCATTCTTGCGGCTACAAACCGTGCAGATGTTCTTGATCCTGCTCTTTTACGCCCGGGCCGCTTTGACCGCCAGGTTCCGGTTGAAAGACCTGATGTAAAAGGCCGTGAAGCGATTCTTAAAATCCATGCAAAAAATGTTAAGCTTGACGATACTGTCGATTTTGAATCTCTTGCACACGGTACAGTAGGTTTTGCAGGTGCAGACCTTGCAAACGTTGTAAATGAAGCTGCCCTTCTTGCAGTACGCAACGGTCATGACAAAGTTTCAATGACAGATTTTAACGAAGCAATTGATAAAGTCAGCATTGGTCTTAAAAAGAAGAGCCGTAAAGATAACGAAAAAGAAATGAAGCTTGTGGCTGTACATGAAACAGGTCATGCTCTTGTTGCAGCCTTTACTCCAGATCATACTCCGGTAAATAAAATCACTGTCGTTCCGCGTTCTCATGGAGTCGGAGGCTTTACTCAGTTCCGTGAAGAAAAAGAAGAAAAGCACTTCATGACCCGTAAAGACATGATTAACGAAGTTGATTCAGCTTTGGGCGGCCGTGCAGCTGAAGAAATCATTCTTGGTGATGTTTCAACCGGTGCTTCAAATGACATCGCCCGTGCTACCGACATTATTAAACAGATGATTACAGATTATGGTATGAGCGAACGCTTCAGGAATATGACTTTAGGCAAAGGTGTTTTAGGAAACCGCAGCGGTGAGCCAAATCTTGTACGTGAATTCAGTGAAGAAACACAGAATTTTATCGATGAAGAAATTGCCAGAATCATTAACGAACGTTATGAGCATGTTCTTTCACTTCTGCGCGAAAAGCGGGAACTTCTTGAATATATTTCTGCTCGTCTTCTTGAAATCGAAACAATGGATTCAAAAGAATTTAATGAAATTCTTGCTTCGCACGGGTACTGCACAGAAAATCAGGAAGAAACTGCCGCTGCTGTACCTGTTGAAACACTTGAACAGAAATCAGAAGGAGATGCAGAATGAAAAAAATATTGTCAGTTTGTGCAGTTTTCTTTACTTTCCTGAATCTTTCATTTTCACAGGGAATTCTTACAGCTTCTTCTTTCTTTAAGTCTGTATCAGAAAATTATGCAGCAATCAAAGATTATGAAGCTGATGTAGATATAAAAGCAGGAAACAGTTTCATGAAAGGAAAAGTTTCTTATAAAAATCCAAATCTTCTTCGTATAGATTTTTCATCCCCTGAAGAGCAGGTAATCTGCTTTAATGGGGACTTGCTTACAATCTATCTTCCGGAAAGTGCAGCTATTTTAAATCAGACGGTAGATAATTCTAATAATACAGGAGCAAATCTTGCTACAAGTCAGGGTCTTGCGCTCCTTTCAAGATACTATTCTCCGGCGTATGAAACCGGTCAGAATGCTGTTCCTCTTGAAGAAGGCAGTGAAGAAATGGTTGTAAACTTAATTTTACGCCGAAGAAACATGAGTGAAGCTTTTTCAACAATAAAATTATCTATTTTACAGTCAAATATGTTAATCAGACGAATTGAGGCAACAACCCCGCAGGGGGAAACATTTACTTTTGATTTCAGAAATTATGTTTTAAATAAAGGTATTTCTGATCAAAGATTTATATATGATCCGCCTACATCAGCAAATAATTACAATAATTTCTTGTTTTCGGAGTAGTTAAAAATGGAAAGTTATGGAGAAATTTTAAGAAAAGCGCGTGAAAATAAAGGAATTGAAATTGAAACAATCGCACGTGAAATTTCTATTACGCAGGAATATTTGAATGCTCTCGAAAATGAAGATTCTGATGTTTTTCCTGGCGAACCGTATCTGGTAGGATTTTTGCAGAATTATGCTGATTTTCTGGAAGTTGATACAAAGCATGTCCTTAATCTTTATCATGCTAAAAAACTTCAGGAAACGCCGCCTCCTCTTGAACTTACGAAACGTGAAAAACCAAGATTTTTAATTCCTCTGCTTGTTACAGTCTGTGTTCTTTTAATTGCTGGTACAGGTGTATTTATCGGATTTTTTGTAAAAACAAAAATGTCTGATTCAGAAAACGAGAAACTTCTTGCACAGGGAAATGACTTTAAAAAATATGAACTTGGTGAAAAACCTTTTTCAGGACGGCTTTATAAAAGTGACCAGCTAATTGTTGGCAGTGACAAAGGAAATATTTTCCTTACCGTCGCAGAAACTGAAGGAATTTTTGCACTTGAGACACCAGCCGGAGTTCAATATGTAGAACTTTCTGAAGAACTTGAAATGGATGTTGACGGTAATTCAATTCCTGAGCTGATTGTTTATGTTTCTGATGTTTCTCAGAAAAATGTTGACAGAGGCGCAGAAGTTACAATCCGCTTAAAAAGTGCTGCCAGTGCTGCTGTTGCTTCTCCCGATGAAAATCAGATTCCAAATGCCGAGGATTTACCAAAAGAACAGCAGAGAACAGAAATTTTCTCTGATACACGGGCTTATCCGTTTACAGTAAATGTGACTTTCCGTGCCGGCTGTCTGTTCAGATATCGTCCTGACCGAAAAGAAACCGTTGAAGATTATCTTGCTTCAGGCGAAATTTTAAGCATGACTGCAAGCAATGGTATCCGTATGTGGATTTCAAACGGAAATGCAGTTAAGTTACAGGTCGTTGCAAACAGCAAAACTTATGATTTACCTGTAGCAAGAGCCGGAGAAGTTATCGCCCAGGATATTAAGTGGATTAAAGATACAGACGGCAGCTACAAAGTAGTGATTGTCGACGTAGATTAATAAAAATTATGGAACCAAAACAAAAGTTTTTCATTGACCAGCACGGATGTGCAAAAAATCAGGTTGACGGCGAACTGATTATTACGCTTCTCAAAAAAAAAGACTGGATTCAGACATTTGAGCCGAATGAAGCTGATTTAATTATAGTAAATTCATGCGGATTTATTGAATCTGCTAAGACAGAAAGCATAAATGCTGTTATGAGTGCAAGACAAATGTACCCGAAAGCAAAAATCCTGCTTGCAGGCTGCCTTGCTGAGCGTTATGCAGCTGAATTAAAAGATGATTTAACCGAAGCCGACGGATTTTTTGGTAACGGAAAACTCGATGAAATTTATAAAATTCTAGACCCTCTTATGAATAATGAACGTCCGGTACTCATTCCTAGGCAGGAAGGTGTGTGTTGCGGCGACCGTGATATTCTTCTTTCTTTTCCCGGTATGGCTTTTGTAAAAATTACTGAAGGCTGCAATAACCGTTGTTCTTTCTGTGCAATTCCGATTATCCGCGGGGGCTTACGAAGCCGAAAAGCCGATGAAATCGTTTCAGAAATTAAAGAACTTGTCTCAAAAGGCGTTTATGAAATTAATTTAATCGGTCAGGATCTGGCTGCATACGGAACAGGAGCCGGTGATAACTGTTTCGGCGACGGCAGAACCCATTTGCCAGACGGTACTCCGGGTACAGAGGATTTTGAAAACTGCAGTACATCCGGTAAATCAGGTCTTGCACGTCTTATCGAAATGATTTCTCAAATTGAAGGAACTTTTGCAGTCCGTCTTTTGTATATTCATCCTGATCACTTCAATGAAGATATTCTTTCTGTTATGCAGAAAGATTCAAGATTTTTACATTATTTTGACATTCCGTTTCAGAATGGTGATGATGAAATCATAAAATCAATGCACCGGGTAGGAAGTCAGAAAAAATATAAAGCTTTAATTTCCAAAATACGTTCTGTATTTCCGGATGCTGCAATCCGTACAACTTTTATGGCAGGTTTTCCTGGAGAAAGCGAAAAGGCTTTTGAAGCAACAAAAAAATTTCTCAGCGAAATTGCAACTGACTGGAGCGGCTGTTTTTCATATTCAAAAGAAGATGACACTCCGGCGTACAGTTTTAAAAATCAGGTTCCTAAAAAAGTTGCAGAAAAACGTGCTTCACAGCTGCTTGAACTTCAGGCCCAGATTACCCGTGAACGTTTAAAACTTCGTACAGGTTCTGAATACGATGTTCTTATTGAAGAAGTTCTTTCTGAAAGCTCAGAAAATCCTGATGAAGGTCTTGCAATCGGGCGGGCATGGTTTCAGGCTCCTGAAGTTGACGGAAGTGTGGTTATCCGTTATGACAGAAGTTCTGATTCTGAAAATGCAGCGGTAAAAACAGGCCGGCTTGTGCACGTTAAAATTACTTCAAGCGGGGACGTTGATTTAAATGGAGATTTTCTGGCTGATTCTCCTTTGAATGCAAAAATAAAACATTCTGATTCAATACAGTTTGCTCAGGAGCTTTAATGTCACTTGAAGATGAAGTTCTTTCAGGTATAACAGGTTCTCAAGAAACAGAACTTTCAGAACATGCGAAGGAATATCTTTCTGTTTTAAATCCTGAACAGTATGAGGCTGTCGTTCATGAAGGAAGTCCGCTTTTAATTTTAGCGGGAGCCGGTTCAGGGAAAACCCGTGTAATTACGACAAAAATTGCATACCTTATCGGTGAAAAAAATGTGAATCCTTATTCGATATTGGCAGTTACATTTACAAAAAAAGCGGCAAATGAGATGCATGAACGGGCTGTTTCTCTTGAAGGACGTGCAGATTTTTCACAGATAAAGACATTTCACTCATTCGGAGCATGGTTTTTACGTGTATATGCTGAGGATGCAGGAATTAATCCAAATTTTACAGTATACGATGATGATGATGTAGTGTCACTTATCCAGAAAATCGAACCGAAATTGACTAAAAAAGAAGCGGCTTCTTATGCACGGAAAATTTCTCTGGCAAAAGATTATTGTCTGCTTCCTGACAGTGAAGAATTATTATCAAGAGATGAATTTTTGAATCCGGCTGATTTTGCCGGAATGTATGCTGCATATGAAAAACGTCTCCGTTTGACTGGTAATGTTGATTTTGGTGATTTGATTCTGCTTCCGTATCTTGCGTTAAAAGAAAATGCTTCACTCCGTGAGAAAATGTACAGCCGGTTTCGTGTAATAATGGTAGATGAATATCAGGATTCGAATGTAGCTCAGTTCAAACTTCTTGAAGCACTTTCCGGATTAAACGAAAATAGTGGAAATTACATTTGTGTTGTCGGTGATGATGACCAGTCGATTTATAAGTTCCGTGGTGCTGAAATTCAGAATATTCTGAATTTTCCTAAAATTTTTACAGGAACTAAAATTGTCCGCCTTGAATCAAATTACCGTTCTACGAGTGAAATTCTTTCGCTTGCAGATAATGTGATAAAAAATAATTCCGGCCGTCTTGGAAAAACTCTTCGTGCTGAGCGGGGAAGCGGAAAAACACCTGTACTTGCTTTTTTGCCGAATCAGGATGATGAAGTACATTTCTGTGCAGATTTAGTACAGAAATCGCATGCTATGGGAGTCCCTTATAGTGACTGGGCTATTCTTTACCGTACAAATGCACAGTCAATGGGTTTTGAAAGCGAATTTGTGCGTAAAAAAATTCCGTATCAGATTGTCGGTTCTCTTAAATTTTTTGAACGTGAAGAAGTTAAGGATATTGTGGCCTGGCTTGAACTGATTGCAAATCACAGAAATGAAATCGCCTTTCATAGAATTATAAATAAGCCTCCGCGTGGAATCGGAAACAAAACACAGGAAAATATTGTCAGCTGTGCTCAAAATGAAGCAAAAACACTGTCAGAAAACGGCAGTGTAATTCAGAATTTTGAACAGAATGATATAATTGCTGCCTGCCGGTTTATGATTCCCCGTCTTTCCGGAAAATCTAAATCAGAAACTGCAAAATTTACAGAACTTATCGAAGAAATTGAATCTCTCTTTGGAGAAGAAACAACTGCCGGCAGCGAACTGGCATCTGAGGTTCTTGAAGAGAATAATTCTTCGGATGAACTTAAAAAACGCGAAACTAAACGGACTTTAGCAGAACTTATCGAAGCAATAGCAAAAAAATCCGGCCTTCTTTCTTATTATGAAGAGCGTGATAAAGATGAACATACTTTCCGTACAGAAAATATACAGGAACTTGCAAACTCCGCTATCCCATATCCGCTTGCCCGTCAGGGACTTCTGGATTTTCTTGATAATATTCAGCTTGACCGGACTCTTTCAAATGCTGATGAAGAAGTTTCTGATGATGCTGTCACTTTGATTACGCTTCACAATACAAAGGGACTGGAATTTAACCGTGTAGTGATGACCGGTATGGAAGAAGGCGTGTTTCCGCGTAATGGAGATGATGAAGAAGAGATGGAAGAAGAACGCCGGCTTTGTTATGTTGGAATAACACGTGCAAAAAACGAACTTTATCTTACCAGCTGTGCCGTGCGCCGTATGTATGGCCGTATTGAATATATGAAAGCAAGTCCGTTTCTTCTTGAAATGGGAACGGAAGGTGTGAAAGCAATCGGACATTTGCCGTCAAGTTACCGTAAAAGCGGATTTCATGGAGGTGATTACGGAGAGCGGGGCTTAAGTCATCCGGATATAGAAAAGGATCCTGTCAGACGTAAATATTATCGTGGTGCAAAAATCTATCATGATGAATACGGCTATGGAATTATTGCAAATACAACGATAAACGATGAAGGAGAATACGGAATTACGGTAAGTTTTGAGAACAGCGGCATCAAACGGTTTTTACCAAAATATCAGGAAAGCCAGCTGATGGTTGTGAAGGATTAGTTTTGTAACTTTAGATTTACTTGAATTTTTTTAAATTGATATGAAAAAACGTATTTTTACTTTTTTACTGATTTTTTCTTTTTTTGTAGAATTTCTTTCTGGTGAGGGTGTAATTTCTGATTACACAGTTCAGAAAGTTGAGGATTTCGTCTCATACCGTGTTCTGCTCAAAAGTGAAGATGATGAAACTGCCTTTAACGAGATTCTTCAGTTAAAAGAATCGGCACTTAGTGAACTTGCAGAACATGCAGTTGATTTTGAACAGGAAGAATGTATTCTTGAAAGTTTGTACCTGCTTGAATATTACGAACATTCTCTTAACTCGACAGGAAATCAAAAAGAACTTCGAACACAGATTAAAAATCAGATGAAAAAAAATACTGCTTGCATAGACAGTCACAAAAAAAAGCCTGTAAGCGAATGGCTTTATCAGTTTACAGGTGATGTTACAGCCTATTATATGACCCGTTCTGTGCCTGCAACCCTTTTATACGGATTTAAAGTCAAAGGTTATTATGAAAAATCAATTGAAATAAACAAAAATCGTGCTTCATCACTTGTTGCTCTTGGAAACTGGTGCTTTTATGCACCTGGAATTGCCGGCGGGGGAAAGAGTAAAGCAAAAAAATATTTTGACAAAGCTTTAGAAGCAGCTGAACTTCCCGGAGAAAAATATCTTGCATATATTGCAGTTTCTCAGATTAATTTTGAGAATAAAAATAATAATGAAGCAGCTGATTATCTTTCAAAAGCTGTTGAACTGGAACTCGGGCAGAAAGATCTGGATTTAATTGCAAGGTGTAATAAAAAAGGATATTCGTATTTTCAGTATCTTCGTAACCGTTCTGGAATTGATGAAGAAATGTCAGAAGATGAAAAAGACGATGATGATAAATGAAACTATTTTCAAATAAAAAAAAATACTTTATAATTCTATGTTATGGGTGGAATTAAAAAAGAAGAAGGCGCAGTAGTTAAAAAAACGGCTGTGGCTAAATCATCGTCTGAAAAATCAACTGTAAAAAAGACAGCAGCAAAAATTGAAAAAGAATCTGCGGTAAAAAAAACTGCGGATAAAGAAAAAACACAATCTGTGTCATCTGTGAAATCTGTGGTTTCTTCTAAATCAAAAAAGCCTGTCGCAGGAATCGATGAAGAAGGAACTTTCCGTGCGTGGGACAACGCAAAGACTGTCGCAAAAGCAAAAAAAACTGCAGCACCAAAAGGAAGCGTAGAAGAACGCGCACTCGACAAAAAAGCAACAGCAGAAGCCGAAAAAAAACTTGAAGCGGCAAAAAAAGCTGACCCGAATGCGGGCGTGGCAAAAAAAGAAGTTACGGCTGCTGATTACTCTGATGACAAAATCCGGCACCTGGACGCACTTGAGCATATCCGACTTCGTTCAGGAATGTACATCGGCCGGCTCGGTGACGGCTCAAATCAGAACGACGGTATTTACATTCTTCTCAAAGAAATTATCGACAACTCAATCGACGAATTCATCATGGGATTCGGAAGCAAAATCGATGTTGAAATTAAAGAAAACCGCGTAAAAGTGCGTGACTACGGACGGGGAATCCCGCTCGGAAAAGTCGTGGACTGTGTTTCTCAGATCAACACCGGCGGTAAATACAACGACGACGTCTTCCAGTTCTCTGTCGGCATGAACGGTGTCGGCACCAAGGCCGTAAACGCACTTTCAAGCTATTTCCGCGTCATTTCCATCCGTGACGGAAAATGCGTTGAAGCAGTCTTTAACGAAGGAAAGCTCCAGACAAACAAATCGGGAGCTGTAAAGCCCGGCACAAAGAACGGAACCTATTTTGAATTCGTTCCTGACGTAAAAATCTTCGGCAAATATTCGTTCAACATGGAATTTGTCGAAAAGCGAATGTGGAACTACGCCTATCTTAACTCAGGTCTTACAATCCGCCTGAACGGTACAGAATTTGCAAGTGAAAACGGACTTTTAGACCTTCTTACGAAAGAACTTGAATCTGAAACAATCTACCCAATCGGAAGTTACACAGGAGAGCACCTTCAGTTCGCTTTCACCCACACAAACGCTTACGGCGAAAACTATTTTTCATTCGTAAACGGCCAGTACACTTCTGACGGCGGAACACACCTTACAGCTTTTAAAGAAGGCTTTATCAAAGGCGTAAACGACTTTTTCCAGTCATCTTATAAATCAGAAGATATCCGCGAAGGAATCACGGCTGCAATCTTAGTAAAAGTAAAAGACCCGGTTTTTGAAAGCCAGACCAAAAACAAACTCGGAAACACCGACATCCGTTCATGGATTGTTGGTGAAGTTCAGTCGGGCCTTGACAACTGGCTTCATAAAAATCCAAAGGCAGCAGAACGGCTTAAGGCAAAAATCGAAGCCAACGAAAAACTCCGCACCGAGCTTTCAAGCGTCAAAAAGCAGGCAAAAGAAAACGCCAAGAAAGTCAGTATTCGCATTCCGAAATTAAAGGACTGCCGCTACTTTGTTCAGGACGGTAAAAAAGGCGAGAATTCAATGATTTTCATTACCGAGGGTGATTCTGCTTCGGGCACGATGACGCACTCACGCAACGCCGACTATCAGGCAATCTTCTCACTGCGCGGAAAGCCTGAAAATATGTACGGCAAAAAGCAGAGCGACATCTACAAGAACGACGAGCTTTACCAGCTGATGATGGCTCTCGGAATCGAAAACTCAGTAGAAAACCTCAAATACGCCAAAATCGTAATCGCAACCGATGCCGATAACGACGGCTTCCACATCAGAAATCTGGTGCTTACATTCTTCTTAGGATATTTTGAGGAACTGGTCACAAGCGGCAGAGTCTTCATTTTGGAAACTCCGCTCTTCCGCGTACGAAACAAAAAAGAAAACATCTACTGCTACAGTGAGGCAGAGCGCGACGCGGCACAGAAAAAACTTGGCAAGGGCTGTGAGGTCAACCGCTTCAAAGGTCTTGGTGAAATCAACCCGGAAGAATTCGAGCAGTTTATCGCCCCGGAAACAATGCACTTAACGCCGGTAGAAGTCAGCCAGCTGAAAATCATCCCTCAGCTGCTTTCGTTCTATATGGGTAAAAACACCCCCGAACGAAGGAAATTCATCGAGGAACATTTGCTGAGCAACGCGGAAATTGATGTGTAGGAAAACATTATGGCATTTGTAAAAAATTTATTCGACAAAAACTTTATTGAATACGCTTCTTATGTTATCCGTGACAGGGCGATTCCTGACCTTGAAGACGGTCTCAAGCCTGTTCAGAGGCGTATCATTCATACTCTTTTTGAGATGGACGACGGCCGCTTTCAGAAGGTTGCCAATGTCGTCGGTCAGACTATGCGCTATCACCCGCACGGTGATGCTTCAATTTACGGGGCTGTGGTCACGATGGCGAACAAAGGCCTTTTTGCACAGAAAGAGCCTAAGTTCAAGTGGATCAGTATCTTCCTTGAAAAGCAGGGAAACTTCGGAAACCTGATTACTGGTGCTACGGCGGCGGCAGGCAGGTACATCGAATGCCGAATCAATCCGCTGGCAAAGGAATTTTTTGTTACAAACCCGGCGATTACTCACTACATTCCAAACTATGACGGCCGAAGCACGGAGCCGGAAGTTTACCGCACTAAGATTCCAGTAGCCCTCATTATGGGAGCCGAGGGAATTGCGGTCGGCATGAGCACTAAGATTCTTCCATACAATATAAAAGAAGTTATTGATGCTGAAATCAAATGTCTTAAAGGCGAAGATTTCCAGATTTATCCGGACGCACCGACCGGCGGTTTAATCGATGTTTCAAATTACAACGACGGAAACGGTAAAATCATTTCGCGCGCCAAGTTCGATACTTCCGACGAAAAGAAAATCATCATCACTGAACTTCCGCTCGACACAGACTCAAAATCACTGCTCGAATCAATCGATGCAGCTTACAAAGCCGGTAAAATCAAAATCAGCTCTGTCGAAGATTATTCTACCGACTACTGCGAAATCGAAATCAAGCTTCCTCGCGGTGTTTATTCAAAAGATGTTATCGACTCGCTCTACGCCTACACCGATTGCGAAAAAACGATTTCCTGCCAGATGCTGGTAATCAAGGACAACATGCCTGTCGCCATGACGGCAACAGAAATTATCAAATACTACGCAGGAAAACTCACAGGAATCATCAAAGATGAACTTGAATTTGAACGAGGCCAGCTCGAAGACAAACTTCACCTGCGCACGCTTGAGAGAATCTTCATTGAAGAGCGAATCTACAAAAGAATAGAAGAAATGAAGACTCAGGAAGCCGTTGTTAAGGCCGTTGTTGACGGTTTCGTGCCGTTCAAAGACGAGCTTATACGCCCGATTTCAAAAGAAGATGTTGACCACCTGCTCACAATTCCAATCCGCAGAATCTCGCTTTACGATATCAACAAAAACCGTGCCGAAGTCAAGGAAATCAACGCAAAGTTGAAGGAAATCGCACGAAAGCTCAAGCACCTTACAGAATGTGCAATAGACTATCTTGAAGGCATGCTTGCAAAATTCCCGCAGAAAGAACTTGCGCGCCACACTCAGATTAAAAAATTCAATGCTGTGGATGTTCGTGAAGTCGCAAAATCTGACCAGAGTCTTCGATACGACGAAAAAGGCTATCTTGGAATCAATGTTTCAGGCGGAACTGAAATCAAAAAAGTCTCGCCATACGACAGAATTCTTTACGTACGCCGCAACGGTCTTTACACAGTCACCGATGTTCCTTCAAAAGTCTTCATCGACAAAGGAATGTGGTACTGCGACATTGCCGAAAAAGAAATCATCAGCAAAGTTCTCTTTACAGTCATTTTCCGCGACCCGCAGACAGGCTACGCTTCAATCAAACGCTGCCGAATCCCAAGCTGGATTATGAACCGCGATTACTTTTTAGCCCCGGACGGAATGGAAGTGCTCCATATTGACACGCGCGAAAAATTTACATTTACGCTCAATTATGTCAAAAAACCTCGAATGAAAATTACCGAAGAAAAGTTCAAGGCTCAGGAATTTGAAGAAAAGGGTCTGAAGACTCAGGGCGTACGCTTAAGCACCCACGAAGTTGAAAGCATTAAAGTGGACGGCGTTCAGCTGGAGCTTGGATTATAAAATGAATATAAAACACCTCATGGTTAAACTGAATCAGATTTCTTCTCAATATATCGGCAAAATTATGTATGCACTGTTATTTATGTCGGTGCTGGAAATGCTAGTTTCATTTGTCATTCTTTCGCCTGCTATGCGTTTATTTCAGAGTGGTGCTGATGGCTTTACATTAAGTTTTTATGTTTTTGTACTGGCATTTATTGCAATCTGTGTCTGGCTTACTTTTCAGTTTGGATTTACCGTAATGCTTTTACAGATGACACGGCGTAAAAACACAAATCTTGGTTATATTTTTATCGGATTTAAAAAAATTAATCCTGCCGGTAAAGTTATTGCAGTTTTTGGCGCATTTATAGCTTTACTTGCTTTAATTTCCCGCTTTTTGGCAAAATTTATTTACATTAAAATTTTTCCTGATTTTTCTTTAGAGGCACCTTCCATAGATTCACTGCAGAATGTAACTGAAAATCCAGAACTTGTTTCTTCATTAGCTGCAGGTATTCTTATTTTTACAGGATTTTTCCTTGCTGTTCTTTTTGTTCTTGCACTGATTATACTTATCCGCTTTGTATTTGTTTTTCATCTTCACTTTGATAATCCTAATCTTAAAATTATTGAAGTTTTCAGAAAAAGTGCAGAAATGATGCACAAAAATGTCATCAGACTGATCGTGTTCGCTCTTCGTGCGGGCGGAAAACAGCTTTTAATCGCTGCTTTTCTGGCAGTGATTTCAAATTTTATTCCTGAAGAAAAGTATTCTGCCATGTCAGTTCTGGCTTTTATTATCAGTATTGCCTATTTTGTCAATCTTTATACAGCAGCAATCCGGATTTATCTGACGGTTCCTGTACTTTATGAAGAAATTAAAAACGGAAGCTCTGAAATTGAAAATTCCTAAACAATACGTTTCGTGCGAAGAAATCATCAAGGGCTCCCGTTTTCTTTCGGAACTTTTCCTGATTGAGTCACAGGAAGAAGTTCGTGAAAAGATAAAAAGCCAGAAGAAGAAATATCCGGACGCAACTCATGTCTGTCATGCCTTTATATGCGGAAAAAATGCAGAAATTATGGGAATGAGCGATGACGGAGAGCCTTCTGGTACTGCAGGACGGCCCATGCTTGATGTTTTAAAAGGAAGCGGGGCTACGAATCTTCTGGTAACGATTACGCGCTGGTTTGGCGGAACTTTGCTCGGAACAGGCGGCCTGGTTCACGCGTACGGGGATGGAGTTAAGAACGTTCTTGCAGCGGCAGAATTTGAAGAATTTGTCGAAAAGAGCGGATTTTCTCTTTCCTGCGATTATCAGCAGTATCAGGTCGTAAAAAAGATTTTTGAAAATTTCACGCTTTACGAAGTGAGCGAAGATTTCGGTGAGCTGATTTCAATCAAAGGCCAGATTGCACAAAATGATTTTAACCGGCTTAAGCAGCAGATTTTTGATACAACAAACGGTAAAGTTATGCCGATACTTACATTATGAAGAAAAATTTACTGATTTTATTTGTATTATTTTCAATTTTTACATTTCCTTCTTTTGCAAAAACCGGCTTTGAAATCGGATTCGGGTCAGGATATTTTTTTTATGGTTCTGATTCAGTAAAAAGCAGAAATAAAGCTTTAGGGGACTCAAATCAGGCAGTAATAATCAGCGATGTTTTATTTCTTCTTCCTTTTCATGAAAATGTAATTTTTGAACTTGGTGTTGATTCTGCCTTTGATTTCAGGTGGCGCGGGTCGGATCATATCAATCTTATCGATTATGCATTTCTTTCCGGCTTCAGAGTGTATCCGAATTTAGGCGGTCTTTATTTTTCAACTGATTATGCAATCGGCAGAAGAACTGATTTTATTTCGTATGATAATGAAGATGATATAAAAAGCACAAAATGGGGAAACGGCTTTAAATTTGCACTCGGTTATGATTTTTCTTATCACATGAAAAGTTATGCTCCGGTTATCTGCATAAGTCTTAAAAATATGCCGCGTGCAAATTCCCGTGATTCAATACTTGGAATTTCATTAAAAATTACAAAACATAAGTAGATTTTTTCTCCATTAAGTACATATTCCACAAAATACCGCTTTTCGTTAAAATGTAAGCATGAAAACTGTTGACGAAACAACTTTAGAAAATCTTTTGCAGCTCTCACGCCTTTCTCCAGAGAGCACAGACATGGCAACCCTTAAAAAGCAGGTTGATGAAATCGTAGGCTACTTCGATATTCTTTCAAAATACGACGATTCTGAAAATCCATATGATGCATATCCTTCAACCGAAGCAGAAAAGCTCCGCGAGGACACTATTGTTGCAGGTCTTGATATTCCTGATGTTAAAAAAATTACAGACAAATTCATGGACGGATATTTCCAGGTACCGAAAGTTCTGGGTGAGGGAGCATAATCATGTATTACACAATAAAAGAAACTGTTGCCGCACTTAAAAGCGGTGAAACAACAAGTGAAAAACTGGTTCAGTCTTCCATCGAAACTTTTACTGCTGACCAGAAATCAGAAAAACCTCTTAATGCCTTCCTCGAAATTTACGGGGACGCAATCGAATGTGCAAAAAAAGCTGATGCAGAAATTGCCGAAGCCCGCGCAAACGGAACAATCGAATCACTTTATAAGTCAAAGCCTCTACTTGGTCTTCCTTTTGCAAACAAAGACAATATTTCAAGTAAGGGGCATAAACTTACATGTTCTTCAAAAATTCTTGAAGGCTATGTAGCTCCATATAATGCAACTGTAATTGCCCGCCTTGTAGAAGCAGGAGCAATTCCTTTAGGCCGCTGCAATCAGGACGAATTTGCAATGGGCTCTTCTACAGAGTATTCAACATATGGAGCAACCCGAAATCCTATTAACCGCGATTACGTTTCTGGCGGTTCTTCAGGCGGTTCTGCTGCGGCAGTCAGTGCAAATCAGGCACTTTTTGGTCTTGGAACTGAAACAGGCGGTTCTGTCCGTTTGCCTGCAAGCTACTGCGGCATTTATGGCCTTAAGCCAACTTACGGAGTTCTTTCAAGATGGGGCGTTGTTGCTTACGGCTCTTCTCTGGATCAGGTTGGTGTTCTCGGTCATACTCCACAAGATATTGCTATTCCTCTTTCTGCTATGAGCGGTGTTGATTTTTATGATGACACAAGTGCAGATTTACCTCGTTCAGAAAATCTTGCAGAACTTTCTGCTTACAAAGACTTTTCTTCCCTCAAAATTGCAGTTCCAAAGCAGTTCGAAGAAGCAAAAGGCCTTGATCAGGACGTTAAAAAAGTTTTTGAAGATACAAAAGCATGGTTTGTTTCTAAAGGTGCAAAAATCGAAACCGTAGATTTGCCGGTTCTCGAAGCTTCTATTGCTTCCTATTATGTAATTGCACTTTCAGAAGCTGCTTCTAATCTTTCACGTTTTGACGGAATCCGCTACGGAAACCGTGTTGATAATCAAAAAGGCTATGATCAGCTTTACATCGATACCCGAAGCAAAGGTTTTGGACCGGAAGTTAAACGCCGAATCATTATCGGAAACTATGTTCTTTCAGAGCAGTTTTCAGGCACAACCTACAAAAAAGGCATGAGCATTCGTGCCCGCATTCAGCGCGAAGTTGCTGCATTATTCGAATCTTACGATTTGATTCTCTGTCCGACCTGTCCTACAGCAAGTTTCCGTCTCGGCGAAAAATATGACGACCCTCTTGCAATGTATTTGAGCGACCTTTACACAGTATTTGTAAACCTCGCACGAATTCCTTCTATTTCAGTTCCGGCAGGCTTTACTTCAAAAGAAAATAAAGCCTCTTCACAGATGCCGGTTGGAATTCAGTTTGCAGGAAAAATGTTCGATGATGTTAAGCTTCTTGAGATTGCTCAGGCTTGGGAAGAAGACCATAAGGCCTGCGGCATCCCTGTAAAGGAGAATAAATAAATGGCTATCGATAAATACGAAATTGTAATCGGGTGCGAAATCCACACCCAGCTTTTAACAAATACAAAGGCTTTCTGTGCGTGCGAAAACCGTTACGGCGGTATGCCAAATACCAGAGTCTGCCCGGTCTGTCTCGGTTTACCTGGAGCAATGCCTAGAATCAGCAAAGGTTATGTTGAACTTGGTGCTGTGGCTGGCCTTGCCTTAAACTGTAATATCGCACGTTTTACAAAATTTGACCGCAAACACTATTTTTATCCGGACCTTACAAAAGGCTATCAGATTACTCAGTACGATATTCCGCTCTGTACAGACGGCTTTGTTGATTTGCCGCTCGCTCACTTTCCAAAAGAAGAGCAGGCCGGTGGCTCAAAACACAGACCGAATAACTTTAAGGGCGAAAACTGCATTATCGATAACAAATACCGCCGTGTCAGAATCGAGCGAATCCATTTGGAAGAGGACGTAGGAAAAAGCCTTCACTTACAGGGCGCTCACTCTTACATTGACTACAACCGCTCAGGCACTCCTCTTATCGAAATTGTAACAAAACCTGATATGTCTTCTCCTGATGAAGCAGCTCTTTTTATGCAGACTGTTCAGGAAATCTTGCGCTATGTCCGTGTAACAAACGGTAACCTTGAAGAAGGAAACATGCGATGCGATGCAAACATCAACCTCAATGTATGGGAAGACGGAAAACTTTATCACACACCGATTTCTGAAATCAAAAACTTAAACAGTTTCAAGGCAATCCGTGAGGCTTGTACATACGAAGCAAAACGCCAGCTTGAAGAATTTCAGAACGACCGTCAGGAATTCAATGCAGGCTTTAAAGTTACAATGGGCTGGGACGAAGCAAAAGGTCAGACTGTCGTTCAGCGAACCAAAAACTCATTCGTTGACTACCGCTTTGTCGTTGAGCCGGACATCAAGCCTTTCAGCGTAAGCGAAGATTTAATCAAACGTGCCGGAAGCCGTGTCGGAGAACTTCCTGAAGCAAAACGTACCCGTCTCAAAAAAGATTACGGTCTTTCAGATTTCGATGTTGAAACTTTGACAAGCACACGCGAGCTTTCTTTGTGGTTTGAAGAAGCTGCAAAGGGCGCAAAAGACGTCAAAAAAGTTGCAAACTGGATTCTGGCTGAGCTTCTTGCTGTCCTCAACGAAAAGAACATTACAATCGGCGAAGTAAGTATTACTCCAAAACACATTACCGAGCTTGTAAATGCCATTGCAGACAAAAAAATCACTTCTGCTCAGGGCAAAACCGTATTCGGTAAAATGCTTGAAAGCGGAAAAATGCCTGCTGAAATCATCAAGGCTGAAGGAATGGAAAGCGTCACTGATACAGGAGCAATCGAAGCAATTGTTGATAAAGTCATCGCTGATAATCCTAAGGCGGTCGCAGATTATAAGAGCGGTAAAACAAATGTTGTCGGCTGGCTTATGGGACAGGTAATGAAGGCAAGTCAGGGAAAAGCAAATCCTGGTGTTGCAACAAAGCTTGTTTCGGAAAAATTGAGCAAACTGTAATTTAAGCGCAGATAAAGGCGGAAAATTTTTTAGATGACAGTAAACGAACTTTCCAGAGAGATTTTCTCACGCTTTGGCACTGTAAAACGTGCCAGAGGGTGTTTTTTGTATACTTCAAAATCAGTACGCCTTACA
This sequence comes from Treponema sp., assembly GCF_045657965.1. Classification (GTDB taxonomy): domain Bacteria; phylum Spirochaetota; class Spirochaetia; order Treponematales; family Treponemataceae; genus Treponema_D. Next base: position 102 of record NZ_JAZOUG010000318.1, on the reverse strand, counting down.
GATCTTTATCAGCAGGGCGGTCGTGCAGTTTTAGGCTGGGGCGGCAAAGGTGCATTTACAGTCCTTAAAAACGTGCTTGAACGCGGCATTACAGGTTCATTT
>NZ_JAZOUG010000317.1:0-11765 GCF_045657965.1 Treponema sp. | reverse complement strand
ACTACGCGCTTTCCTTCAAGGTCACTTTTAATTGCATTCAGCTTCACAAAAACCATTGCCTCGCGTTCAGCCTGAGTCGGTGCGATAAAAGTTCTGCCGATGTATTTATTTTTTATAATTCCTGTCACATAAGGAATCCCGCTCTTCTTTGAATAGCCTAAAGCCGCCCCAATTCCTGAGTCCGGCACCCCGATTACAACATCAGCTTCAACCGCCGATTCTTTTGCAAGCACTTCGCCCATTCGGTAACGTGCTTCCTGAACAGAAATCCCGTCAATCACAGAGTCAGGACGCGCAAAGTAAACATATTCAAAAATGCAGGTCTGCTTTTTCTGCTCTGCATATTTTATTGAACTAAGTCCGTCCCTGTTAATCACGACAATTTCACCCGGCTCAATATCACGAAAAAACTGACCGTTCACAGCATCAATGGCACAGGACTCTGAGGCAATGATAAATCCAGAATCAAGGCTTCCCAGACACAGCGGGCGTATTCCATCCGGGTCACGCACGCCTATCAGCATATTTTCTGTCATGATGCACAGGGCAAACGAGCCTTTTATTTCTTTTACAGCCGCAATCACTGAATCAACAAAAAGTTTTTCTTCCGCCTGACCGTGCAGAGAAGTCTGAGCGTCCGTTTTCTTTCCAAGATGACCGCCTTTTTCGACAAACTTACGCACAATCAGTTTTAAGATTACTTCGCTGTCGCTTGAAGATGAAAAAGTACAGCCGGAGTCTTCAAGTTCTTCCCGGATTTTAGAGTGATTTACCAGCTGACCGTTATGAGCAAGTGCAATCGAACCGTTCTTAAAAGAGTTTAAAAAAGGCTGGGCATTTTCAATTGTTCGTCCGCCTGCCGTTGCATAACGCACATGAGCAACTGCTATGTTTCCTTTAAGGTTTTCAAAATCTTTCTGAGAAAAAATGTCACTTACAAGCCCGGTTTCTTTTTTTAATGCAATTTTTTCTCCGTCACTTACGGCAATCCCCGCACTTTCCTGTCCGCGGTGCTGCAGCGAAACAAGGGCAAAATACGCAAGACTTGAAGCATTTTCCGCCCCGTAAATTCCTGCAACACCGCATTCATCTTTAAAACCCATTTTTTTGCCCCTATGCTCTGCCTTCGTTAATTACCCGCAGATAATCATTCGGAATGATTTTCTTGAAGCAGTTTTTATAATGTTCCCAGCTGCCAAGAATCTTTTCTGCAAGTTCACTTCCGGTTTCTTTTTCGTGCTGTTCGATAAGAGAATGAAGTTCCTCTTCGTCAGTTTTATCATTAAGGACAGTCACTTCTTCACAGAGGTCGTACATTTTTACAAGTTCAGTGTTGAGTTTTTTATAAAGCGTATGATTTTCATCTAAAATATATGCAACGCCGCCGCTCATTCCCGCACACAGATTTTTTCCTGTTTCGCCTAAGATTACGGCCTTTCCGCCTGTCATGTATTCAAGCCCGTGATCTCCGCAGCCTTCGGCAACAACGACTGCCCCACTGTTTCTGACGCAGAATCTTTCCCCTGCAATTCCGTTTATAAAAGCAGAGCCGCTGGTGGCACCAAACAAAGCGACGTTTCCGGTGATAATATTTTTTTCTGCCTCTCCCTCAAAACCAGCTGCTTTTTTAACGACAATTTTTCCACCGCTTAAGCCCTTTCCAAGTCCGTCGTTCGCATCGCCAGAAAGAACAAGCGTGAGCCCCTTAGGAATGAAGGCCCCGAAAGACTGTCCCGCTCCGCCCGTAAAACGCACTGTGAAAGTATCGTCAGAAAGCGAGTTCCCGTATTTTTTCTGGATTTCGCTTCCAAGAATTGTGCCGGCAGTACGATCGGTCGAGGAAATTGAAAGTTGACAGGGGTATAGGGAGCGACCCGTAAGGGGCAAATCCTGTGAGACAGGTTTTGAACGAGTCTCGGTGAAGGCTGTGCCTGAACCGCTCCCCCTCAAAGCATTCAAAAACTCCGGCAGCAGGTTTCTTTCATCAAGAGTACCCGAAAGTTCAGAGAAATTATCCCGACAACCAGCATTCACCGTCATATCACATATCACATCTTCCTTATCACATGTCACATTTCCCAGTATTCTGCTCAAATCCAGCAGGCGGCTTCTTTCTGAGTGAATGTTTTCCTTAACCTTAAGCAAATCTGTTCTTCCGCACATTTCTTCGATTGTACGAACACCGAGTTTTGCCATGATTTCGCGCAGATTCTGTGCAATAAAACGCATAAAGTTTTCTACGTATTCTGCCTTTCCCTTAAAGTTTGCGCGCAATTTTTTGTCCTGAGTTGCAATTCCGAAAGGACATTTGTCGCTCTGGCAGACCCTGAGCATGCGGCAGCCCATTACAACAAGAGGTGCAGTCGCAAAACCGAATTCCTGTGCTCCCAAAAGACAGGCTGCGGCAACATCACGTCCGGTAAGAAGTTTTCCGTCTGTTTCAAGCCTTACTTTTGAACGAAGTCCGTTCATTAAAAGCGTCTGATGAGCTTCGCTTAAGCCCATTTCCCACGGAAGCCCCGCACTGTGAATCGAAGAAAGAGGAGCTGCCCCAGTTCCTCCGTCGTGTCCTGAAATCAAAATGACCCCGGCTCCTGCCTTTGCAACTCCAGCCGCAATTGTACCGACACCGGCTTCACTTACAAGTTTTACGCTTATTTTTGCACTGCGGTTTGCATTTTTTAAGTCATAAATAAGCTGTGCCAAATCTTCTATTGAATAAATATCGTGATGAGGCGGCGGAGAAATAAGGCTCACTCCGGTTGTCGCATATCGGGTTTTTGCAATCCACGGATGTACTTTTTTTCCAGGAAGATGTCCGCCTTCACCCGGTTTTGCTCCCTGTGCCATTTTTATCTGAATTTCTTCGGCACTCAAAAGATATTCTTCTGTAACGCCAAAACGGCCTGAAGCCACCTGTTTAATTGCTGAATTATAAATGCTTTTAAGACGCTCAGGATTTTCTCCGCCCTCACCTGAATTACTTTTTCCATGCAGACGGTTCATTGCCTCAGCCATGCATTTGTGCGCTTCTTCACTGATTGAGCCGTAACTCATGGCACCTGTCTTAAACCGCTTTACAATTTCTCCTACACTTTCAACTTCCTCAAGCGGAATGCCGCCGTTTTTATCATACTTAAAATCAAGAAGGTCACGGATTGTAAAAGCCTTTTCCTGCCGTTCTGCAAGTTCAATATATTCCTTAAACTTTGCATAATCGCCTTTCTGTGTCGATTCCTGCAAAAGTGAAATAAGCTCGGGAGTAATAATGTGTTCTTCCGCATTTTCACTGAACTTATACTTGTGGTTTCCAAGAGGGTCAAGTTTTATCAGCCTGTTATCAACGGGGCGCTGTAATCGAGTTTGCTCAGCAAACTCGCGCGTGTCCCCGCTCGAAGGGGTAGCGGAAGATGCGTCAGCAGCTGGAGCGAGGGGAAGACCTTCCCCTCCAAAAGCTCTTTTATGATGATATTCCATATCCTCTGCAATTTCTTTAAGCGTAATGCCGCCGATTCTTGAAACCGTATTTGTAAAATATTTCTGGATTACCTCTTCGCTGATTCCGACTGCTTCAAAAATCTGGGCCGACTGATACGACTGAACAGTGGAGATTCCCATTTTTGCAGCAATTTTTACGATTCCGTTCATCAAAGCCCTGTTGTAATCGTCAATCGCAGTGTGATAATCCTTGTCCAGAAGTTTTTTGTCGATAAGTTCAGCAATACATTCATGGGCAAGATAAGGATTTACTGCCCGCGCACCAAAGCCTAAGCACATGGCAGCCTGATGCACGTCACGGATTTCTCCCGACTCAAGAATTACTGAAATTTCAGTACGCCTTTTTGTACGGATAAGATACTGTTCAACCGCAGAAACCGCCAGAAGCGAAGGAAGAGCCATATGAGCTTTGTCCACGCCCCTGTCCGAAAGAATGATGATATGAAAACCGTCCGCATAAGCAGAATCAATCTGAGCAAAAAGTGAATCAAGGGATTTTTCAAGCGGTTCTGCCTTTTCTTTTTCTATAAGAAGCGAAACTTTTTTTACCCTTAAGCCTTCCTGGTCAATCGCCGCAATTTTTAATAGGTCAGTTCCTGTAAGAATCGGATTGTGGATTTCAAGAACATGACAGTTCTTGCCCTCTGGCTTTAACAGGTTTCCGTCTTTTCCGACATAAACAGTTGTGTCCGTTACGATTTTTTCACGCAGCGAATCAATCGGCGGATTTGTAACCTGTGCAAAAAGCTGCTTAAAATATGAAAAAAGCGGCGGATGCTTAGAACTTAAAACAGCAAGCGGCGTGTCGCATCCCATTGAAGCAGTCGGCTCAACTCCGTCTTTTGCCATCGGAAGAATCATTTCGTTAACATCTTCAAGACTCCAGCCGAATGCTTTATAAAGCAGATCGCGTTCATCCTGAGAAGCAACAGGAATTTTCTGATTAGGAATCTTAAGCGAAGAAAGCTGGATTAAATTACGGTTAAGCCATTCACCATAAGGATATTCGGAAGAATAACGCTCTTTGATTTCTTCGTCTGAAATGAGTTTTTTTGAATTTGTGTCAACTAAAAGCATGCGACCCGGCATAAGGCGGCTTTTTGTTACGACTTCACTTTCAGGGATTTCGAGAACTCCGGTTTCGCTTGAAAGAATGAGCATATTGTCTTTTGTAATGTAATAGCGGCTCGGGCGCAGTCCGTTTCTGTCTAAGGTTGCTCCAAAAAGGTCTCCGTCACTGAATAAAAGGGCAGCAGGTCCGTCCCACGCTTCCATCATTGTTGCCCAGTAGTGGTAAAAATTCTTTGTTTCTTCGCTGACAGAAACATCATTTCTCCAGGCCTTGGGAACTAAAACCATCATTGCAAGCGGGAGAGGAAGTCCGTTCATCATGTAATATTCAAGGGTGTTGTCGAGCATGGCAGAATCGCTTCCGTTCGTGTCGATTTCTCCGCCGCGGGCAATCATGCGGTCAGCGTTTCCCCGGATTGTGTTGATTTCGCCGTTGTGGGCAATAATTCTGTTCGGATGGGCGCGCTGCCAGCTTGGCTGTGTATTTGTAGAAAACCGCGAATGAACCAGAGCCAGAGCAGACTCATACAAAGGCGACTGAAGATCCAGATAAAAAGTGCGCAGCTGGTCAACGAGAAACATTCCCTTGTAAACGACCGTGCGGGAAGAAAGAGAACAGACATAAGCAGTTTTGTCACCTTTTTCAAAATCAAGGCGGAGTTTGTAAAGAAGCTTGTCAAATTCAAGTCCTTTTTCGCAGGCTTCCGGGCGGGCAACAATGCCCTGAGCGATTTCAGGCATGCACTCACGCGCTTTTTTGCCCAGAATACTTTCGTTTACAGGCACTTTTCGCCAGCCTAAAAACTGGAGACTGTGAGAAGCACAGATTTTTTCAAAGCGGGCTCTTTCAGAATCTACAGTGCCATTATTCTGAAAAAAGAACATTCCCACGCCGTAGTCGCGCTCACCGCCTAAAGAAAAGCATTTTTTTCCGTCAGAAGAAATGATTTCACCGTTTTTTGCGGAATTTTCAAAAAATGTGTGGCTTATCTGGACTAAAATTCCAACACCGTCACCAGTTTCACCTGTTGCATCTTTACCTGCCCTGTGTTCAAGTTTTTCTACAATGGAAAGAGCATCTTTTACAACACGGTGACTTTTAATGCCGTCAATGCTAACTACAGCACCGATTCCGCACGCATCATGCTCAAAACAAGGTTCATAAAGTGTCTTCATTTTTTTCTCCAATAAAAAAGGCCGTGCGTACAGAGAATAATCCCCATAAACACGGCCTCATTGTCGTTTTTAAGTTAGTTTTAGAAACAAAAAGCCGCAGACAATACTTCGCAATTGTGCGAAAAATCATCTGCGGCTTCTTTGCCTTTTGATAAAATGATGTTACAGAAATGTAAAAATGGTGTCAAGAGATTTTTGTAACACACAAAAAAATCATTATCCGTTTGACATATACACGCTACACAGATATAATAAACCAATGATAAAAAGTTTTACGGATAAAGAAACTGAGCTTATCTATAATCAAAAATTTTCTAAACGGCTTCCAAATACAATTCAGAAAATTGCTTTACGCAAATTGATGATGATAGATAATGCAAAGTGCCTCGAAGATTTAAGAATTCCTCCAAGCAATCATCTTGAACAGCTTTCTGGAGACAGAAAAGGGCAGCATTCTATCCGTATAAATGAACAGTGGCGTGTCTGTTTTACAGAAAAAGACGGACATTATTATGATGTAGAAATTGTGGATTACCACTAGGAGTATATTATGTCTGATTTTATAGAAACACCAACAATTGGAGAAATCTTGAACGAAGAATTCCTTATTCCCCTTGGAATTTCTGCATATAAACTGGCACAGGAAATAAATGTTCCGACTTCCCGTATTCAGGAAATTCTTCATAACCGCAGAAAAATTACTGTAGACACTTCTCTACGTCTAGCTAAATTCTTCGGATTATCTGACGGCTACTTTATGTCTTTGCAAGATGATATAGATATCAGAAATGCAAAAATAGAACTTGCTCCACAATTAAAAGAAATTAAAACATATGCTTATGCCTAAAAACGCGAATATTTTTCTTCCCCCTTCTTGACAAAAATTTTTCATATCGCTATAAATTAAAACATCAAACGACAACGAGGTCGCAGGAAGGCAATTCTTGCGACCTTTTTTTATTAATACACGGCAAAGGCGCTGTATTTTTTGACTGGTGTACAACGGTCAGAGAATGCAGCGCCTTTTTGTGTTAACAGGAGCAAAAAATGGACAAAGTTACTTCAATTTTTGGTGAAAATGTTTTTAATGAAACTGTAATGAAAGCCCGGCTTCCAAAAGAGACTTTCAAACAGCTGATGAAGACAATCGAGGACGGCGAAAAGCTTGCCCCGACCGTAGCAAATGTTGTTGCAAATGCAATGAAAGACTGGGCAGTTGAAAAAGGTGCAACTCACTTTACTCACTGGTTCCAGCCGCTTACAGGCACAACTGCAGAAAAGCACGATTCATTCATAACACCTTCAAGCGAAGGCAAAGTAATCATGGAATTTTCAGGCAAGGAGCTTGTTCAGGGTGAACCGGTCGCTTCTTCTTTCCCGTCTGGCGGTCTTCGCGCAACTTTTGAAGCACGAGGATATACAGCATGGGATCCGACTTCGTACGCTTTTATTAAAGACGGAGTTCTGTGCATTCCAACGGCATTCTGTTCATACACAGGAGAAGCTCTCGATAAAAAGACACCGCTCTTACGTTCAATGCAGGCAATTTCAAAACAGGCTGTACGCGTTCTTCACTTGTTCGGAAATCCAGATGTAACTTCAGTAAAAACAACTGTCGGACCTGAACAGGAATATTTTCTTGTAGACAAAAAGGCATGGGAAAAGCGTGAAGACTTGATTTTCTGCGGCCGCACACTTTTTGGAGCAAAATCTCCTAAAGGTCAGGAACTTGACGACCATTACTTTGGAATGATTAAGCCGCGAGTTCAGGCTTTCATGAACGATTTGAACACAGAACTCTGGAAGCTCGGAATCTTAGCAAAAACTGAACATAATGAAGTTGCTCCGGCCCAGCACGAACTTGCACCGATTTTTACGACTACAAACATCGCCTGTGACCACAACCAGCTCACAATGGAAGTAATGAAAAAAATCGCCGCAAAACATGACATGGTATGTTTGCTTCACGAAAAGCCTTTTGCAGGTGTAAACGGAAGCGGAAAACATAACAACTGGTCCATTTCCACCAACACTGGAAAGAACCTTCTTGATCCCGGTGCCACACCTGAAAGCAACGCACAATTTCTCCTATTCTTGTGTGCTGTGATTAAGGCTGTGGACGAGTATCAGGATCTGCTCCGTATTTCTGTTGCTTCTGCCGGAAACGATCACCGTCTTGGAGCAAACGAGGCACCTCCTGCAATCGTTTCAATGTTCTTAGGCGATGAACTTTCTGAGATTCTGGAGTGCCTTGAAAGCGGCAAACCTTACGGAAAGCACGAAAAAGAAAAGATGCAGATTGGCGTTACCGTTCTTCCTGACTTTAACAAGGACACGACAGACCGAAACCGCACTTCTCCTTTCGCATTCACAGGAAACAAATTTGAATTCCGTATGCTCGGTTCAAGCGAATCGATCGCATGTGCAAACGTTTTCCTTAACACAGCCGTTGCAGAAGAACTTGCACAGTTTGCCGATGAACTTGAAAAATCTTCGGACTTCAAGGGTGATTTGCACAAGCTGATTCTTAAGACAATCAAAGAGCACAAGAGAATCATCTTCAACGGAAACGGCTACGATGATTCATGGGTCAAGGAAGCTGAAAAACGCGGGCTTTTGAACCTCAAAAGCACACCGGAAGCGCTTACAAAGATTCTTGATAAAAAGAACAGGGATTTGTTTGAAAAACACGGAGTTTACAGCAATGTAGAGCTTGAAAGCCGCTATGAGATTCATAACGAAGCCTATTCAAAAATCATCAGCATTGAAGCGCTGACGATGATTGATATGGTTAAAAAGCTTTACCTGCCGGCTGGAGCAAAACAGGCAAAATTCCTGGCAGATTCAGTTTCACTCAAAAAGACTCTGGGTGCAGAAGATTCTTACGAAAGCGATTTGCTCAAAAAAGTCAGTTCGCTCACGTCAAAAATCTACAGTGAAGTCCAGAAACTTGAAAAAGATGTTGAAGGAGCTGCTGAAATAAAAGATGCAGGCAAAAACGCACTTTACTTTAGGAACACAGTCTTTGCCGACATGCAGGCTCTGCGTGAAAGCGTAGATGAACTTGAAGGCTGTGTTCCCGGAAGTGAATGGCCGGTTCCAAGTTACGCAGAACTTTTGTTCAGTGTAAAATAACCGGCTTTTCAACAGACCGGCTTTCCCGTCGGGAACGTGCCATCAAACTCGCGGTGAACAAGTTCAAGCGAGTTTGTGTCACAACCCCGACTCCAACCCGGTCTGTTAATCAACTGTGTTTTTACACTGACCAACAATTTCTTTACATAAAAAATTATCATAGACAATGGCGCCGCGGAAAGTTTTCTGTATGGAAAATGAATCTGCGGCGCTTTTTTTATGCTTTTTATTGGTTGACGGAGATTTTTTATGAAACTTACACCAAGAGAAACAGAAAAACTTCTTTTGAGTTATGCGGGATTTGTCGCTCAAAGGCGGAAAGAGCGCGGGTTGAAACTAAATTATGTTGAAGCAGTTGCTTATATATCTTCTGAACTAATGGAACTTGCCCGCGATGGAAAAAGTGTAACTGAACTTATGCGAGAAGGAGCAAAGATTTTAACCGTAAATGACGTTATGGATGGAATTGCAGAAATGATAAACGAAGTTCAGGTTGAAGCAACTTTCCCGGATGGAACAAAACTTGTAACCGTTCATAACCCGATTCGTGAAGTGGCGGAAACAGCTGTATCTTGAGGTGGCACTATGAAAATCGGTGAAATCATTTCGTGTAATGAGAAAATTGAGCTCAATAAGGGAAGAAAAACGATTCAGGTTTGCGTGAAGAATATGGGAGACCGTCCGATTCAGGTGGGTTCTCATTTTCATTTTTTTGAGGTCAATAGAATGCTTTCGTTTGACAGAAAATCCGCTTTTGGATATAGGCTTGATATTCCTTCTGGAATGAGCGTGCGTTTTGAGCCGGGTGAGGAAAAGACCGTTCAACTTTGCTCTTTTGGCGGAAAATCTGAAATCTACGGTCTGAACAATTTGACTTGCGGAAAGGCGGAGGCTGGAAAATGAGTTATAAAATCGACGGAAAAAAATATGCCGCAATGTACGGTCCTACGACTGGAGATAAAATCAGGCTTGCAGATACAAATCTTGTGATTCAGATAGAAAAAGATTTTACGGTCTACGGAGATGAGGCGAAATTCGGCGGCGGAAAGACTTTGCGTGATGGAATGGGACAATCAGTAAATACGACACGTGAATCAGGAGACCTTGACCTTGTAATAACCAACTGTGTCATTCTTGATTACACTGGGATTTACAAAGCAGATATCGGGATAAAAGACGGTAAAATCGCAGGAATTGGGAAAGCTGGAAATCCTGACACAATGGACGGCGTTACGCCTGGCATGACTGTCGGGGCAGCAACCGAAGCTCTTGCAGGTGAAGGTCTTATTATTACTGCAGGCGGAATTGACACACACATTCATTTTATCTCTCCTGAGCAGGTTGAAACTGCTTTATGCTCCGGTGTTACAACGATGATTGGCGGTGGAACAGGTCCTGCTGACGGAACGAACGCAACCACCTGTACGCCCGGAAAATGGAATCTTGAGATGATGATAAAGGCTGCTGAAGATTTTCCGATGAACATCGGCTATCTTGGAAAGGGAAACTGCTCAAATAAAACATCTCAAAGTGAGCTCGTCGCACAGATTAAAGCGGGTGCCTGCGGTCTAAAAATTCACGAAGACTGGGGAACAACTCCTGCGGCGATTGATGCTGCCCTCACGATTGCAGATAAATACGATGTTCAAGTCTGCATTCACACAGACACATTAAATGAGGCGGGATGCGTTGAGGATACTTTAAAGGCAATCAACGGACGGACAATACATACTTATCATACAGAAGGAGCGGGCGGCGGACATGCACCTGACATTCTCAAAGTTGCGGGTTTTCCAAATATTATCCCTGCTTCAACAAATCCGACAATGCCGTTTACTGTAAATACCATTGATGAACATCTTGATATGCTGATGGTATGTCATCACCTTGATAATAAAATAGAAGAAGATGTTGCCTTTGCTGATTCCAGAATCCGACCTGAGACAATTGCTGCAGAAGATGTGCTTCACGATATGGGAGCGTTGAGCATAATGTCGAGCGATTCTCAGGCAATGGGGCGAGTCGGAGAAGTAATCACCCGTACATGGCAGACAGCACACAAAATGAAAGAAGAGCGAGGCACCTTGCCGGAAGATTCTTCTGAAAACGACAATTTCCGTGCAAAGCGTTATGTCTCAAAATACACGATAAATCCTGCAATTGCGCACGGAATCTCTGATTATGTCGGCTCGGTTGAAGTCGGGAAGATTGCAGATTTAGTGTTATGGAATCCGGCATTTTTTGGTGCAAAGCCTGACATGGTGATTAAGGGCGGAGCAATCATCCTTTCAAAAATGGGGGATTCAAACGCCTCGATTCCAACCTGCCAGCCTATTTATTACAGGAATATGTTCGCTTTTTACGGAAAAGCAAAATTCATGACCTGTGCGACGTTTATGTCTCAGGTGGCGATTGACGAAAACTTGCCTGAAAAACTAGGTCTTCAAAAAATCTGCCTGCCTGTAAAAAACTGCCGTAAAATCGGCAAGAAAGACTTGAAATTCAACGATGCACTTCCAGTGATTGATGTGGATCCTGAAAATTACCATGTTACTGCGGACGGAGTTCCAGTCGTAAGCAAACCTGCAAAAACACTTCCGCTCACTCAGCGATATTTTTTGTTTTAGAAACAGACTGTGGTTGAGCCTGTCGAAACCACATTTAACGGAGATTTTTATGATTTTTGAGGCAATTATCGGAAAAATTGATGACGAACAGTTTAAGGGGAAAAAAATCGATTATGTTGATTTTGAATGGCACGAAACTTACTCAAAACTGCACAGGAAAACTTCAAGGGCTGACCGTGATGTTGCAGTCAGCCTTGACGATTCAATCTTAAAAATTGGAATCAAGCCTGGCGATGTTCTTGGTCTTGATTCTGACGG